>NZ_JBFALC010000034.1:0-103853 GCF_040656035.1 Streptomyces sp. NPDC050211
TGCGGCGCCCACCGCCGCGCGCCCCACCCCCCGCCCCACCCCCGCCGCGCAACAGTCCGAGCGTCTTGTACATCACGTAGGCGCGGGCCACCTTGCCGACGAACGAGCGGCCGTGGCCGAAACGGATCGACCCCAGGATCCAGAACGGGATCTTGAAGACGACGTACATCAGCGCCAGCGTGATCAGCACGTTGACCAGCCCGTTGTCGTTGAACCCGAACAGTCCGTTGGGGCCGAACCCACCGGGAGTCAAGAACACCCGCACCCCGGTGATCAGGGCGAGAGACTGGGCGACCTGGATGGCCAGCACGCCGCCGAAGGCCTTCCACCACCAGCGGGCGACGCCGTCGGTCTGCGGCAAGGCATGGCAGATCAGCGCCAGGGGCGCGGCGACGATCAGAATGATCGTCAGGGCCACGCGGACGACGAAGGTCAGCAACAGGGCGACCAAGACCCCGATGGCCACGAGCCACATCAGGACCATGAAGATGCTGCCGCTGTCGGAGTTGAAGGAGCTCAGCACGAAGTCGCGCAGCGCAGGCCCGGCAGTGTCGGCGTTGACACCGCCGCCCATGGCCGCGCGGGAGAGGGCATTGGCCAGGTCGACGGCCTTGCCCCCCAGGAACAGCGACAGCGCGGCGGCGAGGAACCCCAGGGGAATCCGTGGCGCAATTTCCTTGATCGAATAGCGGGTCTGCACCGTCTCGTGACTCATCACCACGACCCCGGCGATGGCGACCAGCAGGGCGTAGCAGGCAAGAGCGATCTGCCAGGAGTTCGTCCACAGCTCGCCCACGCGCGGCATGGACGCGGGACTCGGCGTAGTCAGCAAGGTGCCGCTGAGCAGGTCCAGCAGCGGATTGAGCGCGAACTTGATCACCGATTTGAAGAAGCCTGTGATCGCGCTGCTGATGCCCTTGGCGATCCACCCGGATATCCCGCCGGTGCCGTCGCCTTCTGGAACCTCGGCCGGGGGCATGGTTCCCGCCGTCGGGCGCGGGGAGGCCGATGCGCTGGGCTGCGGAATGCAGTCCGACGCCGAGCACGAGGACTCGGTCCCTGACGGTGTCGGTGTGGGCTCAGTGGAGGCGGTTGGGGCCGGCGCCGGGCCGGGACTCGGGCTCGGGCTCGGGTCGGCGTAGGCGGAGAACACCGACGCCAGTACCGCCAGGACGATGGTGGCGAGCACCAGGGCGCGGCGCCAGTGCCGCCACCGGCCGCGGCGGTTCGGCTGCGCTGGGCGCCCGGCCTCGGTCCGGCCGGAGGCCGCGGGAGCCGGGAGCCGGTGTGCCAGGGCGGTGGTGGCCTGGGCCGGGGCGGGGGTCATCAGGCCCCCACGATCCCTTTGAGGATCTCGACCACCAGCGGGGCCAGCGCGGCCAGCCCATAGCCCCAGCCCGCGCTCTTGAAGGCGGTCTTGGCCTTCTCCACCTCACCGGGATCACCCCCGGCCATGACGTAGCGCACGCCGCCGATGGACAAGAACACCGTGGCCAAGCCCGCCAGGATGCCCATGATCCAGTTGCGGATGTTGTTCAGGACCTCGTCGACCGACTTGGCCAAGGCCAGGACGTGAGCCGGCTCGGCGGCATGCGCCGAGGTGACGACGACGGCGAGCACCAGCAGCGTCAAACCGGCCAGCATGAGCCCCCGGCACAGCCAGCCGCTACGAGGCTCATGCCCGGGGCGACGGCGGGTTGCGGTGTCCGCAGGGGGGCGGGTACGGCGGCAGGACAGGGGGATTAGGCGCATCGGGGGGCCTCCGGAGACACGCGGGACGCGAGGGCGGGTGTGGATCCCCCGCACTCGAGAAGGCCGGAATCAGCGCCCGTTTTGGACACCGCCACTGCGGATTTCCGACCGGGCTGTGCTGGACCGTCCTGCCCCATCGCGATAACGCACGGTGACCGCCGGGCCGGGCGGGACTGCGAGGTCTGTGAGGCCAGATCGTCGGCGAGGTAGGAGGCGACCGGGTCGTCCGGGTCGGTGGCCGTAGTCTGCTCGCGCAGGAAAGCGACCAGGCGTCGCTCGGCACGCCGGCGGGCCTTGTAGGCCGCCTCATGGGACATCTGGTGGCGGTCGGCCCAGTCGGTGATGGGCGTCTCGTCCAGTCGGGTGGCGCCGATCAGGTCGGCCTCAGTCCGGGTCAGGACCGACTGCCGGACCGCCCGCGCCAGCACCAAGTCGGGGTGACCCCACGGCGGCTTCGGCGGCCCCGACCGGAACGCGCTGGCCACCGGCATGGGGGCGTCCAGCGCCTCGGACAGCGCTGTGAACCCGGCGCGGTAGGCCGCCCAACGCAGCCGCACGAGCACCCGCGGGCGGTCCACATCGATCGTTGCAAGGGCGCCGAGGAACCCCGAGAGCACCTCGCCATGCAGGTCGACCACATCGCCGGGGAACCGAGCCGACAACCAACGGGACACCCCGGCCAGAGCCGGCAGCGCCATCCCCGCGCACGCCAGCGTCCACGTCGCCCCCTGCTCACGGGACTGCCGCACCAGGTACGCCCAGACCTCGTCCCGGGTACGCCGCGGGCAGCGGCGGCGCAGCATCCGGTCCCGCAACTCATCCAGCGGGATGTACCGGTTGGGCAGACCCGGGTAACGCCGGCCATCCAGGGACAGCGGCTGCGGTCCGGTCACCAGCAGCGTGAAGCACTCCCGAGCGGTATCCAGCGGCGACGGCTGCCCAGTGGCGCGAGCGCGGTGGGCGGTATGCCTGTCAGCCATGTCAGGCAACTCCTTCACGAGGCGAAAGAAACGACGCCTCAAGGAATCCAGACAGCCGACAAGAAACCGACAAGAAAAGAACAAGGAGGCTCCCCGCCAGGGATCTCCTTGATGCTAAAGATTGCTTAAACAGACTTCTGCTCTGGGGGGATTCCGTAACTGCGGGAACCGGCTGACGATGTGGGTCTCAGTAGGCCTTTAGTAACGGCTAAGTAGCCTATGACCTGCAACTTTAGTGCTGTCGTAGTAAGTCTTTAGGCGTCTTGGCGGACGCGTCACGCCGATGACCTGACGTCTTGTCGCGGCTGATCGGCGGTCGGCAAGAAGCCGTAACTGACGGGCTGAGAAACGGTCGTCGGCCAGACCCCGACCCCGCCCTCCGGGGCAGGCCGGGATCTTTTCGGAAAGCCTCGCAACCTGCTTTAAGGTGTCCGTCCAATGGCGGGGAAGCGGGGCTGCCGAGCATGGGCGGGCACGACGAATCTCGCGGCGCGGTGTCCAAAACAGTCCCGAATCCCGGCCTTCTGCGGTGACAGCGCACCACCCGGTCACTACAGCACCCAGGAGAGTGGACATGACACCACCGCCCCGCCCGCAGCCCCCGCACGGCGCCTCCACCCCGCCAGACCAGCACCGGCCTTGCCCCATGCCTGCGTGCCGCAGCGCACGCAACCAACGGCCCCGGCGTCCCCGGCGCCCGGGCTCCGTCTGGCCGGTCGCCCAGCCCTCCCGCCACCCCGACGCCCACGTGATCGAACCATGGCTGATGGAGACCATCAACCGGGTCGTCGCCACCTACACCCGGCCCAGCCACCGCGTGCTGCTCCTCGCCCCGCCCACCGGCCCCGGCATGCCCGCCCCCGACCGGGCCACACCGGGTACCCGGACCGGAGGCGGACCGCTTCCCGTATTGATCGAGGCGGCCGGGACGGCACGCCGACTCGGCCGCACCCTCGAAGCCGTCACCGCCGCCCCCGACTTCGACGCCCACGCCACCGCGGACACCGCATCGCCGGGGTGGCAGTCGGTACACCGACTGCCACCCGAGTCGGTCCCTCCCGCACCGACCGGCCACCGACCGGTCCGGCGACGCCGCGGGCCGACCGCAGTCGGCCCGGACCGCTACGACGCGGTCGTCGCACTCGTCGATCCACACCATCCGGAATGGGTCCCAGACGTCTCGTGGGGCAGTCTGCTGGCTCCCTCAGGAGTCCTCGCCGTCATTACCCACAGTGACCACCGACGCGGCAGGTTGATCGACCCGGGCGGCCTCGTGACACGCGCCGCCCACGCTGCTGGACTGGCGCAGCTCGATCACGTAGCGCTCCTTCAGGTCCCCGTCCGCGAGGGTGCCCTCGTCCCCGAGCCGGACCCGTCGGCTGTCCTTCCCACCGACGACGCGCCCTGCGCTCCGGCCCCGTGCCACATGCGGGTGCATGCCGACCTCCTGCTGTTCGCCCGCCCTCAGAACGCTTCCGACCCCATGGGGGAGGAGCGCCAGTGACCGCCCGCTTCCCGCAGCCCCGCCCGCTCATCTCGGTCTGGCCCACCGGACAGCTCGACAGCCACGCCCAACTCGCCGAAGGCCGCTACGTCCCCGAGACCGCCCGGGACTCCGGCCGGATGCCCCCGGCCGTCGCCGCCCACGCCATCACCACCTACACCCGCCCCGGCGACACCGTCCTGGACCCGGACTGCGGCGCGGGCACCGTGCTGACCGAAGCCCTGCGCTCCGGCCGGCACGCCATCGGACTGACCGGCCAGCCCCGTTGGTGGCCCGTCGCCCGCGCCAACATCACTGCCGCCAAGCATGACGGCGCCACCCCAGACGGCATGGTGCTCGACCACCCGCCCGCCTCCGCCGCTACCCGGCTGGCCGGACTGTCCGGGCACATCACCCTCATCCTGACCGCCCTGCGCCCCACCGCGTCCGCCTGCCAGCCCGGTCGGCCGGGCAACGGCGAAGCTGGATCGGCCGCCCCGGCCGCCTGCCTGCATCAGGCGCTGATCGAGTGCCGGCCCCTGCTGCGCCCCGGCGGCCACATCGTCGTCACCGTACGGCCGCACCGACAGCGCGGCCGACTGCTGGACCTGACCAAGCAGGCAAACGACGCCGCGCGTGCGGCCGGACTGGTGCCCGTCGACCGGTGCGTGGCCCTGCTGGCCGAACTCCGCGGCGACCGCCTGCTCGTACGGGCCTCCATGGCCCAGCGCCGGTGCGCCGCCCGCCACGAGCGCGTCACCGGCCACCCGGTCACGCTGCCCGCCCACCATGACGTTCTGATCTTCCGAGCCCCGGACGAAGCGGCCGCAGCCGCCGCTCTTCGACCCCCACCTCTCGTGCGGCGGCCCTCCGTCGAAAGTCAGGCGGCTCACGACGACATGCCACGGGAGGCGGCATGATCACCCCGTACTTCGCCGGTGATGCCGTCACCCTGTACACCGGCGACGCAGTCGAGGTCCTGCGCGAACTCCCCGACAACGCTGCGGACTGCGTGGTCACCTCACCCCCGTACTGGGGGCTGCGTGACTACGGCACCGGCCAGTGGGTCGGCGGCAATCCTGTCTGCACGCACTCCACCGGGCGGGGTACCAGCACTGCCCCGCCCCACCATCCCCGCACGCCCTATCCGGCCTCGCCGGCGCACCGGGGCGATACCCCCCGCACCTGCCGACGTTGCGGCGCCGTCCGCCAAGACCGCCAGTACGGGCTGGAGGCCACCCCCGAGGACTACGTTGACGCCCTGCGCGGCGTGTTCGCCGAGCTGCGCAGGGTGCTGACGGCCACCGGCACGGTGTGGCTCAACCTCGGCGACTCCTACAGCGCCACACCGCCAGGGCGCACCGATGACCCGATGCGCAGGAGCACCGCGATGGGCCGCCGTGCGCTGGGGATCATGCGGGATTCCGTCCAACGTGCCGGGGTCGACCGCACCCAGGCCCTGCCGCGCAAGAACCTGATCGGGATGCCGTGGCGGGTGGCCTTCGCGCTGCAGGCGGACGGCTGGATCCTGCGCAACGCCGTCGTGTGGCACAAGCCCAACGCCATGCCCGAATCGGTGCACGACCGGTTGTCCAACCGGTACGAGCTGGTGTTCCTGCTGGTGCAGCAGCAGCGGTACTACTTCGACCTCGACGCCATCCGCGAACCACTGGCCCGTCCCGAGGCCCTGGGGGAAGGCATCATCATCGGCGGCTCCCGCAAAGGCCGCCGCGCAGGTATCGACGCCACCGAACGCCGACGGGGCCAGAGCGTTTACGGGGAGGGCAAGTACACCGACCACACCGCCTTCGCCGCCCATCCGCCCGGCGAGGCGCTGCGGCCCACCGGACGACGGCACACAGCTGCCCACATCAAGGGCAAGAACCCCGGCGACGTGTGGTCGATGCCCACCCGTCCGCTGCGGGCCGCCCACTTCGCCGCCTACCCCATCGATCTTCCCCTGCGCTGTATCGCCGCCGGATGCCCGCCACACGGCACTGTGCTCGACCCGTTCAGCGGCGCCGCCACCACCGCCCTCGCCGCCCGCCGGCTCGAACACCATTACGTCGGCATCGACCTGCGCGGCGACTTTCACGACATCGGCCTGGACCGGCTCGGCCTGCCCCGCCCCGGGACCCCCCCGCCGCAGGACAGGAGGGCGGCATGAACCCGCGCCCCCAGGGTGAGCATGGACCGTCAGGGGCCCGGCCTACGGTGAGACTGCTGACAGGGGACGCCGTGGAAGTGCTGCGGACCTTGCCCACCGGCAGCGCCGACTGCGTGGTGACCTCGCCGCCCTACTGGCGACTGCGGGACTACGGCACCGGCTCCTGGACCGGTGGCAGCCCCGCCTGCCCGCACCCGGATGCCATCGACCCGGCCGGTCCTCCCGCATCGGTGAGTGCGCCGCGCTCCTGCGCCCGCTGCGGCGCCGCCTGGACCGACGAGCAGTACGGACTTGAAGCCACCCCGCTCGCTTACGTCCAGCACCTGAGGCAGGTCTTCGCCCAGCTTTACCGCGTCTTGGCTCCCACTGGTACCGCCTGGCTCAACCTCGGCGACAGCTACTCCGCCAACAGCGACGGCTACTGGTGCAGCCGCCCCGGTCAGTACCGCCAGCCCCGCTACCGACCCCTCGCCGACGTGCCCCACAAGAACCTGATCGGCATGCCCTGGCGAGTCGCTCAGGCACTCCAGGTCGACGGCTGGATCCTGCGCAACGCCATCATCTGGCACAAGCCCAACGCCGCCCCCTTCCCCAGCCGCGACCGGCTCACCTGCCGGTACGAAGTGCTCTTCCTCCTCGTCAAACAGCAGAAGTACTTCTTCGACCTCGACCCGATCCGCCAGCCCTACACCGGGGACCGGTCCTTGTCCCGTCGCGCGCACCGAAGCGGCAACAAACCGCACACCGCCCGTGGCACCTGGCCGCCGGCCGGCCAAACACAGACAGCAAGCCTGCCCCCGCCCGGGCGAAACCCCGGCGACGTCTGGACCATCCCCGTCACACCGGGACAGCACCAGCTCCACCCCGCCGCGTTCCCCATCGACATCCCGCTGCGCTGCATCGCCGCCGGATGCCCGCCGCACGGCAGCGTGCTCGACCCCTTCAGCGGAACCGGAACCACCGGACAGGCCGCCGTCCGCCTCAATCGCCCGTACACCGGCATCGATCTCAACCCGGCCTTCCACCGCCACGCCCTCACCCGCCTCAACGACGTGGTGCCCGGCATTGGCGACGTCGCCGACCACTCCGCCGGCCCCCGAACGGAAGCCGCATGAACAGCGACACTTTTCCCCAGGAGCGAGTTGCCGCCCGCACAGGACGTCAAACCCGTCGGGCACTCGCCCCCACACGCACCAGGCCGAGTCAGCCGGTGCTGAATGTCGTCCCGGTGACCTTCCGTCAGGCACGCTCCTTCATCGCAGCTCACCACCGCCACCATCGTCCGCCGCAAGGAATGAAATTCACGCTCGGCGTGGCCACGAAGGAAACCCTGGTCGGGGTGGCAGTGGTGGGACGCCCGATCGCCCGCCACCTGGATGACGGACGCACCGCGGAAGTCACCCGCACCTGCACCGACGGCACACCCAACGCCAACTCAGCCCTCTACGCCGCCGCCTGGCGAGCAGCGCGTGCCCTCGGCTACCAGCGGCTGATCACCTACAGCGAGCGCGGCGAAAGCGGGGCCAGCCTGCGAGCAGCGGGCTTCCAGCCTACGGCGCGCCTCGCTCCTCACCACGGATGGGACCGCCCCAGCCGACGCCGTCGGCCCTCAAACCAGGGCATCGCCCGAACCCGATGGGAAGTTGCGCGTGCTCCGGATCCGAGCGGACCGACCGGCCGGGCGAACAACCTGTTCCCGGATGACCAACTCCACACCGGTACCTAGCCTTCCGGGCCTCCCAAAACGCCTCTCGGACTGTAGGATTCCGGGCCCTAAAACGAATCTGACCAGCTGTTTTGCCCACCGATCAGCAACGGGCCCGGCGCGCAGACCTCAAGGGAGAGACATGCAGACCACCCCGCCACCACAGGCGTTCATCCCCAGCGCGAACACGAACGCCGCCCCGGCGCCCACCAACCGCTCGGCCACTGCAGCCCGGCCGCTCCTGCGGGCCGCCTTCTACGGGCGGACCAACAGCCCCTACCTCGGACACGCGGGCAAAATCATCGCCCAGCAGTTCCAGATCTGCGGCTCTGCCTGTTCAGGCCGCGCCGAACTGGTCCGCTACTTCTACGACATACCGCAGGCAATCGACCGGACCGAACTCCACCGGATCCCGCCATTCCTGCACGGGCCGTCTGAATATTACGGAGGCTGGCAGGACCTTGTCGCGACCCTTCCGAAGGAAGGGCGGGATTTCGACGTCGTCGTATGCTCGTCAATCGATCGCATCTCTCGCCAGGCCCGGCTGTTTAAGGAACGAGTACTCCCGCTTATTTCCTGCCGAGTATCAATCGTTTGTGCGCAGGATGGATGGCATGAGAACACGCCTCCACTGTGGAGCCTGTCCTTTCTGCCCGAGATTGAAATACCTGCCAGTGAGCGTTGTTTACCGGCCTCCAAGCGCTGTAGCGCCGGGCTTGAAATTACCGACAACCCGGAAGGAGGCGCGTGACAGAGACGCATTGGGAAATAAGGCCACTTACCGACGGTGAATACCATCGTCTACTGCGAGTCCTCTTTGCCCCTCGCCTAGGCCGACTCGTCCTGGTCTCCAGTAATACCTCAGAAAAACACTCTACAAAGCATCCTGGGCGGAGTGAGAGTGCGGCGGGCCATCGAGCTGCATGACGGTAGAAGTGCATAGAAGTGCACTTAATGCATGTGATGACGATGTGTTTCCTTAAATGGCAAGCGCAAGATCGCCGTTACCTCGGTCACGCAGGAAGTCGGCATCAACGGCTGAGCTCGCCTCGGCCCGGGAGCTTCCCCCTGACTCCCGGACCCGTGTCACAGCACCCCAACCACAAGGAAGTAATCCGCGTGACTAGCAGAACAGTTGCCTCGGCGTCCGCCGTGGTGCACCGGGCGACCACCCCGCAGCCGGCCCTGCGTGCGGCGGTCTACGTCCGTGTTTCCACAGCTGAGCAGACACACGGCTACGGCATTGAGGCCCAGCTTGACGGATGCATCGAGTTCGTCAGGCGGAAGGGCTGGACCGTTGTTGACGTATATAAGGACGAGGGCGTCTCGGGTTCTCTGACCAGCCGCCCCCAGCTGAACCGGCTGATGGCCGATGCGAGGGCCGGACGTATTGACGTCATGGTGGTCCACAAGTACAACCGGATCGGCCGGATCGGCAAGGCATTCTGGGGCGTGATCTGGGCGCTCGAAGAGCTGGACGTGGCGTTCACCTCGGTCACCCAGGAGATCATCGATACGACCACGCCCGCCGGCAAGTTCATGCTCAAGCAGTACGCCGCCCTGGCCGAGCTGGATTACGACAACATCCGGGACCAGTTCCAAGGAGGTATCCAGGTCAAAGCCACGCTCGGTGGCTGGCCGGGCGGTGCGCCCCCCTACGGGTATCGGATCGAGGGCAAGGGCAAGCGCGGCTCGTACCTCGTCCAGGACCCCCACGAGGTCGCGCTCCTCAAGCGCATGTGGACGATGGCCGTTGAGGAGGGACTCAACACGGTCCGGATCGCCGCCCGGCTGAACGCCGAGCAGCTATACACGAGATCGGGCGTGCCCTGGTCGGCGGCCAACGTGCGCGGCAAGCTCGTCTCGGACTCGACGCTCCGGGCCACCACGACCTTCCGGAACCCTGAGCGTGCGCACGCTGGACACGGGGCGAAGCTCGACAAGGACGGCACGCCCAGGCACGGGACGACAGTGACGATCCAGCTCGACCCGGTCTTCACGCCGCAGGAGGCCACCGATCTGAGCCGGGCGATGGGAAGGCTGGGCACCGGCAGGCCGAAGCCGAAGCCGCACGGTTATCCGCTGTCGGGGAGGCTGTTCAACCAGTACACCGGGTGCAACTTGCACTACGTGGGCATGAAGCGCTCCGGCCGGGAGGGGCGCTGGTACCGGTGCACGGGCAAGGCTGCGAAGTACCCGGGTGATCGTGTCTGTTCGTGCGACATGGTTGACGCCGATGCCGTCGAAGCCGCCGTGTGGTCGAACGTGGTCGGGCTGCTGGGCGACCCGGACCGCCTCCGGGCTATGGCTGCTGAGTGGGTCGGGATAACTGCTGGCGAGAAGACCAACTACGCCGACCGCATCACTGACCTGGACAGCCAGATCAGCGACCGTGAGGCAGCCCTGGTCAGGACCGTCACGGAGTACGCGAAGCTGAACCTGCCGAAGGTCGCTCTCGAAGCAGCTAGTCGTGCGCTGTCCGAGGAGCTTGACCAACTGCGGGCGATGCGCAAAGAGGCCGCCGCCTGGCAGGAAGAATCCGAAGCTGCCGGGCACCGCGCCGACGAGCTCATCGCCCTGGCCAGCGTTGCTCGTGAGCGGCTGGCCGATATGACCTCTGCCGAGCAGGCCGAGATACTCGCGCTCCTGGACGTGCGGGTCACCATCACCGGTCCCGTTCCGCGACCTCGGGTCGGGCTGGCCTGCTCGATGCGGGAATGGTTCACGGAGAACAAGCGGCTCGTCCCGGACGAGTTGACCGACGAAGCATGGGCACTGGCCGAGCCCATCGTCAAAGCATGGGAACCGCCCAACCACAGATGCCGACCCGGCCGCGTGATGCTCGACGCGATGTTCTACAAAGCGCGCACAGGCGTTCTGTGGGAGCAGTTGCCTGAGCGCTTCGGCGCCTGGAAGGGGATCCACTCCCGTTATCAAACTTGGCGTTACTGCGGGGTGTGGGACGAGATCTTGCAGGCTCTCCCCAGCGAGGGCACCCCGGTCTGGACGCCACCTCTCGTACCGCCGCTGCGGGTTGAGGGCAAGGTCGATCCGCGCATGATGACGCAGGAAGAAGCGGCACCCCTAGAAATGGGCGCACCCGGGCCGGCCACCAGCGGACTCTCGGCCGGGGTGCACGAACTTCTGCGCGCAGACGCCGTGCTGGTCACCGACGCCGCGGATGTCGTGGAGCTGGTCGGCGACATGGGTGAGCTGGCGCCGGACCGGCGAGGTCCCGTGCTGCCGCGGGACCTGCTGGAACCCGGCGCCCGCCGGGTGCTGGCCGCCCTGCCCGCCCGCCGTGCCGCGGCGGCGGACGAGATCGCGCGCGGCGCGCAGACGACGGAGGACGACACGATCGCGAGACTGTACGAACTCCGAGCACTTGGTTACGTCGAACGACACGGCGACGGCTGGAAGTTGACACGCCAGGCAATGATCTCCGTCCGTGACGGTCGGCACGGCTGCTGACCGAGCGTGTTCGGCCGTCCGGGGGAACCCCGACGGCCTTGGGATTTCCCGCAGTTGGCGCCCGCCGGTGATCACGTAGAGCGATCACCGTGACCCGGCGGTGCGTCCAGCGGAACGTATCTGCGCACGCCTTCCGCCCCGCCGTTCGCGCACTGCGACACTTCAGTCACGCTACGCTCACGAGGATCCGGGCGCAGACCGGCAACTCCACATCAGACCGACAGCTCACCCAGGCACCCCCACTTCACGGCAGAACGGCACAAGGCAACGAATGCCCCAGCACACTTCCGGGTCCGACCGGGCGGCGATCCCCCCAGCCGCCCGTGACGGTGGCAGCGTGCGGCCGCCCGCTCCCTCGACGCTCGACGAGTTGTGGCGGTCGTACAAGGCGACGGGGGACGAGCGGCTGCGCGAGCAGCTGATCCTGCACTACTCGCCGCTCGTGAAGTACGTCGCCGGCCGGGTGAGCGTGGGGCTGCCGCCCAATGTCGAACAGGCGGACTTCGTCTCCTCCGGGGTGTTCGGGCTGATCGACGCGATCGAGAAGTTCGACATCGACCGGGAGATCAAGTTCGAGACGTACGCGATCACCCGGATCCGGGGCGCGATGATCGACGAGCTGCGGGCACTCGACTGGATTCCGCGGTCGGTGCGGCAGAAGGCGCGCAACGTGGAGCGGGCGTACGCGACGCTGGAGGCGCGGCTCAGGCGGACGCCGTCGGAGGGGGAGGTGGCCGCCGAGATGGGGATCGCGGTGGACGAACTCCACTCGGTCTTCAGCCAGTTGTCGCTGGCGAACGTGGTGGCGCTGGAGGAGCTGCTGCATGTGGGGGGTGAGGGGGGCGACCGGCTGAGCCTCATGGACACGCTGGAGGACACCGCCGCGGACAACCCCGTGGAGGTGGCCGAGGACCGGGAGCTGAGGCGGTTCCTGGCGCGGGCGATCAACACGTTGCCCGAGCGGGAGAAGACCGTGGTCACGCTGTACTACTACGAGGGCCTCACGCTCGCCGAGATCGGGAACGTGCTGGGGGTGACCGAGAGCCGGGTCAGCCAGATCCACACCAAGTCCGTGCTCCAGCTGCGGGCGAAGCTGGCGAGTTTCGGCCGCTGAGCGGGGGAGCGGGCGGGAGTGTCTCCCCTCGCGGGCGGTGCGTCCGTACAGTGTTTGACGTGCCAAGGATTCGAGCGGCCTCTGTGGCCGAGCACCGGTCGATGCAGCGAGCCGCCCTGCTGGACGCGGCTCGGTCTTTGCTGTCCGAGGGTGGGACGGAGGCGCTGACCTTTCCGGCCCTCGCCGAGCGGACGGGGCTTGCGCGGTCGTCCGTGTACGAGTACTTCCGGTCGCGGGCCGCCGTGGTCGAGGAGCTGTGCGAGGTCGACTTCCCCGTGTGGGCGGCGGAGGTGTCGGCGGCCATGGAGCGGGCCGGTACGCCCGAGGGCAAGGTCGAGGCGTATGTGCGGCAGCAGCTTGCGCTGGTCGGGGACCGGCGGCACCGGGCCGTGGTCGCGATCTCCGCGAGTGAGCTGGATGCGGGGGCCCGGGAGAAGATCCGGGCTGCGCATGGGGGGCTGGTCGCGATGATCGTCGAGGCGTTGGGGGAGATGGGGCACGCGGAGCCTCGGCTTGCCGCGATGTTGCTGCAGGGTGTGGTGGATGCGGCTGTGCGGCGGATTGAGCTGGGGGCTGCGGAGGAGCCTTCGGCGATCACGGATGCGGCTGTGGCTATGGCGTTGCGGGGTGTGTGCGGCTGAGTGAGGGCTGGGCGGGGGTGGGTCGCGCGGCCCGGCGCTTGCGGGGTGCCGCCTGCGCCCACCCGTGCCGCCCCAAGCGGCACGACTGCCCGCAGGCTGACGGCATCACAGCAGAGGTGCGTCCAGCACCGGCAGCAGTCTCGATGGGCCCCTGTTCAGGAGCCACGGTGGCAGTAGCTTCAGTGGGTCCAGGTAGGTCTCGCCCCTGAGCAGGCCCCAGTGCATGCATCTTGTCGTGCAGTGCGAGCCGCCCGCCTCCACCGTCCCCACCACCTCGCCTGCCTCCACCTCGTCGCCTTTCTTCAGGGAAGGGCTCACCGGTTCGTAGGTCGTTCGCAGGGGTGGGGCGCCCGTTTCTGTCAGTTCCACTGAGATGACCCCCTTTCCGGCCACTCGGCCCGCGAAGGACACCCGGCCAGGCGCCACCGCTCGTACGGGTGTGCCGGGGGTGGCCGTGAGGTCGACGCCGCGGTGGCCGCGGCCGTATGTCGTCGCCGGCGGTTCCCAGCCCCGTACCACCGAGGGGCGTACCCCCACTGGCCAGGTGCGGGCGATGGCCGGAACCGTGGGGTCGAGGGGCGGAGGTGCCGCGGGCATGGCGGCCGGGGTGTCGGCCCATGCGACAGGCGCCAGGGCCGCAAAGGTCAGGGCGAGCAGGAGGCCCGCCCAGGTGACCGCAGATCGTTTCGCTTGCGCAGGTGACATGGGAGAACGGTCCCGCACAGCGGCCGATCATGGCCGGGACCTGTGGACTACTCCCGGGTTGTGGACAGCGGCGTCACCCGGTACCCCGCGGGTCCCGTACACTTCTTCTGGCGATCCGGGCCACCGGGTCGACTTCGCACGCCCCGACACTCCGACCGGAAACGGTCCCTGTGTCAGCGCTCCTCGGTCCTTAGCGGCACGGCGCATGTGGGCGTCAGGCGCGAGTGCTGATCCGGCACTCGCGGCACAACCGAGAAACTCAAGGAGAACGGCCATGGCCGTCGTCACGATGCGGGAGCTGCTGGAAAGCGGCGTCCACTTCGGTCACCAGACCCGTCGTTGGAACCCGAAGATGAAGCGATTCATCTTCACGGAGCGCAACGGCATCTACATCATCGACCTGCTCCAGTCGCTGTCGTACATCGACCGCGCCTACGAGTTCGTCAAGGAGACCGTCGCCCACGGCGGCACGGTCATGTTCGTCGGTACGAAGAAGCAGGCGCAGGAGGCCATCGCCGAGCAGGCCACCCGCGTCGGCATGCCCTACGTCAACCAGCGCTGGCTGGGCGGCATGCTCACCAACTTCTCGACCGTCTACAAGCGTCTGCAGCGCCTCAAGGAGCTCGAGCAGATCGACTTCGAGGACGTCGCGGCCTCGGGTCTGACCAAGAAGGAGCTTCTCGTGCTCTCGCGCGAGAAGGCCAAGCTGGAGAAGACCCTCGGTGGTATCCGCGAGATGCAGAAGGTGCCCAGCGCCGTCTGGATCGTGGACACCAAGAAGGAGCACATCGCGGTCGGCGAGGCCCGGAAGCTCAACATCCCGGTCGTCGCCATCCTCGACACCAACTGCGACCCCGACGAGGTCGACTACAAGATCCCGGGCAACGACGACGCGATCCGCTCCGTCACCCTGCTCACCCGTGTGATCGCCGACGCCGTCGCCGAGGGCCTCATCGCCCGTTCCGGCGTGGCGACGGAGGGCAAGGGCGAGAAGGCCGCGGGCGAGCCGCTCGCCGAGTGGGAGCGCGACCTGCTCGAGGGCGAGAAGAAGGCCGAGGAGGCCGCTCCGGCCGCCGAGGCCGCTGCTGAGGCGCCGGCTGCCGAGGCTCCCGCCGCCGAGGCCGAGGCTCCCGCCGCTGAGGCCCCCGCTGCCGAGGCCGAGGCGCCTGCCGCTGAGGCTCCCGCCGCCGAGGTCGCTGAGGCTGCTCCGGCCGCCGAGGGCGAGCAGGCCTGACCCTCTGGGTCGTAGGGCCGTATGGCTGAAAGTGATGGCGGGTGGCGTCGACCACGCCACCCGCCGTTCACCCGCAGCCTCTAGATCTGCAGAGTCCGCAGATCTTCGTAGCCCGTAGATCTTCGGCGTACGCCGCTCAAGCCGCGGCCGCCGCCGACTTCGAGACTTCGAACTCCGAGAAGAGATTCACAGATCATGGCGAACTACACCGCCGCCGACGTCAAGAAGCTCCGTGAGCTCACCGGCGCCGGCATGATGGACTGCAAGAAGGCGCTGGACGAGGCCGAGGGCAACGTCGAGAAGGCCGTCGAGGCGCTCCGTATCAAGGGCCAGAAGGGCGTCGCCAAGCGCGAGGGCCGCTCCGCCGAGAACGGCGCCGTGGTCTCCGTCATCGCCGACGACAACTCCTCCGGTGTCCTGGTCGAGCTGAAGTGCGAGACGGACTTCGTCGCCAAGGGTGAGAAGTTCCAGGCTGCCGCAGGCGCGATCGCCGAGCACGTCGCCAAGACCGCTCCGGCCGACCTCGAGGCGCTGCTCGCCTCCGAGATCGAGCCCGGCAAGACCGTTCAGGCGTTCGTCGACGAGGCCAACGCCAACCTGGGCGAGAAGATCGTCCTGGACCGCTTCGCGCAGTTCGGCGACGGCTTCGTGACGGCGTACATGCACCGCACGATGCCCGACCTGCCGCCGCAGATCGGTGTCCTCGTCGAGCTCGACAAGCCCAACGCCGAGGTCGCCAAGGGCGTCGCCCAGCACATCGCCGCGTTCGCGCCGAAGTACCTCTCCAAGGAGGACGTCCCGGCCGAGGTCGTCGAGTCCGAGCGCCGCGTCGCCGAGGAGACCACCCGCGCCGAGGGCAAGCCCGAGGCCGCCCTGCCGAAGATCGTCGAGGGTCGCCTCAACGGCTTCTTCAAGGACGCCACGCTGCTGGGCCAGCCGTACGCGCTCGACAACAAGAAGTCCGTCCAGAAGATCCTGGACGAGGCCGGTGTCACCCTGAAGCGCTTCTCGCGCATCAAGGTCGGCATCTGAGTCCGTACCGCGATCGACGCGCGACCCCGATAGGGTCGACAGCAGTCGTCCGCGGACGACGTCGCGCACGCGTGCGTGGCGGACGACAGCAGATCTGACGAGGAGGCCATTGCCGCACATGGGAGCACCCACCCCATCGGCAATGGCCTTCTTCGTATGTGCGACACGTTAAGAGGCGAGATCTCCATGACCACCAAGCCCCAGAAGAGCGACGACGGCAAAGTACGCGGCCGGTTCATGCTGAAGCTGTCCGGAGAGGCGTTCTCCGGCGGCGGGGGCCTGGGCGTCGACCCTGACGTGGTGCACAAGATCGCCCGCGAGGTCGCGGCCGTCGTGCGTGACGGGGCGCAGATCGCGGTCGTCATCGGCGGCGGCAACTTCTTCCGCGGCGCCGAACTGCAGCAGCGCGGCATGGACCGGGCCCGCTCCGACTACATGGGCATGCTCGGCACTGTGATGAACTGCCTCGCCCTCCAGGACTTCCTGGAGAAGGAGGGCATCGACAGCCGGGTGCAGACCGCCATCACCATGGGGCAGGTCGCCGAGCCGTACATCCCGCTGCGGGCCGTACGGCACCTGGAGAAGGGCCGCGTGGTCATCTTCGGCGCCGGTATGGGCATGCCGTACTTCTCCACCGACACCACCGCCGCCCAGCGCGCCCTGGAGATCGACGCCGAGGCGCTGCTGATGGGCAAGAACGGCGTGGACGGGGTCTACGACTCCGACCCGAAGACCAACCCGGACGCCGTGCGCTTCGACTCCCTCGGCTACGGCGAGGTCATCACCCGCGACCTCAAGGTCGCCGACATGACAGCCATCACCCTGTGCCGCGACAACAAGCTGCCGATCCTCGTCTTCGAGCTTCTGGCCGAGGGCAATATCGCGCGCGCCGTCAAGGGTGAGAAGATCGGCACGCTTGTGGGTGACCAAGACAGCCAGGGCTGATGACCCTGACCGGGGGATGGACAATGTTCTGCCGGTCGGGAAACGTGCAGAAGGAAGACGCGACGCAGCCGGCCGCCGCCCCCCGCAAGGAACCGCAGCCGGGCCTACTCAAGACACGCAGGAGCAAGTGGTGATCGAAGAGACCCTCCTCGAGGCCGAGGAGAAGATGGAGAAGGCCGTCGTGGTCGCCAAGGAGGACTTCGCCGCGATCCGCACCGGCCGTGCGCACCCGGCGATGTTCAACAAGATCGTGGCCGACTACTACGGGGCGCCGACGCCGATCAACCAGCTGGCTTCGTTCTCCGTGCCGGAGCCGCGTATGGCGGTGGTGACCCCGTTCGACAAGAGCGCGCTGCGCAACATCGAGCAGGCGATCCGCGACTCCGATCTGGGCGTCAACCCGAGCAACGACGGCAACATCATCCGAGTGGTGTTCCCCGAGCTCACCGAGGAGCGCCGTCGCGACTACATCAAGGTCGCCAAGAGCAAGGCCGAGGACGCGCGGGTGTCCATCCGCTCCGTCCGCCGCAAGGCCAAGGACACCGTCGACAAGGCGATCAAGGACGGCGACATCGGCGAGGACGAGGGCCGCCGTGCGGAGAAGGAGCTCGACGACACCACCCACAAGTACGTCGCACAGGTGGACGAGCTTCTCAAGCACAAGGAAGCGGAGCTGCTCGAGGTCTGATGAACGACTCTTCCTGGGGGGCGCCACCACAAGCCGGGTACTGGGTGCCGTCCGACCGCGGGCCTGTCCAGGGGGCTGCCCCGGCGGGTCCCGCGTACGATGCGCACAACGCGCAGCAGACTCGCCCCATGCCCATCGTGCCCGACGTACCCGCGTATGGCGGAGACCAGGATGACGACCGGGGGGCCGCTCGGCTGGGCGGCCCCTTGTTCCGCGACGACACGCCGCAGACGTCGTCCTATGGGACGCCCGACGGGACGTCCTACCGGGCGGCGCAGCAGAATCCGGAGCCCATGCCCGACGCCCCGCAGCCGGCGCCCGCACCGCAGAAGAAGAGCGCGGGCAGGGACCTGGGTGCGGCCATAGGGGTCGGGGTCGGACTCGGTGCGGTGATCATCGCGTCGCTGTTCGTCGTCAAGGCCGTGTTCGTCGGTGTGATAGCGGTCGCCGTCGTGGTGGGCCTCTGGGAGCTGACGTCCCGGCTGCAGGAGCGCAAGGCCATCAAGGCGCCCCTCGTGCCGCTCGCGGTCGGCGGTGCGGCGATGGTCGTCGCCGGGTACGTCCGCGGTGCCGAGGGCGCGTGGGTGGCAATGGCGCTCACCGCGCTGGCGGTGCTCGTCTGGAGGATGACGGAACCGCCCGAGGGCTACCTCAAGGACGTCACGGCGGGCGTCTTCGCGGCCTTCTACATCCCGTTCCTCGCCACGTTCGTGGCCATGATGCTCACCGCGGACGACGGTGCGCGGCGGGTCCTCACGTTCCTGCTGCTGGCCGTCGTCAGCGACACGGGCGCGTACGCCGTCGGCTGGCGCTTCGGCCGGCACAAGCTCGCCCCGCGCATCAGCCCCGGCAAGACCCGCGAGGGCCTGCTCGGCGCGGTCGCCTTCGCCATGGCGGCGGGCGCGCTGTGCATGGAGTTCCTGATCGACGGCGGCACCTGGTGGCAGGGCCTGCTGCTGGGCCTCGCCGTCGCGGCCAGCGCCACGCTCGGCGACCTCGGCGAGTCCATGATCAAGCGGGACCTGGGCATCAAGGACATGGGCACGCTGCTGCCCGGTCATGGCGGCATCATGGACCGGCTGGATTCGCTGCTGCCGACGGCTCCGGTGGTGTGGCTGCTGATGGTGCTGTTCGTCGGATCTGCCTGACGGCACAGGAGTTTTACGGAGCCCTCGCCCCGGCATGGGGGGCGAGGGCTCTTCTCCTTGGCGTGCTGGCTCCTCTCCTTGGCGTGCCGGTCCGTGCGGTGGGACGATTCGGTTGTAAGCCCTCGACGAGGGACACTCCGGAACCCTCGAGGGGGCCGCCCTGGAAGGGGGCACCATGTCAGGCGTCCGAGAAACGATCGTCGTCGACCGCAGTCCCGAAGATGTCTACGCATACCTCAGCGACCCCTCCCACCTGCCGGAATGGCAGGAGAGCGCGGTCGCGGCGGAGCAGGTCGAGGAGGGCCCGCTGGGTCTCGGTTCCCACCTGAAGATCACCCGGCACATAGGCCGCCGCGACATTCCGATGACCATGGAGGTCACCGAGTACGATCCGCCGCGCATCTGGGGGCTGCAGGGTATCGACGGGCCCGTCAGGGGCCATGTCCACGGTGAGATAGACCCGATCGACGAGGGCCGCCGCTCCCGCGTGACCTTGGAGGTCGACGTCGAAGGGCACGGCATCGGCAAGGTCCTCGTGCCCCTCGTGGTCCGCCCACAGGTCCGCAAGGAACTCCCCCGCAACGAGCAGCACCTCAAGGACCGGCTGGAAAACCCCACCCCATAGCCCGTCCGGGGGCACGGAAACGATCTGCGACACTTGAGAAATCATGCCCAAGCCCGGAGAACTCACTTTCGTCGCCCCCCGCGGAGCCCAGAAGCCGCCGCGGCATCTTGCCGATCTGTCGCCTGCCGAGCGCAAGGAGGCTGTTGCCGCGATCGGGGAGAAGCCGTTTCGCGCCAAGCAGCTCTCGCAGCACTACTTCGCGCGGTACGCGCACGACCCGGCGCAGTGGACCGACATCCCGGCCGCGGCGCGCGGCAAGCTGCAGGAGGCGCTGCTTCCGGAGCTGATGACGGTCGTACGGCATCTGTCGACGGACCAGGACACCACGCGCAAGACGCTGTGGCGGCTGTTCGACGGGACGCTGGTCGAGTCGGTGCTCATGCGGTATCCGGACCGGGTGACGATGTGCATCAGCTCGCAGGCGGGCTGCGGTATGAACTGTCCGTTCTGCGCCACCGGGCAGGCAGGCCTCGACCGGAATCTGTCCACCGCCGAGATCGTGCACCAGATCGTGGACGGGATGCGGGCGCTCAGGGACGGCGAGATTCCCGGAGGGCCCGCGCGGCTGTCCAACATCGTCTTCATGGGCATGGGCGAGCCGCTCGCCAACTACAAGCGGGTCGTGGGTGCCATTCGCGCGCTCACCGACCCCGAACCCGACGGGCTCGGGCTCTCGCAGCGCGGGATCACCGTCTCCACCGTCGGGCTCGTCCCGGCCATCCACCGGTTCGCCGACGAGGGCTTCAAGTGCCGGCTCGCGATCTCGCTGCACGCGCCGGACGACGAGCTGCGCGACACCCTCGTACCGGTCAACACCCGGTGGAAGGTGCGCGAGGTGCTCGAGGCCGGATGGGAGTACGCGGCCCGGTCCGGGCGCCGGCTGTCCATCGAGTACGCGCTGATCCGGGACATCAACGACCAGGCCTGGCGCGGTGACCGGCTCGGACGGCTGCTCAAGGGCAGGCCGGTGCATGTGAATCTGATCCCGCTGAACCCGACGCCGGGCTCGAAGTGGACGGCCTCCCGTCCGGAGGACGAGAAGGCGTTCGTCGAGGCGATCGCCGCGCATGGTGTGCCGGTGACGGTCCGGGATACCCGTGGTCAGGAGATCGACGGGGCGTGTGGTCAGCTCGCGGCCACCGAGAGGTAGTCTGATCGACGTCGGTACATCGACGTCGGTACAACTTCATATCCAATTCATTTTCCGACAGGGGAGCGCCACAGCGCTGAGAGTGCGGCAGCCATAGTTCCGGCGGGCCGCAGACCCTCTGAACCTCGCCCAGGTCATTCTGGGTAGGAAGTTCGGTCTTCACTCATGAGAACCACGAACAAGTACATAGCCGTGGCCGTCGGGCTGGGCCTCGTCACGCTGTCCGCGTGCGGATCGTCGTCCGACTCCGCCGGCGGCGACTCCAAGACCGTCACGCTCGTCAGCCACGACTCCTGGGCCGTCTCCAAGAGCGTCATCGCCGAGTTTGAGAAGAAGTCCGGGTACCAGGTCAAGGTCCTGGAGGACGGCGACGCCGGGCAGGCCGTCAACAAGGCGATCCTGACCAAGGACAACCCGCAGGGCGACGTCTTCTTCGGCGTCGACAACACCCTGCTCTCGCGGGCCCTCGACAACGACCTCTTCCAGTCGTACGAGGCGAAGGGCGCCGACCAGATCAAGCCCGAGTACCGGGTCGACGAGGACGAGCACCGCGTCACGCCCGTCGACACCGGCGACATCTGCGTCAACTACGACAAGGCGTACTTCAGCAAGCACAAGCTGACCCCGCCCACCTCCTTCGACGACCTGATCAAGCCGGCCTACAAGAACCTCCTCGTCACCGAGAACGCGTCCACCTCCTCACCGGGACTGGGCTTCCTCCTCGGGACCGCCGCCAAGTACGGCGACGACGGCTGGCAGGACTACTGGAAGAAGCTGAAGGCCAA
Organism: Streptomyces sp. NPDC050211; assembly: GCF_040656035.1. NCBI lineage: Bacteria > Bacillati > Actinomycetota > Actinomycetes > Kitasatosporales > Streptomycetaceae > Streptomyces > Streptomyces sp. NPDC050211. Next base: position 21,626 of record NZ_JBFALC010000034.1, read on the forward strand.
CGGCGTGAAGGTCGTCGACGGCTGGGAGCAGGCCTACAACGAGGAGTTCTCCGGTTCCGCGGGCGGCAAGAAGGCCAAGGCCGACCGGCCGCTCGTCGTCTCGTACGCCTCCTCGCCGCCCGCCGAGGTCATCTACGCCGACCCGAAGCCGGCCACCGCGCCGACCGGCGTCGCGACCGGCACCTGCTTCCGGCAGGTCGAGTACGCGGGGCTGCTGAGCAACGCGGGGAACACCGAGGGCGGCAAGGCACTCCTCGACTTCATGCTCACCAAGACGTTCCAGGACGACATGCCGCTGAACATGTTCGTCTACCCGGTGCGTGAAGGCGCCCAGGTGCCCGAGGAGTTCACCAAGTACGGTCCGCAGGCCGAGGATCCCGAGACCATGGACCCGGCGAAGATCGCCGACAACCGTGACGACTGGGTCAAGTCATGGACCTCGCTCGTACTGAAGTAGCCCCCGAAGTAGCCTCCGTCCGCAGGAAGTACGCGACGCGGCTCGGGCTCATGGCCGTGCCCGTCGCGTTCTTCGCGGTCTTCTTCGCCTACCCCGTCGCCGCGATCCTCGCGCGCGGACTCCATGTCGACGGAGCCTGGCAACTCGCCCGGATCTGGGACGTGGTGGCGCAGTCGGACATCCGTCATGTCCTGTGGTTCACCACCTGGCAGGCCCTCGCCTCCACCGCGCTCACCCTCCTCGTGGCGCTGCCCGGCGCCTACGTCTTCGCCCGTTTCGACTTCCCGGGCAAGCACGTTCTGCGGGCGATCGTCACGGTCCCCTTCGTGTTGCCGACGGTCGTCGTCGGTACGGCGTTCCTGGCGCTGGTGGGCCGTGGCGGGCTGCTGGACGAGCTGTGGGGCGTACGGCTGGACACGACCGTGTGGGCGATCCTGCTGGCGCATGTCTTCTTCAACTACGCGGTCGTCGTACGGACGGTCGGCGGACTCTGGGGGCAACTCGACCCGCGGCAGGAAGAGGCCGCGCGGATGCTCGGGGCGTCGCCGCTCAAGGCCTGGCGTCATATCACCCTCCCGGCGCTGGCGCCGGCCGTGGCCGCCGCCGTGCTGATGGTGTTCCTGTTCACCTTCACCTCCTTCGGTGTGGTGCAGATCCTCGGCGGACCGGGCTTCTCGACGCTGGAGGTCGAGATCTACCGGCAGACCTCGGAGATCTTCGATCTGTCCACGGCCGCGGTGCTGACGATCATTCAGTTCGTGGCGGTCGGCGCGATCCTCGCGCTGCACGCCTGGACCGTACGGCGGCGGGAGAGCGCCCTGCGGCTGGTGGACGCGTCGGTGACGGCCCGGCGGCCGCGCGGGGCGGGTCAGTGGGGGCTGCTGGCGGGCGTCCTCGCCTCCGTCGTCGTACTCTTGCTGCTGCCGTTGGCCGTGCTGGTGCAACGGTCGTTCGACGCGCCGGACTTCGGCTACTACCGGGCGCTGATGTCGTCCGACGGGGGCGTCTTCCTGGTGGCGCCGATCGAGGCGATCGGCAATTCGCTGCGGTACGCCGTCGTCGCCACCGTCATCGCCGTGGTGATCGGCGGTCTCGCCGCCGCCGCGCTCACCCGGCGGGACGCGGGCCGGTTCGTGCGCGGGTTCGACGCGCTGCTGATGCTGCCGCTCGGGGTGTCGGCGGTGACGGTCGGTTTCGGGTTCCTGATCGCGCTGGACGAGCCGCCGCTCGATCTGCGGGCCTCCTGGATCCTGGTGCCGCTCGCGCAGGCGCTGGTCGGTGTCCCGTTCGTCGTACGGACCATGCTGCCGGTGCTGCGGGCGGTGGACGCGCGGCTCAGGGAGGCGGCGGCCGTGCTCGGGGCGTCGCCGTGGCGGGTGTGGCGTGAGGTCGATCTGCCGATGGTGCGGCGGGCGTTGCTGATCGCGGCCGGGTTCGCGTTCGCGGTGTCGCTGGGGGAGTTCGGGGCGACCGTGTTCATCGCGCGGCCCGACAACCCGACGCTGCCGGTCGCGGTGGCCAAGCTGCTCGGTCGGGCCGGGGAACTCAACTACGGCCAGGCGATGGCCCTTTCGACGATTCTGATGGTGGTGTGCGCGGTGGCGCTGCTGGTGCTGGAGCGGCTGCGGACCGATCGGACGGGGGAGTTCTGATGCTGCTGGCCATCGACGACGCGACCGTACGGTTCGGCGGGCGGGCCGTGCTCGACGCCGTCGGCCTGGAGGTCGACGAGCACGAGATCGTGTGCGTGCTCGGGCCCAGCGGCAGCGGCAAGTCGACGCTGCTGCGGGCGGTGGCGGGGCTGCAACCGCTCGACTCCGGGCGGGTGTTGCTCGACGGGCGCGACCAGGTGGGGGTGCCCGCGCATCGGCGTGGGGTAGGGCTGATGTTCCAGGACCATCAGCTGTTCCCTCAGCGGGACGTGGGCGGCAACGTGGCCTTCGGGTTGCGGATGCACGGGGCGTCGAAGGGGCAACAGGCAGAGCGCGTACGGGAGTTGCTGGACCTCGTCGGTCTGCCGGGGGCCGTGCGTCGCGCCGTGGCGTCCCTCTCCGGCGGTGAGCAGCAGCGGGTGGCGCTGGCCCGTGCGCTCGCGCCGCAGCCCCGGCTGCTGATGCTGGACGAGCCGCTGGGGCAGCTCGACCGTTCGCTGCGGGAGCGGCTGGTCGTCGAACTCCGGGAACTCTTCGGCCGGTTGGGCACGGCCGTGCTCGCCGTCACGCACGACCAGGGTGAGGCCTTCGCGCTGGCCGACCGGGTGGTGGTGATGCGGGACGGGCGGATCGCCCAGACCGGGACGCCGCTGGAGGTCTGGCAGCGGCCGGTGGACGAGTTCGTGGCGCGCTTCCTCGGCTTCGACAACGTGCTCCAGGGAACGATCAGTGGAGCGGTCGCGGACACGCCCTGGGGGAAGGTGCCGGTCGGTGAGAGCGCCGCGCAGGGGACACGGACGCTCCTCGTACGGCCAGCCGGCGTACGGCTCGTCTCCGCCGACGCGGGTCTGCGCTGCACGGTGACGGCACGTACCTTCAAGGGCACCCATGTCGCCGTCCACCTCCAGCCCGCGGACGCGCCGCGGCTCGAGGCGGCGTGCGCGCTGCGGGAGGCGCCGGAGGTGGGGGACTCGGTCGGGGTGGAGTTCGACGTTGCGGAAATCGTCGTGCTCGACCGATAGGGGTGCGTCTAGGGTCGGCGACATGACGCTGCTCGCACATGACCGCTACTGCGACGAGATCGCCCACCAGGTGGGCCGGTTGAGGGCGGTGGTGACGTCCGGGGCCGACCTGTCCGCCACCGTGCCGACCTGCCCGGAGTGGTCGCTGGAATATCTCGTACGGCATACGGGTGGTGCCCTGCGCTGGGTCGAGCTGCTGGTGCGAACGCGCGCGCCGGAGGAGATCCCCGAGGACGAGGTACCGCTGCTCCATGGTCCCGAGGCCAAGGGCGACCCCGACGCGCTGGACGCCTGGCTCGCCGAGACCGGCGAGATGGTCGTCGCCGCGCTGCGCGAGGCCGGCCCCGACGCGAAGGTCTGGGCGTGGGCCGGGATCCACACCTCCGGCTTCTGGGCGCGCCGGATGACCCACGAACTCACCGTCCACCGCGCCGACGCCACCCTCGCCGCCGGACTGCCCTACGAGGTCGCGCCGGACGTGGCGGCCGACGCGATCGACGAGTGGCTGCAGATCGTCGAGTTCGTGCAGCGGACGATGCCGCACGACGCGGCGGTGGAGCTGCGCGGGCCCGGTCGCAGCATCCACCTGCACGCGACCGACACGACCCCCGAGGTGAACGCCGAGTGGGTCATCGAGCTCGGCGAGGAGGGCGTCTCCTGGCGTCGAGGGCATGAGAAGGCGACGGTCGCCCTGCGCGGCCCGCTCACCGCCGTGCTGCTCGCCTTCTACCGCCGACTGCCGCTGGACAGCCCGGAGTTGGAGGTCCTCGGTGAGCGGGAGTTGCTGGAGTTCTGGCTGGAGCGGGCGACGTTCGGCTGAGGGTGAGGATGAGGGCGAGGGCGACAGGGGTGTGGCCCGCCCCGAATGCGGGACGGGCCACGGTGGTTCGGTGGTGCCTGGGGCGTCAGCGGCCGCTGTTCGCCCCGCGGCGGCGGAAGCCGAGGTAGACGGCGCCGCCGCCTACCGCGACCAGGGCTGCCGCGATGCCGGCGATGATGCCGGTGTTGGAGTTGGCGCCGGTCTCGGCGAGGTTGGAGTCACCGGCCGCGGGGGACGGGGCGCTGCTCGGGGCGGCCGCGGGCGGGGTGCTGTCGCTCTCCGAGGCCGACGGGGTCGGGGTCGGCGTGTCGGACTCGGCCGGGGTGGAGGGGGTCTCCGACGGCGTCGGCGTGGCCGGCGGGGTCGGGTTCTCCTCCTTCTTGCAGGCCGTGTCCGGGGTGACGAGGTTGGGCTTGATGTCCTCGTTCACGTAGGGCGCGGCGTCGACGTGGATGCGGTACTCCGCGTTCGGCTTCCAGTTCTCGGTGAAGGTGATGGTCACACCCTCGCGCGAGCCCTTGACCACCTGCTCGCCGACCTTCTTCAGGTCGGCGCCGTTGTTCTGCAGGTACACGGTGATGGTCGCCGGAACACCGGCCGGGTCCACGTCGGTGACCGTGATGACACCCTTGTCACCGTCGCACTTGGCAGCGGCCGAGAACTCGTTGATGTTGCAGGCGAGGGCGTTGCCCGCGGAACCGAGCGCAAGCGCGGCCGAGGCGGAGGCGACACCGAGGATGCGCACCGAGCGTGCGATGGTACGGCGGGATAGGGACAGGACTGCCACGTTTGTCCTTCATGTGATGCGCAAATGCGGGGGGCTGAAGGGGTGTTGATGGGACACCAACATTCCCAGGAGTCTCACAGATGTATAAGCGCGGCATAAGAACTGTCAACGCATATGCGCGACCCAGCCCTCGGCTTTGCCCTCTTATTAACCGCCGACACGTTTCAGCGCCGCCGGAGCGTCCTCGATTCGGTCGACCAGGGCAATTCGGGCCTCCATCGACCGGCCCCGCGCCAGCGCCTGCAGCAGCGGCCAGGCCGGCAGTCGCTCCGTCCAGTGCGCACGGTTCACCAGCACCATGGGCGTGGGCTCGCCCCGCGACTCGTAGTAGTTCGGCGTCGCGTTGTCGAAGATCTCCTGTACGGTCCCGGCGGCGCCCGGCAGGAAGACGACACCCGCGGTGGAGCGGGCCAGCAGGCCGTCCTCGCGGGTGGCGTTGGCGAAGTACTTGGCGATGTGTGCGGCGAACGCGTTGGGCGGCTCATGGCCGTAGAACCAGGTCGGGATGCCCACCGAAGGACCGCCGTCCGGCCAGCGCTCACGGACCTCGAACGCGGCGCGCGCCCAGTCGGTGATCGACGGGACGAACTTCGGGGTCTTCCCGAGGAGTTGCAGCGCCTCGGTGAGCATCCCGTCGCCGAACGGGGCCGCGTACGCGCCGAGATTCGCCGCTTCCATCGCGCCCGGCCCACCGCCCGTGGCGACGGTGAAACCGGCACGGGCCAGCTCGCGGCCGAGGCGGGCTGCACCGGCGTACTCCTCGGTGCCGCGCGCCATCGCATGCCCGCCCATCACGCCGACCACCCGGGCGCCGACGAGGAGTTCGTCGAGGGCGTCCGAGATCGCGTCGTCGTGGATCGCGCGCAGCATGGAGCCGAATATGTCGCCGTCCGACTTGGTCCGCTGGAACCAGGCGTACGCGAGGGCGTCCGGTGTCGCCTCGTAACCCTTGTCGAGCGAGGCGAACAACTCGGCGGGCGAGTAGACGAACCCGCGGTACGGGTCGAAGGGGAGGCCGGGGACCGGCGGGAAGACCAGGGACCCCGAGGCACGCACCTGGGCGGCGGCCTCGGGGTCCATCGGGCAGCCGAGGAAGACGGCGCCCGTGGCGTCCACGGTCAGCAGGACGTCCGTACGGTCCGTCAGATCGACGGCCTGGACACGGTGATGGGCGAGCGAGCCGACCGTTGCGACCACCTCGTCGAACTCGGCGAGGGACTCGATCTCACGGTCGTAGGAGCCGTCGAACGGCTGGGCGGGTGTGGAGTGCACCCGCCCATGCTAGGGGCTCCGCCGAGGGGCGGGATGGGTTGTCTTTCGGCTGCGGGTCCGTTGTGGCTGGTCGCGCAGTTCCCCGCGCCCCTTCGGGGCGCTCAGCCTTCTACCGCTGCCGGGTCCATCCAGATGACCTCCCACGTGTGGCCGTCGAGGTCGTCGAAGGCGCGGCCGTACATGAAGCCCTGGTCCTGGGTCTCGCCGGTGGGCGAACCGCCCAGGGCGAGCGCCTTGTCGACCAGTTCGTCGACCTTCTCGCGGGTCTCCGCGCTCAGCGCGATCAGCACTTCGCTGGTCTTCGTGGCATCCGCGATCTCCTTCTTGGTGAAGGTCGAGTAGAACGACTTCTTGAGCAGCATCGCGACGATCGTGTCGCTGATCACGACCGAGGCCGCGTTCTCGTCGCTGAACTGCTCGTTGATCGAGTAGCCCAGCTCCGTGAAGAACTTCTTCGAGGCGTCGAGGTCGTTCACGGGCAGGTTCAGGAAGATCATCTGCTGGTACATCGTGGGCTCTCCCATCGAGTTCGTGTCGTTACGTGGGGGTAGACCCAAGGGTCGCGCAGAACTCATCGCCGTAAGGGGACTTTTTTCGTACGTCTTGTCGTACGAGGCTCAACCGGCGGCCATCGGCAGCGCGGCCAGCTCGGCGACGATCAGGGTGAGCGGGCCGAACAGGGCCAGCAGGGCGCCGGCGCGGAGGGCGGCGGCGCTGCGGAGCATGGCGGCGGGGGCACCGAGGCGCAGGAGGGCGGCGGTGGTGTCGGCGCGGGCCTGCTTCGCCTCCACGGCGGCGGTGAGGAGGGTGGCCGCGGTGCAGCCGACGACCACGAGGGCGCCGAGGTCGGTGAGCGAGCCGAGGGGCTGGACCTCGGTGTCGTGGACGAGGGCGGTCGTGTACGCCGCCGATGCCACGGCGCAGACGATGCCCAGGGGGCGGCCGATGCGGGCGGACTCCTCCATGAGGACGCGGCCCGCGAGGAGGCGCAGGGCGCCGGGGTGGGCGGACTGGAGGAGACGGCCGCAGAGGTGGGTGAGGCCGGGGGCGGCGAGGGCTAGGCCGAGAGCGGTGAGGGCCCAGCCCGCGAGGAGGCCGGGAGAGGTGGGGTCTGCGGTGCGGCTGGCGTAGGCCTCTACGGTGAGGCCTGCGGCGAGGACGGTGATGCCCCAGGGGAGGCCTCGGGGGGCTTCGCGGGGGGCGGGGGGTTCGAGGTGGGGGTCGGGTTCGTGGACGTCGGCTGGTGCGGCGTCCGGGGTTGCTGCTGGGGGGGCGGTCGCGCTGCCCGGCGCCGGCGGGGTGCCGTCTGCGCCCACCCGTGCCGCCCCACCGGCACGACTGCCCGCAGTTTGGCGGCCGAATCTTCCGTACGCGCCGAACGTCTCCCGTGCCGCCGCCAGCCCGTACGCGCCGAAGCGGCCGTACTTCCTGGGGGCTCCGTGTTGTGGGGGCCTGCGTGGGTCCTTTGGGCGTAGTGCCAGGGCTGTTGAGAGGGACGCTGTTGCGGGTACCAGGGACAGCAGAGTCAGGGTTGCCGGTAGGGGCAGTGGTTGCTCTGCCGCCAGATACTCCGTTGCCGCGCCGTCGAACGGCACGCCCGTGAGGTCGCCTCGTAGGTGGAGGAAGGTGACGAGGGCCAGGAGGGAGCCGACGGTGGTGGCGAGGGCCGTGGTGAGGGCGGAGGTGATCATCAGGCGGGCGGGGCCCAGGCCGATGGCGGAGAGGCCGGGGCGGGGTTTGGTTCCCGGGTCCGTGCGGGCCACCGCCACGGCGAAGTAGACCGTGGTGGCGAGGGGGGCCGTGCACCAGGTCAGGCGGAGGGTCGACGCGGCGGGGTCCTGGTGGGACATCGCGTGGCCCAGGGCGGAGAGAAGCAGGAAGCCCGTCGCGGCCGAGGCCGCGGCCACCGCGAGGCGGCGCAGATGTACGGCGGGCTGGGCGACGCGGGTCAGACGGAGAGCGAGCACGCGGCCCGGCCTTCCGACTCGGTGACCGGGGGCAGATGCACCGTGGTCACGCGCCGGCCGTCCAGGAGGGAGACCGTGCGGTCCGCGACCGCCGCCGTTTCCGCGTCGTGCGTCGCCAGGATCACGGTGATGCCGTGCGAGCGGGCCGCCGTGGTGAGCGTGCGCAGGACGTGTCCGCGGTCGGCGCGGTGCAGGGGGGCCGTCGGTTCGTCCGCGAACAGGACCGTGGGCGTCGGGGCCAGTGCCCTGGCGATCGAGACGCGCTGGCGTTCCGCCTGGACCATCTCGTGCGGCCGCTTACGGGCACGGTCGCCGACGTCCAGGCGCTCCAGCCACTCCATCGCGGCCACCTTGGCGCGACGGCGACTGGTGCCGCGGAGCATCAGCGGCAGGGCGGCGTTCTCCCAGGCGTTGAGTTCGGGGACGAGGAGTGGGGCCGGGTCGATCCAGGCGAAGCGGTCGCGGCGCAGCCGTTCACGGGCGAGCGGGCCCATGGTGTGCACCGGCTGGCTGTTGAACCAGACCTCGCCGCGCAACGGTCGTACCAGACCGGACAGACATCTCAGCAGCGTCGTCTTGCCGCTGCCGCGCGGGCCGCTCACCGCGACGATCTCGCCCTCCTGGACGTGGAGGGAGACGCCGCCGAGCGCGGGCGAGCCGTCGTCGTGCTGGAAGTGCAGGGCGCGTGCCCAGAGAACGTCGTTGTCCGGCGGAGCCACCATGGGCGTACACCTCGTTCAGTCCGTAATTCCCGGTGCCGATCCCCCAGGCGGGGGAACGAAGGCAGGGCCGGCCAGTTACAAGGCACGCTAGGGATGTGGGGCAGCAACGCCGGACAGCACGCGGCCCGGGTGCACCCTTCTCACTCGCATGGGTGCACCCGGGCCGTACAAGCGCCGGGGGTTACAGCTTCGTCCACGCCTCCGTCAGCGTCGCGCGCAGGATCTGCTCGATCTCGTCGAACGTCTCCTGGTTGGAGATCAGCGGCGGGGCGAGCTGGACGACCGGGTCGCCGCGGTCGTCGGCACGGCAGTACAGGCCGTTGTCGTAGAGCGCCTTGGAGAGGAAGCCGTACAGGACGCGCTCGGTCTCCTCGTCGTCGAAGGACTCCTTGGTCGCCTTGTCCTTGACCAGCTCGATGCCGTAGAAGAAGCCGTTGCCGCGGACGTCGCCGACGATCGGCAGGTCGTGCAGCTTCTCCAGGGTCGACCGGAACGCGCCCTCGTTGTCGAGGACGTGCTGGTTGAGGCCCTCGCGCTCGAAGAGGTCGAGGTTGGCGAGGCCGACCGCGGCGGAGACCGGGTGGCCGCCGAAGGTGTAGCCGTGCAGGAAGACGTTGTCCTCCTTGTAGAACGGCTCGGCCAGCCGGTCGGAGATGACGCAGGCGCCGATCGGGGAGTAGCCCGAGGTCATGCCCTTGGCGCAGGTGATCATGTCCGGGACGTAGTCGAACTTGTCGCAGGCGAACATCGTGCCGAGGCGGCCGAAGGCGCAGATGACCTCGTCCGAGACCAGCAGGACGTCGTACTGGTCGCAGATCTCGCGGACGCGCTGGAAGTAGCCGGGCGGGGGCGGGAAGCAGCCGCCCGCGTTCTGCACTGGCTCCAGGAAGACCGCCGCGACCGTGTCCGCGCCCTCGAAGAGGATCTGCTGCTCGATCTGGTCGGCGGCCCAGCGGCCGAAGGCCTCGGGGTCGTCGCCGAACAGGGGCGCCCGGTAGATGTTCGTGTTCGGGACCTTGTGCGCGCCCGGGACCAGCGGCTCGAAGGGGGCCTTCAGGGCCGGCAGACCGGTGATGGACAGGGCGCCCTGCGGGGTGCCGTGGTACGCGACCGCGCGGGAGATCACCTTGTGCTTGGTGGGCTTGCCGACCAGCTTGAAGTACTGCTTGGCCAGCTTCCAGGCGGTCTCCACCGCCTCGCCGCCGCCGGTGGTGAAGAAGACCTTGTTCAGGTCGCCGGGGGCGTGGTGCGCGAGGCGCTCGGCCAGCTCGATGGCCTTCGGGTGGGCGTAGGACCACACCGGGAAGAAGGCCAGCTCCTGGGCCTGCTTGAAGGCGGTCTCCGCCAGCTCCACGCGGCCGTGGCCCGCCTGGACCACGAACAGACCGGCGAGACCGTCGAGGTACCGCTTGCCCTTGTCGTCGTAGATGTAGGTGCCCTCGCCCCGGACGATCGTGGGGACGGGCGACTTCTCGTACGAGGACATGCGGGTGAAGTGCATCCACAGGTGGTCGTACGCGGTCTGGCTGAGGTCCTTGGTGCTCACGGTTATCGGGTCCTCACGGTTATCGGGTTCCCCACATGTAGGTCTGCTTCTTGAGCTTCAGATAGACGAAGCTCTCGGTGGAGCGCACTCCGGGGATGGCCCGGATGCGTCGGTTGATGACCTCCAGGAGGTGGTCGTCGTCCTCGCAGACGATCTCCACCATCAGGTCGAAGGAGCCTGCGGTCATCACCACGTACTCGCATTCGGACATGGCGGTCAGCGCGTCGGCCACGGACTCCACGTCGCCCTCGACATGAATGCCGACCATCGCCTGCCGACGGAAGCCCACGGTGAGCGGGTCCGTGACGGCGACGATCTGCATCACGCCCTGGTCGAGCAGCTTCTGGACGCGCTGACGCACGGCCGCCTCGGAGAGGCCGACGGCCTTGCCGATCGCGGCGTACGGCCGGCGGCCGTCCTCCTGGAGCTGTTCGATGATGGCGAGGGAGACGGCATCCAGCTGGGGATTGCCGTTCCGCTGATCTGCGCTTCGACTGGCCACCAGCTCACTGTGCACGACGTCTCGACAGTTCCGCAAGGCTGAGGCGATGAAATTCGTTGTTTACGCATCACAGACTTGCGGATTTCGCAGAAACGGCGCGATCTGGGCTGTTGAAAACGTGGGCTGCGGGACTAGGGTGGGTGTCTCAGTCAATGGACAGTTCGACCTGACAGGAGGCCGGCAGTGAGCACCGAGCTGCGTCGTCTGCGCAATTACATCGACGGTGAGTTCCGGGACGCCGCCGACGGACGGACCACCGAGGTGGTCAACCCCGTGACGGGCGAGGCGTACGCGACCGCGCCGCTGTCCGGGCAGGCGGACGTCGACGCCGCGATGGCTGCCGCCGCGGCCGCCTTCCCGGCCTGGCGCGACACCACCCCGGCCGAGCGGCAGAAGGCCCTCCTGAAGATCGCGGACGCGTTCGAGGAGCGGGCGGAGGAACTGATCGCGGCCGAGGTGGAGAACACCGGCAAGCCGATCGGGCTCACCCGGTCCGAGGAGATCCCGCCGATGGTGGACCAGATCCGGTTCTTCGCCGGCGCGGCGCGGATGCTGGAGGGCCGTTCCGCCGGTGAGTACATGGAGGGGCTGACCTCGATCGTCCGGCGCGAGCCGGTCGGCGTCTGCGCGCAGGTCGCGCCGTGGAACTACCCGATGATGATGGCCGTATGGAAGTTCGCGCCGGCGCTGGCCGCGGGCAACACGGTCGTCCTCAAGCCGTCCGACACGACCCCGGCGTCGACGGTCCTGATCGCCGAGATCATCGGCTCGATCGTGCCCAAGGGTGTCTTCAACGTCATCTGCGGCGACCGTGAGACCGGGCGGATGATGGTCGAGCACCCCGTCCCGGCGATGGCCTCCATCACCGGTTCCGTGCGCGCCGGCATGCAGGTCGCCGAGTCCGCGTCCAAGGATGTCAAGCGGGTCCATCTGGAGCTGGGCGGCAAGGCGCCGGTCGTCGTCTTCGAGGACACCGACATCGCCAAGGCCGTCGAGGACATCTCCGTCGCGGGCTTCTTCAACGCCGGGCAGGACTGTACGGCCGCCTGTCGCGTCCTCGTCCACGAGGCGATCCACGACGAGTTCGTCGCGGCGCTGGCGAAGGCCGCGGCCGATACGAAGACGGGGCAGCCGGACGATGAGGACGTGCTGTACGGGCCGCTCAACAACCCGAACCAGCTGAAGCAGGTGAGTGGGTTCATCGAGCGGCTGCCGGCGCACGCGCGCGTGGAGGCCGGGGGCAAGCGGGTCGGCGACAAGGGGTACTTCTTCGCGCCGACCGTCGTTTCCGGCGTCAAGCAGGACGACGAGATCATCCAGAAGGAGGTCTTCGGGCCGGTCATCACCGTTCAGTCCTTCGCCGACGAGAACCAGGCGGTCGAGTGGGCGAACGGGGTCGAGTACGCGTTGGCGTCTTCCGTGTGGACGAAGGATCATGCGCGGGCGATGCGGATGTCGAAGGCGCTGGACTTCGGGTGCGTGTGGATCAACACGCATATTCCGCTGGTTGCGGAGATGCCGCATGGTGGGTTCAAGAAGTCGGGGTACGGCAAGGATCTTTCGGCGTATGGGTTTGATGACTACACGCGGATCAAGCACGTGATGACGTCCTTGGACGCGTAGGTCGTTGTTTGGCTGCGGGTGCGTGGGGGCTTGTCGCGCCCACGCGGCGGAGCCGCAAATCGATACAGTCCCGCGCCCCTAAGGGTGTTGCGGTCCCGGGCGGACATCAGTTCCGTCCGGGGTCGCTCCGCTCGAAGACGTCCTCGCTTTCACGTCGGTCCGTGCTGCGCGCCCTGGGTGGCACTGCTGGGCTCGGTGTGCTCGCCGGGTGTGGTGTGCCTGCCGCGTATGTCGAGCCGGGTGACCGGGCCGGCGTCGATCTCTCCGCCAGTGACAAGCGGCTGACCTGGGCGAACTGGCCGCTGTATATCGACACGGACGACGCGGACGAGTCGCGGCGGCCCACGCTGGAGGCGTTCGAGAAGCGGACGGGGATCGCCGTCGACTACGTCGAGGAGATCAACGACAACGACGAGTTCTTCGGCAAGATCAGCCCCGCGCTGATGAACCGTCAGCGGACCGGCCGCGATCTGATGTCATCAGCGACTGGATGTGCGCGCGGTTCGTGCGGCTCGGCTGGGTGCAGGAGATGGACCGCGCCCGGCAGCCGAACGTGACCAAGTACCTTGATCCACAGCTCCGTTCGCCCGCTTTCGACCCCGGCCGCACGTTCACGGCGCCGTGGCAGTCTGGGATCACCGGCATCGCGTACGACCGCCGCAGGCTCGGTAGGGAACTCCGGCACGTCTCCGATCTGTGGGCGAGCGACCTGAAGGGGCGGATCACGCTGCTGTCCGGGCTCGACGAAGCGTTCGCGCTGCTGATGCGGGGCAACGGCGTCGACATCACGAAGTGGACGGCGGACGACTTCCACACGGTGTGCGACCAGGTCGAGAAGTACGTCCACAGCGGCCAGATCCGCCGCTTCACCGGCAACGACTACACCAAGGACCTGGTCAGCGGTGACGTACTGGCCTGCCAGGCGTACTCCGGCGATGTGATCCAGCTCCAGGCCGACAACCCTCACATCCGCTTCCTCGTCCCCGAGGAGGGCGCCGAGCTGTGGGCGGAGTCGTTGATGATCCCCAACCTGGCTTCCCACAAGACCAACGCCGAGCGGCTGATCGACTACTACTACGACCCCGAGGTCGCCGCCGAGCTGGCCGCCTGGGTCAACTACGTCTGTCCTGTCCCGGCCGCCCAGGACGTCCTGGGCTCGTCCAAGGACGAGGAGACCGCCGCGCTGGCCGAGGACCCGCTGATCTTCCCGGACGCGGCGATGCGTCAACGGCTCGCCGTCGCACGGGACATCACCGCGGACGAGCGGACCGAGTTCGCGAAGCGGTGGAACGCGATCGCGGGGTTGTAGGGCGCTGTGTGGTTGTTGGGCGTCGCGGGGCTGGAGGGCGTCATTCTGCGTTCTTGATGAAATTTGATGTGCAGATGTGTTGACCCTTGTTCGAAGTCTCTTCTAGTTTGCGGGAGCCACAGAGCCGCCGACCTGCTTGCAGGGTTTCGCGGACGTAACTGCCCAGAAAGGGACGTCGTGTCACGAAAGAACCGTCGCGGAACAGCTTGCCTGGGGGCGTTGCTGGCCGGCGTCACGGCATTCGGCGGGGCCCTCGCCTCCCCCGCGTCCGCAGCAGCCTCCACTCACGCTTCCCCGCCGCCCGTCAGCGACTTCCGCGGCGTCAACTGGGCCGACCCGCGCGACAATTACGCCGACGACGCGGTCGTGCCCTCGGGCCTGTCCACCTCCGACAGTTACGCCACGACCTACGCCAAGTCCCGGGCGATCATCGGCGGGTTCGCCGGGCTCGGCGCCAACACGGTCCGCCTTCCGGTCAATCCCACCTCCGTGAACGGCCCCTTCTGGAAGTCGTACCGGGGCGCGATCGACGCCGCCACCGCCAAGGGCTTCAAGGTCATCCTGGGCTACTGGGAGGCCGACAACGCCAAGGACGGCAAGATCGACAACCAGGCTTCCTGGGACCAGATGTGGGCGCGGATCACCTCCGCCTACGCCCGCAACTCCAAGGTGTACTTCGAGCCGATGAACGAGCCGTTCGGCTACACCGCCCAGGAGTGGACCGACATCGCGGCGAAGTGGGTGACCACCCACCGCAATGTGCCCCGCGACCGGATGCTGATCGGCGGGTACAAGTACAGCGAGGACGTCAAGCCGGTGTGCGCCGACCCGCGCCTCAACGGCACCCGCATCGCCCTGCACAACTACGGCTTCTGGCACACCGACTGGACCAGCGTCGACCAGTGGAAAGCGGACTTCAAGGAGCGCATCGGCGACTGCGCCTCACGCACCATCCTCGACGAGTTCGGCGCTTCCATGACCACCGGCCTGGACTACAACGGCCCGGTCAACGGCTCCAACGAGGTCGCCTACATCCAGGCCGCGACCGACACCATCCGGGAGATGGGCCTGGGCTCGGTCTACTGGCCCGGTCTGCGCAACGGTGACACCTACTCCCTCACCACCCTCCAGGGCACGGGCACCAAGCTCAGCCTGACGGTGAACAACCAGAGCGGGCTCGACCGGCTGCACTGGGCCTGGAGGAAGTGACAACGGTGCGATAGGTGGGCTTCGCAGGGCTCTCTCCGGTCACCGTCGGTGGGCGGAGAGAGCCGTTCGCGGATACATGGCCAACCTGTGTCAGGCGGCCGGCCGTACCAGGCCCGACTCATACGCGAAGGCCACCGCTTGAACCCGGGCGCGGGCGCCGATCTTGGCGAGGATGTGGCTGACGTGGCTCTTGACGGTGGTCGGGGCGATGGAGAGCCACTGGGCGATCTCGGCGTTGGACCGGCCGGAGGCGACGGCGACGAGGATGTCGCGTTCGCGTGCGGTGAGGGCGTCGACCGTGGAGGCGCGGTGCAGCGGGTGGACGGTGCCCTGTTGCCGGACGGCGTCGATCAGGGCGCGGGTCAGGCCGGGAGTGATGACGGCGTCTCCGACGGCCACGACGCGGATGGCGGAGACGAGTTCGTCGAGGGCGGCGTCTTCGAGGACGAAGCCGTCGGCACCGGCGTGCAGGGCGGTGTAGGCGTATCCCTCGTCGCCGGCGGGGGTGAGCACCAGGGTGCGCGGGGTGTGCGGTGACTCCGCGAGGCGCCGGACGGTTTCGATGCCGTCCGCCTGGGCGAGTCTGCCGTCCACCAGGACGACGTCGGGACGGAGTTCGGCGCTCAGGCGGACCGCCTCGGCCCCGCTCGCCGCTTCCCCGACGACGCTCAGATCGGGCTCGGCGGCGAGGAGCATGCGTAGGGCGAGACGCTGCAGAGACTGGTCGGTGACCACGAGTACGGAGACCATGCCTGCCTTCTCCCTGAGGGAGGCGGAGCTGCTGCTGCCCACCTCATCGGAACGAAACTGTTTCGTTCATCAAGCTACTGCAGCTCGCGTAAAGGCGGAGTAGGTGAACGGCTATGACTTCGCCCGCAGCCCGGGGCGGGGGATGCCGGCGGAGAGCTCAGCCGTGATCCGGCAGCCCGGCGAACTCCTCCAGCGCGTGCGTCAGCCAGCCCGTCCAGAAGCTCTCCAGGTCGATGCCCGCCCGCAGCACCAGATGCCGCAGCCGGTCCTCGGGGCTGTCCTTACCGGGCGGGAAATCGCGCCGCTCGATCTCCTCGTACTCGGCCAACTGCCGCCGGTGCAGCTCCAGATGGCGGCGCAGATCTGCCTCAAGCCCCTCCGTGCCGACCACGGCCGCCGCGCGCAGCCGAAGCAGCAGGGCGTCCCGGTGCGGCTTGGGGTCCTGGGCGGCGGCCGTCCAGCGGGCCAGTTCGGCGCGGCCGGCGGGCAGCACCTCGTAGCTCTTCTTCTGTCCACGGGCCGGCTGCACGGCAGGCAGGGCCCGGATGGAGCCCTCGGCCTCGAGTTTCCCCAGCTCGCGATAGATCTGCTGGTGCGTCGCCGACCAGAAGTAACCGATCGACCGATCGAACCGCCGAGTCAGCTCCAGCCCCGAGGACGGCTTCTCCAGCAGGGCGGTCAGAATCGCGTGCGGCAGGGACATGGGCACATCCTAAGGACGGTGCACCAGCGCCCCGAAGGGGCGCGGGGAACTGCGCGACCAGCCACAACGGACCCGCAGACAACCAACCGGCGCCCCAGCGAAGCTAGAGCGATGCCGCGACCTCCGTACCCTGCTTGATCGCCCGCTTGGCGTCCAGTTCGGCGGCCACGTCGGCGCCGCCGATCAGGTGCGCGCTCCGGCCCGCGGCCACCAAGTCCTCGTACAGCTCCCGCCTCGGTTCCTGCCCCGCGCACAGCACGATCGTGTCGACCTCCAGCACCGTGCTGGTATCGCCGACCGTCACATGCAGTCCGGCGTCGTCGATTCGGTCGTAGCGCACACCCGGGACCATGCGGACGCCCCGGTGCTTGAGCTCGGTCCGGTGGATCCAGCCCGTGGTCTTGCCGAGGCCCGCGCCGACCTTGGACGTCTTGCGCTGGAGCAGGTGGACCGTGCGGGGCGGGGCGGGGCGCTCGGGGACGGTGAGGCCGCCGGGGCCTTCGTACGTCATGTCGACGCCCCAGTGACGGAAGTACGTCGCCGGGTCCTCGCTCGCCTTGTCGCCGCCGTCCGTGAGGTACTCGGCGACGTCGAAGCCGATGCCGCCCGCGCCGAGGACCGCGACGCGGTCGCCGACGGGGGCGCCGTCGCGCAGGACGTCGAGATAGCCCACGACGCTCGGGTGGTCGACGCCGGGGATGTCCGGGGTGCGGGGGGTGACGCCGGTGGCGACGACGACCTCGTCGTAGCCGGACAGATCGTCCGCGGAGACACGGGTGTTCAGGCGTACGTCGACACCGTGGGCGTCGAGTTGGTGGCGGAAGTAGCGCAGCGTCTCGTCGAACTCCTGCTTGCCGGGGACCTTGCGGGCCACGTTGAGCTGGCCGCCGACCTCGCTCGCGGCGTCGTACAGCGTCACCTCGTGGCCGCGCTCGGCCGCCGAAACCGCACAAGCCAGCCCCGCCGGGCCCGCGCCGACGACCGCGACCCGCTTGCGCAACCGGGTCGGGGAGAGCACC
This sequence comes from Streptomyces sp. NPDC050211, assembly GCF_040656035.1. Taxonomy (NCBI): domain Bacteria; kingdom Bacillati; phylum Actinomycetota; class Actinomycetes; order Kitasatosporales; family Streptomycetaceae; genus Streptomyces; species Streptomyces sp. NPDC050211. The sequence continues at coordinate 38,986 of NZ_JBFALC010000034.1, forward strand.
AGCTCGGTCTCGTGGCAGGCGCGCGGGTTGACCAGGCAGGAGGTGATCTGCCCGCTGAAGGTGTGGTCGAGGCAGGCCTGGTTGCAGCCGATGCAGGTGTTGATCGCCTCGGCGCGGCCCTCGGCCGCCTTGTTCACGAACTCCGGGTCGGCGAGCATCGGCCGGGCCATCGACACCATGTCGGCGCAGCCGTCGGCGAGCAACTCCTCCGCCAGCTCTGGGGTGTTGATGCGGTTGGTGGTGACGAGAGGCACCGAGACCTCGCCCATGAGCCGCTTGGTGACCCAGGTGTAGGCGCCCCGCGGCACGGACGTGGCGATCGTGGGGATACGGGCCTCGTGCCAGCCGATACCGGTGTTGATGATCGTCGCGCCGGCCGCCTCGACCGCCTTGGCGAGCGTGACCACCTCGTCGTGGGTCGAGCCGCCCGGCACCAGGTCCAGCATCGACAGCCGGTAGATGACGATGAAGTCCTCGCCGACCGCCTCCCGCACCCGCCGCACGATCTCCACGGGGAACCGCATGCGGTTCTCGTACGAGCCGCCCCAGCGGTCGGTGCGGTGGTTGGTCTGTGCCGCGATGAACTCGTTGATCAGATAGCCCTCGGAGCCCATGATCTCGACCCCGTCGTACCCGGCCTGCCGGGCGAGACAAGCGGCGCGCGCGTAGTCGTCGATTGCCCGCTCCACGTCCTCGTCGCTGAGCTCGCGCGGCGGGAAGGGGCTGATGGGCGCCTGGAGCGGACTCGGGGCGACGAGGTCCTGGTGGTACGCGTACCGGCCGAAGTGCAGGATCTGCATCGCGATCCGCCCGCCCTCGCGGTGCACGGCCTCGGTGATGACCGTGTGCTGCTCGGCCTCGGCGTCGGTGGTCAGCTTCGCGCCGCCCTCGTACGGCCGTCCCTCGTCGTTGGGCGCGATGCCCCCGGTGACGATCAGTCCGACGCCGCCCCGGGCGCGGGCGGCGTAGAAGGCGGCCATCCGCTCGAAACCGCGCTCCGCCTCCTCCAGGCCGACGTGCATGGAGCCCATGAGCACGCGGTTGGGGAGGGTGGTGAAGCCCAGGTCGAGGGGGGTCAGCAGATGCGGGTAACGGCTCATTCGACTGTTGTAGAGGACGGGTCGGCGATTATGCAACTAGTTGCACAAGTGGTCCCGGACACGTACCCCGGGCTACTTGAGTGCCGCCAGGACGATCCGCTGTGCGACCGGATTCATCGCATAGTCCTTGGCGTTCGTGTCGCTGATCGAGTACACCAGCGTGCGGCTCAGATCGCGGCTGGCGGCGAGCGCCGAACTGTAGCCGTACCGGGCGCCCGACTTGGCCCAGAAGACCCGGCCCTCGTTCTCGAAGCGCTGCAGTCCGGCGCTGTAGGTGGCGCCCTCGATGTCCGGCACCGTGAACATCTCCCTCAGCTGCGGCCCGGGCACGATCCGCCCCCGGAAGAGGGTGGTCAGCAGCCGCTCCAGGTCGGCGGTCGTGGAGATCATGTCGCCCACCGCCCAGCTGCTCGCCTGGTTCCACTCCGTGACGTCGACGAGTCGGCTCGTCCCGTCCGGGCCGACGAGCTCCTGGTAGCCGCGGTTGTGCGGACCGTGGATGCGGGGGTCGGTGCCGGGGAAACCGGTGTGCCGCATCCCCGCAGGGCGCAGCACGCGCCGCGTGGCCTCGGTGTCGTACGACTGCCCGGTCACCTTCTCGATGAGCATGCCGAGCAACGTGTAGTTGATGTCCAGGTAGTGCTGCCGCGTTCCGGGCGCGAACTCCGGTCCCTTCGCCACCGCCGATGCCACGAGCTGCTGCGGAGTCAGTGTGTCGAAGCGGTGTGCGTACGGATCGGCGAAGCCGTCGCCGGGCTGGATCCCGCTGGTGTGGTTCAGCAGCTGTCGTACGGTGATCGGCTTGAAGCGCTTGTCCAGCAGGCCGGGGAGGTAGTGCTGCACCGGCCGGTTCAGGTCGGCTTTCCCCTCCGCCACCAGTTGAAGTACGACGGCTGCTGTCACCACCTTCGTCGTCGAACCGGCCCGGAAGCGGGCGTCAGGGTCCGCCGCCCTGCCGCTCTTCAGATCATGCACGCCCGCGCTGCCGCGCCAGCTGCCGTCCGTGCCGCCGACCCGGACCAGCGCCGCGGTTGTCTCCGCGTCCTCGTCCGGAAGCCCGGCGATCGCGGCGCACAGGGCCTTCGCGTCCGGGCCCGCCGTGGCGCGGACGGAGGCCGACGGGGGCGCGGCTAACGCGGGGGCCGCCAGGGGGCCGGCGGTCAGCGCGACGGCGACGCAGGCGGCGAGGACAGAAGTGCGCATGGGCTGCTCCTGGAGGAGGCGGGGTGTTTGTGATGATCCTCTGCGAGTACGACGGTGCCCGGATCGTCACCGAGGAGGGCACCCACCCTGGTGGAACCCCGAGCAACTCCCGCCCCCAGCACCGGAGTTGCCAGGGATCGCCCCTACGGGACCGACGCCGGCACCGAAAAACTGTTATCGAGGCCGCCTTCACCCCGTCTCCGTATCTGTGATCTTCCTCATGGCGAGCCACACAGTCACGGCTGAGAAGGTGCGTACGGACACGGAATGACACAGGAGAGGACGATTGTGGAAGGGCGGCAGTGGCGATCCACCATCGCGGCGGCGCAGGCCGGTGACCGGCAGGCGCTGGACGAGCTGGTCGCGGGCTGGCTGCCGCTGGTCTACAACATCGTCGGCCGCGCCCTGAACGGTCATGCCGATGTCGACGACGTCGTGCAGGAGACGATGCTGCGGGCCGTCGACAACCTCGGCTCGCTGCGCGACCCGGACAGCTTCCGGTCCTGGCTGGTGGCGATCGCCATGCGGCAGATACGGGACCGGGCACGCCGCAAGCAGCCCGACCGGCTGGACGAGTCCGCCGCGCACGAGGCCACCGACTTCGCCGAACTCACCGTTCTGCGGCTCCAGTTGGAGGGCCAGCGGCGCGAGGTCGCGGAGGCGGTGCGCTGGCTCGACGACGAGGACCGGCAACTGCTGTCGCTGTGGTGGCTGGAGGTCGCCGGCGAACTCACCCGGCGTGAGCTGGCCTCGGCCGCCCGCATCAGCCGCCAGCATGCCGCCGTCCGCGTCCAGCGGCTGAAGGAACGCCTGGAGACCGCGCGCGGCATCGTGCGCGCCCTGGATGGCGCCTGCCCCGAGCTGCGCGAGGTGACGGCCCGCTGGAACGGCCGCCCCGACTCCGTCTGGCGCAAGCGGCTGGCCCGGCACATCCGCGGCTGCGGCTACTGCGGCGACGCCCGCCAGGCCGTCGTACCGGCCGAGCGGCTCCTCGTCGGGATCGCGCTCGTGCCGCTCCCGGTCGGTTTCACCCTGTCGCTGGCCTTCGGCGGCAAGACGGCCGTGGCCGCCACCTCCGTCGGCTGGTCCGCGAAGGTGCTGGGCGCGCTGGCCAAGCCCGCCGTCGCGATGACGGCCGGTGCGAGCATCGTGGCGGGCGGCGCGTACGTCGTCACCCAGCCCCCGGCCGACTCGCCCCCGCGCGCGGCGGCCCCGACCGCGGCGAGCACGGCCCGCCCACCGGCCCCTTCCGCGCCCGCCTCACCCACGCCGTCACCCTCGCCGTCCCCGACGCGGCAGCCCGATCTGTACGGCACCGTCGTGGACGCCGTCGACCAGGCACCGGACCCGAACGCCCGGCCCGCCGCCCTCCCGCGCCGCCCCGAGTCCGGGATCACCAGCAGCGGCGGAGCGAGGACCGTGATGCAGCACCGCGGGGAGAGCGTGACGCTCAGCGGCCAGGGCTATGTCCTGGTGCGCTGGCAGATCGCCCCGCACGACCGGCCCGGCGGGATGACCATGCCGACCTGGACCGGCCTGAAGGGCAAGATCTTCCACATTGCCTCCGGTGGCGGCCGGCGTATGGACGACGTCATCGGGGACGGCTCCGACCGCGGCTACGTCACCGGCATGGGCGGCCCGGACATCGGCTACACGGTCCTGCCGGACGGCACCCAGCAGATGTGGCAGAACGAGTTCTTCTACGTCGACGGAACCGTCACCCTCAACGTCAACGAGAACGGCGCCTCCTACGGCCTGACCGTCTTTCTCTCCAGCTGGGACAGCGTGACCGAGGACGTCCGAAAGGGCCCCGACCAGGGCGTCATCCGCTACGGCCTGGTCCGCGACAACGGCAAGGACACCGCCCCCGTGCCCCAGTACGTCACGCGAGCGACCCCGGCCGACCCGGCGACAGTGGCGCAGCGTTCGCGCGTGTAGTGCCCCTGGGGCCGCGCAGGGTGCACAGCGCGTCGATGCGGTTCGTCGTGATCGAGTCCACGCCGATGTCGACGAGCCGGCGCATGGAGCGGCGGGTGTCGGGCGTCCAGACGGAGACCAGATAGCCGTCCGCGTGGAGGCGGGCGGAGAGGTCGCGGTCGACCAGCGGGAAGCGGTAGTTGAGCCACCGCGGCCGCACCGCGTCCAGCAGGACGGGCCGCGCCGGCGCCAGCGTCGTCCACGTCAGCGCGATCTCGGCGGCCGGGTCGGCGGCGCGCACGTTGAGCATGGCGCCGGCGTCGGCGCAGTAGTACACGCGGTCGGTCGCCCCCGATTCCCGTACGACACCCACGACCCGGCGGACCGCCTTCGCACTCGGCCCGCCGGGCAGATCGAGCATGACCCGGTGGCCGTCGGTGGCGGAGAGGGCCTCCGCCAGCGTCGGCACCCCGCCGTTTGTGAGCCCGTGCACCTCGGCCGCCGACAGCGAGCTCAGCGGCCGGTCGTGCTCCCACAGCCGCTTGAGCGTGCCGTCGTGCAGCAGCACGGGCACGCCGTCCCGGGTGAGCCGTACGTCGATCTCGACCGCGTCAGCGCCCTGTCTGAGCGCGGAACGCAGAGAGCCGAGCGTGTTCTCGCGGAGCCGGTAGGGGTCGCCGCGGTGGGCCACGGCGGTCACGTTCTGCATGGGCCTCATTGTGGTGGAGGTCAGGGCGCGAGCCAGGTGGAGGTGTAGGTGTCGATCTCGTCCTTGATACGGGTCTTGCCGGGCTCGTCCAGGAAGGACACCTCGACCGCGTTCTTCGCGAGGTCGGCGAGGCCGCGCTCATCGAGTTCGAGGAGCCTGGCGGCGACCGCGTACTCGTTGTTGAGGTCGGTGCCGAACATCGGCGGGTCGTCGGAGTTGATGGTGACCAGGACGCCGGACCGCACGAACTCCTTGATGGGGTGCTCGTCGAGGGTGCGGACCGCGCGGGTGGCGATGTTGGAGGTCGGGCACACCTCCAGCGCGATGCGGTGCTCGGCGAGGTGCGCGAGCAGCTTCGCGTCCTTGGCGGAACTGGTGCCGTGCCCGATGCGCTCGGCACGCAGCTCGGTGATGGCGTCCCACACCGTCTCCGGACCTGTTGTCTCACCGGCGTGCGGCACCGACCGCAGTCCGGCGGCCAGCGCGCGGTCGAAGAAGGGCTTGAACTGTGGCCTCGGCACGCCGATTTCGGGCCCGCCGAGCCCGAACGACACCAGGCCCTCGGGGCGCAGCCGGTCGTCGGTGGCCAGCCGCGTCGTCTCCTCCGCCGCCTCCAGGCCCGCTTCGCCGGGAATGTCGAAGCACCAGCGCAGTACGGTCCCGAAGTCGGCCTCCGCGGCCTTGCGGGCGTCCTCGATGGCGTCCATGAAGGCGCCCTCGTCGATGTTGCGCCGGGTCGAGGAGTACGGCGTGATGGTCAGCTCGGCGTAGCGCACCTGCTGCCGGGCCATGTCACGGGCCACCTCGTACGTCAGCAGACGTACGTCCTCCGGCGTGCGGATCAGGTCGACGACGGACAGATACACCTCGATGAAGTGGGCGAAGTCCGTGAAGGTGAAGTAGTCGACCAGGGCCTCGGGGTCGGTGGGCACCTTGGAGTCGGGGTGGCGGGCGGCCAGTTGGGAGACGATCCGGGGGGAGGCGGAGCCGACGTGGTGCACATGCAGTTCGGCCTTGGGCAGTCCGGCGATGAAGGCGTGCAGGTCGCGCGGGGCGCCTGCGGCGGCGTACTGGGTCAAGGTTCCTCCCCGGGAACGGCGTCCCCGGCCGGTGTCCGGCGGGACGCGGGTGATCGGCTGATCGATGACTCGGGGATCATCGTAGGCCGGACCCCTGCCGTCGTGGCACGGGCCGTAGCATGACGGCACGCACGACAGAGGGGACCCCGCGCATGTCCGACGACGCGCAGACGCCGGAAGCGCGTGAGAACGCCGCAGCACTCTGGCCGACGCCGCCCGGCGACGCAGCCGCGGCGCCGGGCGCGGCAGTGGCCGACGCGACGGAGGTGCCGCTGGCCGAGGGTGCGGAGTCCGTCGACCTGGGGAAGGCGGACCCGGCGAGTGGGCGTGGACGCGGGGAGCCTATGACGGGACGCGCGGACTCGGCGGGCAGCCCTGCCGACGCCCGCCCGGAGCCGAACCCATGGGCTCCGCCCGCGGACGACACCGGCCCCGCCCCCTCCGTCCACGATCAGCCGACCGTGACGTCGGTCCCCTCGATGGGCCCACCCCCTGCCGCGTCGGACGCCAACCAGGCATGGACGAACCCGGTGGAGCCGGCCCCCACGCAGGCCCAACCTCAGCCGACCCAGGGACCCCAGCCCTGGGCGAACCTTTTCGCATCCCCAACGCCCACACCCCCGGCGAATGGCTCACCCAACCCCTTCGCCCCACCTGCCCCGACCACCCCGCACGCCCACGGCCAGCCCGTCCCCCCGCCACCCATTGCCCCGGACGGCCCCGGCCAGGTCGCGTACGGCTACCCGGGGGGCCACAGCTACCCGGCGGGTTACGGCTACCCGGCCGGTCAGGGCTACCCGACCCCGGCCGACGTGGGCTACCAGGCCGCTCCCGGCCACCCCACCAGTCCCGGCTACCAGGCTGGTCCCGGCTACCCCACCGGTCCCAACCACCCCGCCGGTCCCGGATACCCGACCCCACCAGGCGCCGGCTACTACGGCTGGCCCGGTATGCAGCCCGCGCCGGCCAACGGGATGGGCACAGCGAGCCTCGTGCTCGGCATCTCCGCGGCCGTCGTCTTCTGCCTATGGCCGCTGGCCATCGTCCTCGGCATCCTCGCCGTGATCTTCGGCGTAATCGGCCGCGGCAAGGCCCGCAAGGGCGAGGCCACGAACGGTGGCCACGCACTGGCCGGCATCATCTGCGGTGCGGTCGGCATCGCCCTGGGCATCGGCATGATTGTCCTGGTGTTCTCCCTCTGACACCACTCGATCCGACGTCCGCTCTCAGGGGCGCCGTTCCAGGTGTCGTCGCCTAACCCCACGCTGTGATTGCGTCCAGCAGCCTGCGCCCATCCCTGGGCTCCTCCCAGAATCCACTGACAATCCGTCCCCCCTTTCCCATGCCGACTCGACACCTGGTCGACAGATTCCGTCGCGTAATCAAAAGGCAACAACGGAATCACTTGTTGGACGCCCGCAGCTCTGTCAGGATCGGCACTCAAATCGAGCTGAAGCTACGCCACCCACCCCTGATCACCAGGGGCGACGGCGGAGGAGAGCGACGACATGGACTACCCGGGAAGCCCAGACCGATTCCCCGCGCAGGAGCGCCTCGCGGCCGGTGCGCAGTTCATCGCGGGCCGTCTGACGAAGGGCACCTCAGGTCGTACGCACGCGGTCGTCGACCCGGCGACCGGCGAGGACGTCTACACGTACGAGCTGGCCGGCGCGGACGACGTCGACGCGGCTGTCGCTGCCGCGCGCGCCGCCTTTCCGGGCTGGGCCGCGATCACACCGAGTGAGCGTTCGGACGCGATGCACCGCTTCGCCGCCGTGCTCGCCGACCGTGCCGAGGAGTTCGCCCGCGCCGAGTCCCTGCAGTGCGGCAAGCCGCTGAAGCTGACGCGCGAGTTCGACGTGCCGGGGACCATCGACAACACCGCGTTCTTCGCGGGGGCCGCCCGGCAGCTCCAGGGGCAGTCGGCGGGGGAGTACTCCGGGGACCACACGTCGTACATCCGCCGTGAACCCATCGGTGTTGTCGGCTCCATCGCGCCCTGGAACTACCCCCTCCAGATGGCCGCCTGGAAGGTTCTCCCGGCGATCGCCGCGGGCAACACCATCGTCCTGAAGCCCGCCGAGATCACCCCGTTGACTTCGCTGCTCTTCGCCGAGGCCGCCACCGAGGCCGGTATCCCGGACGGTGTCGTCAACATCGTCACCGGGACCGGCAAGGAAGCCGGCGAGCATCTCGTCGGCCATCCCGACGTCGCCATGACCTCCTTCACCGGCTCCACCGCCGTCGGCAAGCGTGTCGCGGAGATCGCCACCGCCACCGTCAAGCGCATCCACCTGGAGCTGGGCGGCAAGGCCCCCTTCGTCGTCTTCGACGACGCTGATCTGGAGGCGGCCGTCAACGGCGCCGTCGCGGGCGCCCTCATCAACACCGGCCAGGACTGCACGGCCGCCACGCGCGCGTACGTGCAACGGCCTCTCTATGAAGCCTTCGTGCAGCAGACCGCCGCCCTCATGGACACCGTCCGGCTCGGCGACCCCTTCAAGAGCACCACCGACCTCGGCCCCCTCATCTCGCACGTCCAGCGCGATCGCGTCGCCGGTTTCGTCGACCGGGCGCGTGCCTACGCGCGCGTGGTCACCGGCGGTGAGGCACCGCAGGGCGAGCTGAAGAATGGCGCGTACTACCGGCCCACCCTCGTCGCCGACGCGTCCCAGGACAGCGAGATCGTCCAGTCCGAGATCTTCGGCCCTGTCCTCGTCGTCCTTCCCTTCGACAGCGACGACGAGGGCATCCGGCTGGCCAACGACACCCCGTACGGCCTGGCCGCCTCCGCGTGGAGCAGGGACGTCTACCGGGCGAACCGCGCGACCCGCGAGATCAAGGCCGGCTGCGTGTGGGTCAACGACCACATCCCGATCATCAGCGAGATGCCGCACGGCGGCTACAAGGCCTCCGGCTACGGCAAGGACATGTCAACCTACTCCTTCGAGGAGTACACCCAGATCAAACACGTCATGTTCGACAACACGGCGGTGCCCAGAAAGGACTGGCACCGCACGATCTTCGGGGACCGATAGCAGACAGGCCGCCCGACCCGCGGCCGCCCATCCTCCGAAAGGGCACCAAGCGCATGGAGCAGTACGAGCCCGAACCGCTGACTCCGGTCCAGCTGGCCGCCATGCGGCGCAGCCTCCGGAACGGCAGGGCCGCCCTCACCCGTCGTTCGCTGCTGCGCGCCTCCACGGGCGGCGCGCTCGCGGTCGGCGGCCTCGGGGCGCTGAGCGCCTGCGGGATCCCCGCGGCCGGCAAGACGGAGGGCGGCACCTCCTCGGAGGACCACTCGGCGAAGGAGAAGGAGGTCAGCTTCTCCAACTGGACCGAGTACATCGACATCGACGAGAGCGAGAAGCACCACCCCACGCTCGAGGCGTTCACCGAGCGGACCGGCATCAAGGTCAAATACACCGAGGACATCAACGACAACAACGAGTTCTTCGGCAAGATCAAGCCGCAGCTCGCCGCGGGCCAGGCCACCGGCCGCGACATCATCGTCCTCACCGACTGGCTGGCCGGACGCCTCATCCGCCTGGGGTGGGTCCAGAAACTGGACCCGGCCAACCTGCCGCACGCGTACGCCAATCTGTCCAGCCAGTTCCGCAGCCCCGACTGGGATCCCGGACGCGCCTACTCGTACCCCTGGCAGGGCATCTCGACCGTCATCGCGTACAACAAGAAGGCGCTCGACGGCATCGAGGTGAAGTCGGTCTCCGACCTGCTCGACAACCCCAAGCTCAAGGGCCGCATCGGCTTCCTCACCGAGATGCGCGACAGCATTGGCATGACGCTGCTGGACATGGGCAAGGACCCGGCGAAGTTCACGGACGACGACTACGACGCGGCGATCGCCCGCCTCCAGAAGGCCGTCGACCAGGGCCAGATCCGCCGCTTCACCGGCAACGACTACACGTCCGACATCACCAGCGGCGACTTCGCGGCCTGTATCGCGTGGGCCGGTGACGTCGTACAGCTCAAGGCGGACAGCCCGGACGTCGACTTCGTCATCCCGGACAGCGGCTACATGACGTCGACCGACAACATGCTGATCCCCAACAAGGCACGCCACAAGACGAACGCCGAGCGGCTCATGGACTACTACTACGAGCCGGAGCCGGCCGCCCGACTGGCCGCCTACATCAACTACGTCTGTCCCGTGGACGGAGTGAAGCCCTATCTCGCGGAGATCGACGAGGGCGCGGCGGACAACCCGCTGATCATCCCGGACAAGGAAATGGCCGCGAAGTCCCATGCCTTCCGCTCGCTGAGCTCGAAGGAAGAGACGGCCTATGAAGAGAAATTCGCGAAGCTGACAGGGGCGTGACGACGATGACGAACGACAGCAGCGGCGACGTCCGCCTTTCCGGGATCAGCAAGACCTACGGCTCCTTCACCGCTGTACACCCGCTCGACCTGACCGTGCCGCAGGGTTCCTTCTTTGCCCTGCTCGGTGCTTCCGGCTGCGGCAAGACCACAACTCTGCGCATGATCGCGGGACTTGAGGAGCCGACGAGCGGCAGCGTCCACCTCGGCGACCAGGAGGTCACGCACCTGCCGCCGTACAAGCGGCCGGTGAACACGGTCTTCCAGTCGTACGCCCTCTTCCCGCACCTCGACATCTTCGAGAACGTCGCCTTCGGCCTGCGCCGGCGCGGCATCAAGTCGGTGAAGAAGCAGGTCGGGGACATGCTCGACCTGGTCCAGCTCGGCGAGCAGGCGCGCAAGAAGCCGCATCAGCTCTCCGGCGGCCAGCAGCAGCGTGTGGCCGTGGCCCGGGCGCTGATCAACACCCCCAAGGTGCTCCTCCTCGACGAGCCCCTCGGCGCCCTCGACCTCAAGCTGCGCCGTCAGATGCAACTGGAGCTCAAGCGCATCCAGACCGAGGTCGGCATCACCTTCGTGCACGTCACGCACGACCAGGAGGAGGCCATGACGATGGCCGACAGGGTCGCCGTGATGAACGCGGGCCGAGTGGAGCAGCTGGGTTCGCCCACGGACCTCTACGAGAACCCCAAGACCACGTTCGTCGCCAACTTCCTCGGCACGTCCAACCTGATCGAGGCCGAGGTCGACAACAAGACCGGCGGCGAGATCGTCGTCCGGGCCGGTGGTGGCAAGCTCGTCCTGCCCGAGGTGCGCTGCTCCGCGCCGACGACGACCGGCGGCAAGGTGCTGGTCGGCGTCCGCCCGGAGAAGATCACCCTCACCCACGTGGACGACGCGGGCGAGATCCCCGAGGCCCGCAACCGCATCACCGGCAAGATCGCGGCCACCTCGTTCATCGGGGTCTCCACGCAGTACGTCATCGACAGCCCGGTCTGCCCCGAGTTCGAGGTCTACGCCCAGAACATCGACCGTGACGCCCGGCTCGTCCCCGGCGCCGACGTCGTCCTGCACTGGAGCCCGGCGCACACCTTCGGCCTCGACGCGGCCCAGGACATCGACGCCGGGATCGAAGAAGAGGCGGCGGTCTGATGGCGACCCTCACCGAGGCGCCACCGCCTCTCGCGCCGGGCGCGCCGGAGAAGAAGCCCCCGCGCAAGCGCGGCCGCTGGACGCCGTACTGGCTGCTGCTGCCCGGCATCCTCTGGCTGCTGGTCTTCTTCGCGATGCCGATGATCTACCAGGCCTCCACGTCCGTGCAGACGGGCTCCCTGGAGGAGGGCTACGAGGTCACCTGGCACTTCGCGACCTACTGGGACGCGCTGTCCGAGTACTACCCGCAGTTCCTGCGCTCGGTGCTGTACGCCGGCTCGGCGACGATCCTGTGCCTGATCCTCGGCTACCCACTCGCGTACCTCATCGCGTTCCGCGCGGGACGCTGGCGGAACCTGATCATGATCCTGGTGATCGCGCCGTTCTTCACCAGCTTCCTGATCCGCACCCTCGCCTGGAAGACGATCCTCGCGGACGGCGGCCCGGTCGTCGAGGCCCTCAACACGCTGCACGTCCTGGACGTCACCAGCTGGCTCGGCATGACCTCCGGCGACCGGGTGCTGGCGACTCCGCTGGCGGTCGTGTGCGGTCTGACGTACAACTTCCTGCCGTTCATGATCCTGCCGCTGTACTCCTCGCTGGAGCGCATCGACGGACGGCTGCACGAGGCGGCGGGCGATCTGTACGCGAAGCCGATCACGACCTTCCGGAAGGTCACCTTTCCGCTGTCGATGCCGGGTGTCGTCTCCGGCACGCTGCTGACCTTCATCCCGGCGGCCGGTGACTACGTCAACGCCGATCTGCTCGGCTCGACCGACACCCGTATGGTCGGCAACGTCATCCAGACCCAGTTCCTGCGGATTCTCGACTATCCGACGGCCGCGGCCCTCTCCTTCATCCTGATGGCCGCGATCCTCATCATGGTCACCCTCTACATTCGCAGGTCCGGAACGGAGGATCTGGTTTAAATGGCCGTCGTGAACTGGCTCAAGCGCCATTTCGTCGTCATCGCGGGACTGCTGACCCTCGGCTATCTCCTGCTGCCGAACGTCGTCGTCACGGTGTTCTCCTTCAACAACCCGAAGGGGCGCTTCAATTACGAATGGCAGGAGTTCTCCACGGACGCCTGGAAGGACCCGTGCGGTGTCGCCGACATGTGCGGCTCGCTGTCGCTCAGCCTCCAGATCGCGTTCTGGGCGACACTCGGCGCCACGCTCCTCGGCACGATGATCGCCTTCGCGCTGGTCCGCTACCGGTTCCGCGCGCGGGGTGCCGTCAACTCGCTGATCTTCCTGCCGATGGCGATGCCCGAGGTCGTCATGGCGGCCTCGCTGCTCACCCTGTTCCTCAACATGGGTGCACAGTTGGGATTCTGGACGATCCTGATCGCCCACATCATGTTCTGCCTCAGCTTCGTCGTGACGGCCGTCAAGGCGCGCGTGATGTCGATGGACCCGAAGCTGGAGCAGGCGGCGCAGGACCTGTACGCCGGACCGTTCCAGACCTTCGTCCGGGTGACCTTGCCGATCGCGGCCCCGGGAATCGCCGCGGGCGCGCTGCTCGCCTTCGCGCTCTCCTTCGACGACTTCATCATCACCAATTTCAACGCGGGCTCGACCGTCACCTTCCCCATGTTCGTCTGGGGCTCGGCACAGCGCGGCACACCCGTTCAGATCAATGTCATCGGCACGGCCATGTTCCTGGTCGCCGTACTGCTCGTCCTGGCTTCTATGGTCATCAGTAATCGCCGTAACAAGCAAAAGGCATAAGCCTTCGTAATCCCCTGTAGGGAGTTGACATCATGGCCCCGAGCGCCATGAGCCGTGGCAGTGACTGGACAAAGGCACTCTCTGAGGCCCAGCCTGTCTCGTACTGGCTGGACGACCCCGGAAAGCCCCACCCCGAGCCCGCCCTCACCGGCGCCGAGACCTGCGATCTGCTGGTCGTCGGCGGTGGCTACAGCGGACTGTGGACCGCGCTGATCGCCAAGGAGCGCGACCCGGGGCGGGACGTAGTGCTGGTGGAGGGCCGCGAGGTGGGCTGGGCCGCCTCGGGCCGCAACGGTGGCTTCTGCGCCGCCTCGATCACGCACGGCCTGGCCAACGGGCTCGCCCGCTGGCCGGACGAGATCCACAAGCTTCAGGAGCTGGGCGCCCGCAACCTCGACGAGATCGAGGCGGCGGTCGCCCGCTACTCCATCGACTGCGACTTCGAGCGCACCGGCGAGATCGACGTCGCCACCGAGACGTACCAGGCGTGGGAACTGCGCGACTGGTACGAGGAGATGAAGCAGCGGGGCCTGGCCGACGGTGTCGAGTTCCTGGACGCCGAAGCGGTACGGGAACAAGTCGACTCACCGACATTCCAGGCGGGCCTCTTCGACCGCCGCGGCGTCGCCATGCTCCACCCCGCCAAGCTCGCCTGGGGTCTCAAGCGCGCGTGCCTAGAACTCGGCGTCCGCGTCTACGAGCACACCCCCGCCCTCACCCTGAAGCCCTACGGCGCCGGTATGGCCGTACGCACCCCCTACGGCTCCCTCCGCGCCCGCCGCGTCGCGCTCGGCACCAACATCTTCCCCAGCCTGGTCAAGCGAGTACGGGCGTACACCGTCCCGGTCTACGACTACGCCCTGATGACGGAGCCGCTGACGGCCGATCAACTCGCTTCCATCGGTTGGAAGAACCGCCAGGGCCTCGGGGACTCGGCGAACCAGTTCCATTACTTCCGCCTGTCCGCCGACAACCGCGTTCTGTGGGGCGGTTACGACGCGGTCTACCCGTACGGCGGCCGGGTGCGCGCCGAGTACGACGACCGCCCGGAGACGTATGCCAAGCTCGCCGGGCACTTCTTCACCTGCTTCCCGCAGCTGGAGGGCGTGCGCTTCACGCACGCGTGGGGCGGCGCGATCGACACCTGCTCGCGCTTCTCAGCGTTCTTCGGCACCGCACACCACGGGAAGGTGGCGTACGCGGCCGGGTTCACGGGCCTGGGCGTCGGCGCCACCCGCTTCGGCGCCGACGTGATGCTGGACCTGCTGGCGGGGGAGCGCACGGAGCGCACGGAACTCGAGATGGTGCGCAAGAAGCCGCTGCCGTTCCCGCCGGAGCCCTTCGCCTGGACCGGGATCGCGCTGACGAAGTGGTCGCTGGCCCGCGCGGACGCGCACGGCGGGCGGCGCAATCTGTGGCTGAGAACCATGGACAGGCTCGGGCTCGGCTTCGACAGCTGACGGCGATGCGGCCGCAAGCCGGTGATTCGGTTCACTCCGACGAGTTGAGCGAACCCGCGTAATGCCGCCGGGAGATCGCCCTCTCCCTCGTGACGCGCTCTGCGTCGACGAGAGACGAGGAGGTCTTCTCATGACAGGGGCGAAGACGGCGGTCGAGTGGCTAGCGTCCGTCGCACCGGACCCCGAGGCCTGCCGCTGGGAGTGGGAGCGCAACCCCCTTGGGGTCGCGCTGCTCCCGGCCGGCAAAGCCTGGGACGTCCTGATCCTGCCGGGGGAACTCGGCTACCCCACCCTCGACGTACTGACCCGCATCCTCGACCAACTCGGGCCCGTGCTGGTCGACTTCGGCGACGCCCGGATGGGCTTCTTCGTGGCACCGGGCACGGCCGCCCGCTGGCTCGGCACGGGTATCCGCACGGCGGGGGCGGGGACGTGGATCGTCGTGCCGTATCCGGGACGCGCCACCGGGGGAGTCCGGTGGCTGGTCCCACCGGACGGCTCCGGCACGCTCACGGATGCGGGGCTGCTGGAACTGGCTATGCACGAGGCTGCGGCTGGTTTGGCCGACGACTGAGCTGGGTGCCGCGAGGGGTTGTGTGTCGGCTGCGGCATCGTCGTGGCTGGTCGCGCAGTTCCCCGCGCCCCTTAGGGCACTGGGCGAACTGCAGTCGACTTCGTTCAGGTCTTGACAAGCTTATTGGTCTGGACCAAATTGTGCGGCGCTCCACCCTCCAATTCCCCCATGCCCGGAGGCCCTTGTGGATCGCACCAGACCCTTCGTCGCCGCCCTTACGGCCACCGTCCTGGCCGTGCCCGGGGTCACCGCGCTCTCGTCGGCCGCCCGTGCGGCCGACGCGGACCTCGCTCGCAACGGAGGTTTCGAAGCCGCGCTCGACGGCTGGACCTGCACCTCCGGTACGACGGTCAACTCGCCCGTGCGCACCGGCGGTTCCGCGCTTCAGGCAACCCCGGCGGGCAGTGACAACGCCCGGTGCGCGCAGACGGTGACCGTGAAGCCCGACTCGCAGTACACGCTCTCCGGTTACGTCCGCGGCTCCTACGTCTACCTGGGCGCGACCGGCACCGGTACCACCGACGTCTCCACCTGGACGCAGTCCGCCCCCGACTGGCAGCAGCTCACCACGACCTTCCGCACCGGCGCCGCCACCACCAAGGTCACGATCTACACGCACGGCTGGTACGGCACCGGCGCCTACCACGCCGACGACATATCGCTCACCGGACCGGGCGTGGACGCGGGCCAGCCGCCCGCCGCGCCGACGGGACTGACGGTCGGCACCGTCACGTCCACCAGCGTGGCGCTGTCCTGGTCCCCGGTCACCGGCGCCTCCGGCTACGTCCTCTACCGCGACGGGGTCAAGGTCCGTACGGTGACCGGTACTTCGGCCACCGTGACCGGACTGTCGCCGTCCACGGCGTACGGCTTCCAGGTCGCCGCGTTGAACGACGCCGGCGAGTCCGCGAAGACGCCCACGGTGACCGCCACCACGACCGCGGGCAGCGGCAATCCCGTGGAACTCCCACCGCACGCCCTCGTCGGCTACCTCCACGCCAGCTTCGCCAACGGCTCCGGCTACACGCGCCTGGCCGACGTCCCCGACAGCTGGGACGTCATCGACCTGGCCTTCGGCGAGCCGACCTCGGTCACCTCCGGCGACATCCGCTTCGACCGCTGCCCGGTCGCCGAGTGCCCGAACGTGGAGAGCGACGCCGACTTCAAGGCCGCGATCAAGGCCAAGCAGGCGGCCGGCAAGAAGGTGCTGATCTCGATCGGCGGCCAGAACGGCCAGGTGCAGCTGACGACCACCGCGGCCCGCGACACCTTCGTCTCCTCCGTCTCGAAGATCATCGACGAGTACGGCCTCGACGGCCTCGACATCGACTTCGAGGGCCACTCGCTCTCCCTCAACGCCGACGACACGGACTTCAAGAACCCCAGGACGCCGGTGATCGTGCACCTGATCTCGGCGCTGAAGACCCTCAAGGCCAAGTACGGCGACGACTTCGTGCTGACGATGGCCCCGGAGACCTTCTTCGTCCAGCTCGGCTACCAGTACTACGGGACGGGCCCGTGGGGCGGACAGGACCCGAGGGCGGGCGCCTACCTCCCGGTGATCCACGCCCTGCGGGACGACCTCACCCTGCTCCACGTCCAGGACTACAACTCGGGCCCGATCATGGGCCTCGACAACCAGTACCACTCCATGGGCGGCGCCGACTTCCACATCGCCATGACCGACATGCTGCTCACCGGCTTCCCGGTCGCGGGCAACGCGAGCAACGTCTTCCCGCCCCTGCGCCCCGACCAGGTCGCCATCGGCATGCCGGCCTCCATCAACGCGGGCAACGGCTACGTGGCCCCCGCCGAGGTGGTGAAAACCCTCGACTGCCTGACGAAGAAGAGCAACTGCGGCTCGTACGCCACCCACGGCACCTGGCCCGCCCTGCGCGGCCTGATGACGTGGTCGATCAACTGGGACCGCTACGCGAACTGGGAGTTCCAGCGGACGTTCGACGGCTACTTCGGCTGACGCCCAGGCGCACGCCCAGCACGAACGTCGTCAGCAGCACCGCACCGAGGCACCAGCTGGCCACCACGTCCAGTGGCCAGTGGTAGCCGCGGCGGACCAGGCCGAAGCCGACGCCGGCGTTGACGGCGACGCAGAGGACGACGAGGGCACGGCGGGCCAGGGCCGTGCGGAGCCAGGGGAGCAGGAGCAAGGTGGCGCAGCCGTAGGCGATGGCGGCTGTGGCCGTGTGGCCGGAGGGGTAGTAGCCGGTGGCGGGCGGCACGGCCGGGGTGCCGGGGCGGTCCGTCAGTACCTTCAGCAGGACGACCAGGGCCGGGACGAGCACCATTAGGGCGGCCGCCGCGGTGGCCGGCAGCCACCAGCGGTCTGTACCACTGCGGCGCGCGCGCCAGGCGGCGTACCCGAGAGCGACCGCGAGAACCGGCACCGCGACCGGGACACTGCCCAGGTCGGCGAGGAGATCGGAGATCCGGTCCGGGTGGACGAGTGCCCGGCTGACCTGCGCGTCGAGGCGCAGCAGCGGGCCGTCGACGACGACCTGCCAGGTGATCAGCGCGAAGAGAAGGGCCGGAAGGCCGAGAAGGAAGGAGGCCGGCCGCCCCGGAACAGGGGGGGTGGTTCCGGGGCGGCCGATCAGATCGGATGGTCGGCCGCCCCGGGGGGTTTGGGGCGGGCGACTGTCCGATCGGTGAGGAGATCCAGAGCCGGAGGCTCCGGTTGTGTGCGCGAGGGCACGACCAGGTCGAAGCTGGGGAGGCCCCGGCCTGTAGCCGCCCACAGTCCCCTGTGGGCGGGGTGTATCTCTCATCTGGGTAGAACCTACGGCAGGGGGTGGGCGTACGACAGACGGAATCGCGTCCCGTCATCCACCTCGCACACGTTCTTCACACGCTCTGACGGCCGCGTCCCGGCCCTGGAATCCCACCGGACGGCGGCGGCTGGGACAGCTGGGACTCATGAGGCGTGTGCGGCGGCTCAGATGCGGGCGAAGGCCTGCTCGATGATGTCGAGGCCCTCGTTCAGCAGGTCCTCGCCGATGACGAGCGGGGGCAGGAAGCGGAGCACATTGCCGTAAGTGCCACAGGTCAGGACCAGCAGCCCCTCCTGGTGGCAGGCCTTGGCGAGCGCGGCGGTGGCCTCCGGGTTCGGCTCCTTGGTGGTGCGGTCCTTCACCAGCTCGATGGCGATCATGGCGCCACGGCCGCGCACGTCGCCGATGAGGTCGAACTTCTCGGCCATCGCGGACAGCCGGATCTTCATCGTCGCCTCGATCGCCTTCGCCCGGGCGTTGAGGTCGAGCTCCTTCATGGTCTCGATCGAGCCGAGCGCACCGGCGCAGGCGACCGGGTTGCCGCCGTAGGTGCCGCCCAGGCCACCGGCGTGCGCGGCGTCCATGATCTCGGCGCGACCGGTCACCGCGGCGAGCGGGAGGCCACCGGCGATGCCCTTCGCCGTCGTGATCAGGTCCGGAACGATGCCCTCGTCCTCGCAGGCGAACCACTGGCCGGTACGGCAGAAGCCGGACTGGATCTCGTCGGCGACGAAGACGATGCCGTTGTCGGCGGCGAACTTCCGAACGGCCGGCAGGAAGCCCTTCGCCGGCTCGATGAAGCCGCCCTCGCCGAGCACCGGCTCGATGATGATCGCGGCGATGTTCTCCGCGCCGACCTGCTTGGACATCTGGTCGATGGCCTGCGCGGCGGCCTCGGGGCCCGCGTTCTCCGGCCCGGTCGGCCAGCGGTAGCCGTACGCCACCGGCACCCGGTACACCTCGGGCGCGAACGGCCCGAAGCCGTGCTTGTACGGCATGTTCTTGGCGGTCAGCGCCATCGTGAGGTTCGTACGGCCGTGGTAGCCGTGGTCGAAGACGACGACGGCCTGCCGCTTGGTGTACGCACGGGCGATCTTGACGGCGTTCTCGACGGCCTCGGCGCCGCTGTTGAACAGCGCGGACTTCTTGGCGTGGTCGCCCGGCGTCAGCTCCGCCAGCGCCTCCGCGACCTCGACGTACCCCTCGTACGGCGTGACCATGAAACAGGTGTGGGTGAAGTCGGCGAGCTGCGCGGACGCCCGGCGTACGACGGCTTCGGCGGACGCGCCGACGGACGTCACGGCGATGCCCGACCCGAAGTCGATCAGCCGGTTGCCGTCGACGTCCTCGATGATCCCGCCGCCCGCCCGCGCGGTGAACACCGGCAGCACGGAGCCCACGCCCTGCGCGACCGCGGCGATTCGGCGGGCCTGCAGCTCCTGCGACTTCGGACCGGGGATGGCGGTGACGACGCGGCGCTCCTGCGGGATTGCGGTCATGAGGGGCTCCTGGGGTGGTGCGGACGGGGTGTTGCGGACGACGCTTTGGCGTTCTCTTCTTTTCTGGTCCTTTCTCGCAGGCTAGGACCGGGAGCGGGGGGCGGGCATGCTCCATGTGGGCGTTGTCAGGGGTTCCGGTTGTCCGCGGTGGACATAGCGACGCCGAGCGGACGGGCACCGCCGGGTACGGAGACGACGCGGCGGGGGTGCGGATCGCCCGCCATCCACAGTCTGGTGGCGGTCGAGTCGACGTACACCCGGAACGGGTCACCCGCTCGCGCACCGGGCTGCCGACGCCGGAGTACCAGACCCACCAGGCGGCGCAGCAGCCGACGAGCAGAAGGCTGCGCCCCACCTGCCACCGCCACGCCCGTCGCGTCGCGGGGTCGTCCCACGCGAAGTCCCCCTCGCCGACGGCCACTTGATCGGTCACCTGCGCCTCCCCGTTTCGCCCACCGCGTCCGATATGAAGGGACGACGATATCCGGAGCCCCTTGGTCCGCTCCGCGCGCCGGACGGCACTAGCGGTGAACTCCCGTTGTCGGGGCGTTAGATTGACTCGCGGACGGTGGAAGGAACGGCTGCTCAGGGGGCAAGCGCGATGGACAGCGACGGGACGCAGGACGCGCGGGGTACGCATGCGAATCCTGTACCGCGTCCGGCGGGACCGCCGGATGTGTCGAACGCGCCGCCGCGGCCGGCACAGACACCGGGCGCGTCCGTGGCCCACTGGCTCAACGAAGCCCGGCCCGAAGCCAGGCCTGGCATCTGGCGCTTCGGATACCGGATGCCGAAGGCCGGGCTGAACACGGAGCGGCTCAAACCGGTGACCGTCGCCGGCATGTTGATTCCGCTCGCCCTGGCGCTCGTGGTGTGGTCCTTCTGGCGGCGCGGCGCGATCCCGTACCAGTTCACGATCCTGCGGCTTTTCACCCCGGACGACTGGTGGTGGGGTGGCACGCTCGCCTCTCCCAAGCGGTTGGAGGGCCAGGCTCTGGAGTACCCGGGCGTCGAGGCCTTGGAGGTGTACAGCGGAGTCTTCTTCGCTGTACTCGTCTACACAGTGGGCCGGCTCGGCAGCTGGCCTGCTGTCGTCCGTCACTACGTGAGCCGCAAGCCCCAGCCCGCCCGCGCTCTGCTGGCTGCCCTGGGCGCCCTGGTCATCCTCAGCTTTGTCTTCCCGGACGCCTTCCCCGGCGTCGGCTGGGACGCCCTGCCCGTCGTGGACCCGTTGTTCTCCTTGATCGTGCTGATCAGCGGCGGGTACGAGGTCTTCGCTTCGTCGTGGCTCACCGACGTGCTCTACACACTCATCACCGTCCTCGTCCTGTGGCCCTTCGCCCGGATCGGTGCCTGGTGGCCTCTGGCCCGGACCTGGATCGCTGCCCGTGGCCGCGCCACGCAGGGGCAGGGCCCGGCGCCCGTCGCAGAGCAGCCCCGTGCCCGCTGGCCCGAGTTGCGGGAGGCGGGGCAGCATGAGGTCGCCGACGTGCTCACCGCTGAAGTGCTCGCCGGGCGGATGAACGACGTGGACTGCGCCCGTATCGAGAACGGCTGGATTCGTGCCCGAGGCCAGGGTCGGCCGGCCGCCTTCACGGATGCCGTGCTGCGTCAGGGCGCCGCCGCGCTCACCCACCCCTCCGGCGCCCGGGACCTGCCGGGCCGCGCGGCCCGGCACGACCTGCTCACTCGGCAGGTGCGCATCGGACAGTGGGCCACCGCCGAGCGCACCCCGAGGGCGTACGGGGGCACGAGCGCGGCCCTCGGGCCGGAGACGCTGGGCACCTCGCTGCTGGTCGTCGGGCCGTCGGGTGCCGGCAAGACTCGGCACGTGATCGCCCCGGTGGTCGAGTCCCTCACACTCCAGGCCCTCACCGGCAGTTGCGCCGTCGTCGTGGTGTGCGGCGCGGGCACGGCGCTCGGGGCGGACTCGGCGTACGACGTCGTGGTGCGTATCGGCGACCCCGCCTCCGTGCATGACCTCGACCCGTACGCAGACACCGATGACCCCGACGAGGCGGCCGGGTTCCTCGCCGAGGCACTGGCTGGGGACCTCGACAGCGTGGGCGCCGAGCGCGCGGCGATGGCACTCGCTCAGCTCCTCGGCCCCTACCGGGCCGCGTACGGTCGTTTCCCGGCCATGCCCGTCCTGCGGGAACTGCTGGAAGGGGACCCGGCGGCCCTCTCCGGCCTGCGCGAGCGGCTGGCCGGCGACGGGCACACGGCGATGTGCCGCGAACTCGATGCCCGCGCCCGGCAGACCGGCACATCCGGCGACCCCGGTCCCGCGCTCGCCGACCGGCTCGCCCTGCTGGACCGGCCCGCCTTCGCGGACTTCTTCGGCTCGGGTGGCGACAGTATCCGTCCGTTCTCGCTGCGCGCCGTCGCCCACCACCCCCTGCGCGTTCGCATCGACCTGCCCGACAGTGGCCACGAGGAGGCCTCGCGCCTGATCGCCCGGCTGGTGCTGGCCCAGTTCGCCGGGGTCGTACGGGAAGGCTCACGCGACCACTTCGTCAGCCTCGTCCTCGACGACGCCACCGGCACCATCACCTCAGAGTCGGTACGGCGGATCCAGCGGCTGCGCTCGCAGAACGCCGGTGTTGTGCTCACGCTGCGCACAGTGTCCGACGTCCCGGAGGCCCTGCACGGACCGTTGTTCGGGGCGGTCGGCTGCCGGATGGCCCTGTCCGGGGTGACAACCTGGGACGGCAGTCGCTTCGCCGACACTTGGGGCACGGAGTGGGTCGAGACCACGGAAGTCGCCCAGCACACCGTCTTCGCCGATCAGCCCATGACCCGGGTCATGCACGCCCTGCGCAAGCTGGTGACCGGCAAGGCGGTCACGACGGAAGCCGTCACCGTACGGCAGGTCGAGCGGGAGCGTTGGTCTGCGTCTGAGTTGGCGCATGGTGTGCCGGCGGGGCATGCGGTGTTGTCGTTGACGACTGTGCAGGGGGAGCATGCGCCGCCGTTGCTGGTGGATCTGCGGGAGTGACAGCCGGATAAGGGGGAGAGCGGGGACCGTACGGTGAGGCAGAATCGGCATAGGTCGTTCATACGTGGCGGCCAAAGGATCACAATGATCACGTAACCCTCACCGACCTGAAGGCTCCATGCCCCCCACGCTCGCCTCCCTCGTCCACCACTCCGCGCTCAAGCTCACCGTGCGCGCGGGCGAGGACCGGCTGGACGTGCCCGTCCGCTGGGCGCACGTCAGTGAGCTGGCCGATCCCGTGCCGTATATGGAGGGCGGGGAGTTGTTGCTGGTCACCGCGTTGAAGTTGGACGCGGAGGATCCGGAGGCGATGCGGCGGTATGTGAAGCGACTGGTGGGGGCGGGGGTCGTCGGGCTCGGTTTCGCCGTCGGGGTCAACTACGAGGAGACCCCCAAGGCCCTCGTCGACGCGGCCGAGGAAGCGGGCCTGCCGCTGCTGGAGGTGCCGCGCCGTACACCGTTTCTCGCCATCAGCAAGGCCGTCTCGGCGGCGATCGCGGCCGACCAGTACCGGGCGGTGACGGCGGGGTTCGCGGCACAACGCGAGCTGACCAAGCAGGCGTTGACGGACGGGCCCGAGGGGCTGCTCGGCTCGCTCGCCTCGCAGGTCGACGGGTGGGCGGCGCTGTACGACGCCTCGGGCGCCGTCGTCGCCACCGCACCGGAGTGGGCGAGCCGCCGGGCCGCCCGGCTGACGGCGGACGTGGAACGCCTGCGGGAGCGGCCCGCGCCGGCCTCCTCGGTCGTCGGCGGGCCCGAGAACGAGGACCGGGTCGAGCTGCACTCCCTGGGCACGGGCCGGCGGCCACGGGCGGCGCTCGCGGTGGGTACGGCGGCGGCGCTCGGGACGGCCGAGCGGTACGCCGTCCATTCGGCCATCGCCCTGCTGACACTGGCGACGGAACGGTCCCGGTCCCTGCATGCCGCCGAGCAGCGGCTCGGGGCGGCGGTGCTGCGGATGCTGCTCGCCGGGGAGCCGGACCATGCCCGTGCGGTGGCCGGGGATCTCTACGGCGGGCTCCTCGACGCGCCCTTCCGCGTGATCGTCGCCGAGCCTGCCGCCGCGGACGGGGAGGCGCTGGCCGGGCTTGCCGAGGTCATGGAGTCGGCGGGTGCGCGGGCGGGTGAAGTCGTACTGGTGGTGCCGGAGGGCGAGCGGCTGGTGGCGCTCGCCGCGGACGGCGGGGCCGCGGTGGCGGCGTGCGGGGAGTTCGCGGCGGCCTTGGAGGCGGCGCGGGGGGCGGGGGCGGAGCAGCCGTTGTCCGACGAGGACGAACTCGTCGTGGGTCTGTCGGCCCCCGTCGGGCCGATCGCCGCCGCGGCTGCCTACAAGCAGGCCGAGCAGGCGTTGTCCGTGGCTCGGCGGCGGGGGCGGGTGGCTGTTGAGCATGAGCAGTTGGCGGCGGGGTCTGTGGTGCCGTTGCTGGCGGATGATGCGGTGAAGGCGTTTGCGGACGGGTTGCTGCGGCCGTTGTACGAGCATGACGCGAAGGGGCGGGGGGATCTGGTCGCCTCGTTGCGGGCGTGGTTGTCGCGGCATGGGCAGTGGGATGCGGCGGCTGCTGATCTGGGGGTTCATCGGCATACGCTGCGGTATCGGATGCGGCGGGTGGAGGAGATCATCGGGCGGTCGCTGGATGATCCGGATGCGCGGATGGAGCTTTGGCTGGCGCTGAAGGCGACGTCGGCCGAGTAGGTCCGCGGGGTGGGTGTGGGCGGGGGTGGGTTGCGCAGCCGCCGCGCCGTCGTGGCTGGGGTGGGGTGGGTCGCGCAGCCCGGCGCTGACGGGGTGCCGCCTGCGCCCACCCGTGCCGCCCCAGGCGGCACGACTGCCCGCAGCTTGTGCCTGCCAATTCGGCGCACCTCAGCCCCCGACCACTACACCCCGGACAAACCCCAGCCCCCCTCTCCACGCCTACCGTGGACCCCGAACACCAAGAACCATCCCCCAACGCGGAAGGGCCGGGACATGACTTCCACCCACGCCTTCTGGCTTGCCGGCCGCCAGGTCACCGGCGAGGCCAGTTTTGATGTCACCTCGCCGTGGGACGGCCGGACCGTAGGCAAGGTTGGCGTGCCGAGTGACGCGCAGGTCGAGGAGGCCGTCGCTGCCGCGTATGCCGTGCGGGACGAGTTCGCCGCCACGCCCGCGCACGTGCGTGCCGCCGCCCTCGATCACGTCAGTCGGCGTCTCGTCGAGCGGACCGAGGAGATCGCGCGGCTGATCTCCGCGGAGAACGGCAAGCCGATCAAGTGGGCCCGGGGTGAGGTGGGCCGGGCGGTGTCGGTGTTCCGGTTCGCTGCTGAGGAGGCCCGGCGATTCAACGGCGGCGAGGCGCAGCGTCTCGACACCGACCTCGGCGGGCAGGGTCGGCTCGCCCTCACGCGCCGGTTCCCGAAGGGCGTCGTGCTGGGCATCGCGCCCTTCAACTTCCCGCTGAACCTCTGCGCCCACAAGATCGCCCCGGCGATCGCGGCGGGCGTGCCGATCATCCTGAAGCCGGCCCCGGCGACCCCGCTGTCCGGCCTGGTCATCGGCGATCTGCTCGCCGAGACGGAGCTGCCCGCCGGTTCCTGGTCGATCCTCCCGGTCTCCAACGACCGTATGCCCGCCCTCGTCCAGGACGAGCGGCTGCCGGTGATCTCCTTCACGGGTTCCGAGAAGGTCGGTTACGCGATCATGGACTCGGTGCCGCGCAAGCACTGCACGCTGGAGCTGGGCGGAAACGGTGCGGCCGTGGTGCTCGGTGACTACGCCTCCGACGCCGACCTCGACTGGGCGGCCACCCGTATCGCCACGTTCTCGAACTACCAGGGCGGCCAGTCCTGCATCTCCGTGCAGCGGGTCATCGCCGACGCGTCCGTCTACGACCGCCTGCTGCCGCGTATCGTCGCCGCCGTCGAGGCCCAGGTCACCGGCGACCCGAGCGACGACGCGACCGACGTCGGCCCGCTGGTCAGCGAGGATGCCGCCAAGCGGGTGGAGGCCTGGGTGCAGGAGGCCGTCGACGCCGGTGCCACGCTCCTCACCGGTGGCAAGCGCGACGGCGCCTCGTACGCGCCGACCGTCCTCACCGACGTACTGGCCGACACGACGATCTCCTGCGAGGAGGTCTTCGGGCCGGTCCTCACCGTGCAGAAGGTCGAGGGGGAGGCCGAGGCCTTCGCCGCCGCCAACGACTCCAAGTACGGCCTCCAGGCGGGCGTGTTTACCCATGACTTGCAGGTCGCCTTCCGGGCCCATCGCGCCCTGGAGGTCGGCGGTGTCGTCATCGGCGACGTGCCGTCCTACCGCGCCGACCAGATGCCGTACGGCGGAGCCAAGCAGTCCGGTGTGGGCCGTGAGGGCGTGAAGTTCGCGATGGACGACTACACCTACGAGCGGGTGCTGGTTCTCACGGGCCTCGCCCTCTAGCTCATGGGAACCATTTTCATATAGAGTTCTCGAAGGGGTCCGGCACCGATGCCTTCCGGTGCCGGGCCCCTTCTCTGTGCCGGCCTGTTCCGGACCCTCAACCGGAGAAGCCGACATGCGCGAGCCGCAGCGGGCCGCGCAGTCTGAGGTACACGTCGTGCACGCCTGAGGCGGTCAGGTCGGTGCCGAGGGTGGTGTAGTCGTACGGGTCCGATCCCGCGACCGATTCCAGGACCGCCAGTGCGGGGCCGCCGTCCAGTGACACCTCCACCGCGCCCACGCCCGCCACCGTCGCACTCACCTGCGTGACACCCGTCCCGAAGTCGCAGGCGCGGTAGACGAGTTCGGCCGCTGTGCTGCCCGCAGGCGTCACCGCGTCGCCCGCCACCTTCGTAAGGTCGACGATCATCGATCCGCTCTGCTCGTCGAAGTCGGCGGCGTCCAGGCCGCGTCGGGCGACCGGGCGGGGCGCGGCCGGCTCGCCGTCGAGGACGAGGGTCGTCCGCAGGCGGATGTCCTCGCTGGACGCGCCGACGAGTACGTCGTACGGGCCCGGCTCGTGCCGCCACTTCCCGTGCGCCACGTCCCAGAACTCGAAGGCGGGCAGCGGGAGTTCGAAGATCAGCTGCTCGGTGGACCCCGGGGTGAGCGTGATGCGGCGGTGGGCCACCAGCTCGCGGCGCGGGCGCGGGACCGACGGGTCCGCGGCGCGGGTGTAGAGCTGGGCGACCTCGTCGGCGGTCACATCACCGGTGTTGGTGACGCTGAAGGAGACGTGCAGTGTCTCGCCCTCCACCCGGACCGACAGATCGGCGTACGCGAAGGACGCGTACGACAGGCCGTGGCCGAAGGGGAACAGGGGTGTGCCCTCGAAGTAGAGGTAGGTCTGGCGGGTGCCGATGACGTCGTAGTCGAGCAGGTCGGGGAGGTCGGCGTCGTCGGCGTACCAGGTCTGCGGGAGGCGGCCCGCGGGGGAGACGTCGCCGGCGAGGACGCGGGCCAGGGCGGTGCCGGCCGCCTGGCCGCCGTGTGCGGTCCACAGCAGGGCGGGGAGGGCGGCCGTCTCCACCGCGTACGGGTAGGCGGAGACCAGCGTCAGCACCGTGGCGGGGTTCGCGGTACGGGCCGCGCGCAGCAGGCGCTCCTGGTGGTCGGGCAGGCGCAGCGTCGTACGGTCCTCGGTCTCGCGGCCGTTGATGTGCGGGTCGTTGCCCGCGACGACCAGGACCACGTCCGCCTGGGCGGCGACGCGCGCCACCGCGTCCTCGCCGCGCTCGACGATCTCCAGCTCGAAGATGCCCGGATTCTCCTCGGCAACCTTCACGCCGTCGGCGGCGACAGAGACGTGGCGACCCGTACCGACGTGCCTGAGGAGGTGTCCGTTCTCGTGCGGTTCCAGACGGAACGTCTCCTGGACGACCCAGCCTCCGGGCTGGTCGGCGGAGGCCCGTACGCAGCCGTCGTCGGCGACCGAGAGGTAGCGGCCGTCGGGAGCGCGCAGCGTCAAGAGGCCCTCGCCCCAGTCGACGAGGGCGAGTTCGGTGCCGGTGGCGTCGGTGGTGAGCGGCGGGAGGTCCGTACGGCCCGCGAGCAGTGCGGGGTCCAGCGCGCCCTCGGCGCCGCGGACTTCGTCGACGCCGTCCGCGGGGGGGACGTACAGGTAGGAGCCGTCGGACGTCCGCAGCCGTACGCGGTCCACCCCCTCCGCGAACTCCACCCGCTCGGCGCCGAACCGCTCGTAGAGGCCCTCCAGCGGTGTCGAGCGGTGCAGGAGCGTGCCGCTGTACCAGTCGAGCTTGCACTCGTCGGCGAGGAGGCCGACGACGGCGAGGCGGGTGTCGGGGGCGAGGGGGAGCAGGCCGTCGTTCTTGAGCAGGACGATCGCCTGCTCGGCCGCCTCCTGCGCGAGCGCCCGGTGCTCCGGGGTGTCGAAGGCGCCGGTCTCGTCGTACGAGTCGAACTCGCCGAGCCGGAAACGGACCGAGAGCTGGCGGCGGACCGCCGCGTCGAGGTCGGCCTCCGTCAACAGGCCCTGGTCCAGGGCGCCTTGGACGCGCGCGACGATCTGCGAGCTGTCCGTGCCGTGGTCGGTGAAGCTGTCGACGCCGGCGAGGAGCGCGGCGGCGGTCGCCTCCTCGTGGGTGTCGAAGTAGTGCTCGTGGTCGACCAGGTTGGAGGGTGCGCCCGCGTCCGAGCAGACGAACAGGTCGTCGTCGGTCCAGGCGCGCAGATGCTCGCGCAGGTACGGCGAGACGTGGTTCGGACGGCCGTTGACCAGGTTGTACGCCGGCATCACCCCGGCGACCGCGCCCGCCTCCACCGCTTCGCGGAAGGCGCGCAGGTCGTACTCGTGCAGGACGCGCGGGCGGACGGAGGACGAGGCGACGGCGCGGTCCGTCTCGTTGTTGTGGGCGAGCCAGTGCTTGAGGATCGGGGCCGTGCGCCAGTACGTCGGGTGGTCGCCGCGCAGGCCGTGCGTGTACGCGGTGGCGATGGCGGAGGTGAGCTTCGGGTCCTCGGAGTAGCCCTCCTCGTTGCGGCCCCACAGGGGGTGGCGGAGGAGATTGACGGTCGGGGACCAGACGTTCAGGCCCACGCGGTCGTCGCGGACGCGCATCGCCCGGATCTCCTTGGAGACGGCGTCGCCGACGCGTCGTACGAGATCCGGGTTCCAGGTCGCGCCCAGGCCCACCGCCTGCGGGAACACCGTCGCGGGGCCCATCCACGCCACGCCGTGCAGCGCCTCCTGGCCGGTGCGGAAGGCCGCGACGCCGAGCCGTTCCACGGCCGGGGCGAACTGGTGCAGGAATCCGGTCTTCTCGTCCCGGGTCAGCCGCGACAGCAGATCGTCGATGCGCTTCGCGATGGGCAGCCGCGGATCGCGAAAAGGCGGCGTGTGCGGCGTGTGTGCGGTCACGTGGGGAACCCCTTGCGATCGATCGGCTCGGCTCTTTCGAAGCGCTTCGATGCTGGTTCGACGCAAGGCCGGGTGTCAAGACATCAACACTGTCAGTTCAAGCGGTGCATAACAAAAGGTCGGTCATAAAGCGTCGGAGGAATCTTGGAAGCGACCCTTGTGCACCCCTGGGGGTTCACTTAACCTCACAGCAACATCGAAGCGCTTCGACTACAGCCAGTTCCACTCAAGACACCGCAGCCGACGGCCCCCGCCGGGTGTCCTGGTGCGCCATGAAGGGTTGACGCAATGACGCCGAACGCCGCTTCCGCCTCCCCGAGCCGGAGAACCTTCCTCGCCAACACGGCGATCGCCGCTGTGGCGGTGGGTGGAGGGATGCCGCTGCTTGCCGCTTGCGGCGGCTCGGAGAGCGGGTCCCGCGAGGGGACCACGTCCGGGAAGGACGCCAAGAAGCTGCTGCCGGCGTATGTCACCAACAACGTGGTGACGCCCGACATCGCCGCCAAGAACGGTTCCTCGGTCGGCTTCACGAGCAAGCTGGACCTCGCCGACCTGAAGACCTCGGTGCCCAAGAAGCTCGGCAAGGGCTCCAAGGTCACCATCATGTCGCCGTTCTGGGGCTCCCCGCCGAAGGGCAACAACCCCTACTACAAGGGGATGAACGACCTGATCGGCGTCGATGTCGTCTGGCAGAACCAGGACGGCAACACCTACGACCAGAAGCTCGGCGCGGTGCTCGCCTCCAGCGACATCCCTGACGTCGTGGTGGTCCCCGGCTGGAACATGGGCGGCAAGATACCCAGCGCCATCATCAGCAAGTTCGCCGACCTCGGCCCCTACCTCTCCGGCGACGCGGTCAAGGACTACCCGAACCTCGCGGCGATCCCCACGGACGCCTGGCGGCGCTCCATCTTCGGCGGCAAGCTGCTCGGTCTGCCGATGCCGGCCCCGTGGGCGCCCAGCATCGTGCCCCTCTACCGCCAGGACATCTTCGACAAAGAGGGTTACGAAGTCCCCAAGTCCTGCGACGAGTTCATGGCCCTGGCCAAGGACATCACCAACGCCAAGGCCAAGCGCTGGGCGTGCCTGGACATGAAGTGGACCGCCTTCCAGGCCTTCGGCGTGCTCTCCGGCAGCGAGAAGCCGCTCGGCTGGAACCTGGTCGACGGCAAGCTGGTCTACCGCATCGAGACCGAGGAGTACCTCGAAGCGCTGGAGTGGTCCCGCAAGCTCTTCGAGGCGGGCGTCGTCCACCCCGACTCCAAGCTGGGCAAGAACGCCCCCGACCCGGGGCCCAAGTTCGCGGCGGGCGAGTTCCTCATCTACCCCAACAACATCTCGCAGTGGTACGGCCGCACCGCCGAACAGGCCGCTCAGAACCCGGAGTTCAAGGTCTGGGGCATGGACGTCTGGGGCCACGACGGCGGCAACCCCACGATGTGGGCCGAACAGCCCGCCGGCATCTTCGCCTTCGTCAACAAGAAGGCCTCCGAGTCGGTCATCCGCGACGTGCTCGCCGTCGCGAACGTCACCGCGGCGCCGTACGGCACCAAGGAGTACATGATGACCAACTACGGCGTGGAGGGCACCCACTACACCGTCAAGGACGGCGTCCCCACCAAGACCGACCAGGGCAACATCGAGGTGATGAACGCCTACGTCATGGTGGCGAGCCCCGCCGCGACCACCGCGCACCCCGACTTCCCCGAGGTCGCCAAGGGCCAGGTCGAGTGGCAGCAGCGGATGGGCGCCTTCACCAAGAAGTCCTCCTTCTGGGGCATGCAGATCACCGAGCCCAACCGCTTCACCAACCTCACCAACGACATGGAGCAGATGGAGGACGACGTCGTCCGCGGCCGCAAGAAGATCAGCGACCTGCAGCAGTGGGTCTCCGACTGGAAGAGCAAGGGCGGCGACCGGCTGCGCGACTGGTACCAGCAGATCCTCGACGAGAACGGCTCCGCGGCCAACTGACCGGGCACCGAGGCAAGGAGAACGGCCGTGTCCCACAGCACGGTGCCTCGGAGCAGGGCCGAGGCCGACACGACGGCGAAGACCCAGGTGACGTCCGGTGACGCCACCGGATCCACCGGCTCACCGGGGAAACGCCCCCCGGACAAGCTGAGCCTGCGACTGAGGTTCCGGCGCGATCGCGTCCTGCTGCTGATGACGCTGCCGGCCGTCGTCCTGGTCCTGCTCTTCAACTACGTGCCGATCCTCGGCAACGTGGTCGCCTTCCAGGACTACGACCCCTACATCAGCGAGAACGGCATCGTCTCCATCCTGAACAGCCCATGGGTGGGAGTGGAGAACTTCCAGCGGATCTTCGAGGACTCCGCCTTCTGGCAGGCGCTCGAGAACACCCTGGTGCTGTTCTTCCTCCAGCTCGTGCTGTTCTTCCCGATCCCGGTCCTGCTCGCGCTGCTCATCAACAGCGTGGTCAGGCCCCGAGTGCGGGCGATCGCGCAGGCCGTTCTCTATCTGCCGCACTTCTTCTCCTGGGTGCTGGTCATCGCCGTCTTCCAGCAGCTGCTCGGCGGCGCCGGGCTGCTCTCGACACTGCTGCGCGACCACGGCTACGACGGCCTGAGCGTCATGACCGACCCGGAGACCTTCAAGTTCCTGGTCACCGCGCAGACCGTGTGGAAGGACGCCGGCTGGGGGATCATCGTCTTCCTCGCCGCGCTGGCCGCCGTCAGCCCCGATCTGTACGAGGCCGCCGCGATGGACGGCGCGAACCGCTGGCGTCGCATGTGGCATGTCACCCTGCCCGCGCTGCGGCCGGTGATCGCGCTGCTGCTGGTGCTGCGCGTCGGCGACGCCCTCACCGTCGGCTTCGAGCAGATCCTGCTGCAACGCGACGCGGTGGGACCGGGCGCCGCGGAAGTCCTCGACACCTTCGTGTGGTGGAACGGCGTCCGCAACCAGGACTTCGGCTACGCGGCCGCCGCCGGACTCGTCAAGGGCGTCGTCAGCATCGGACTGGTCCTCGCCGCGAACAAGGTGGCCCATCTCATGGGCGAGCAGGGGGTGTACAAGAAGTGACCGCCGTCATCGACAAACCCGCGCGGATGCCCGGGCGTTGGGCCGCACCTCCCCGGCCCGTCTGGGAGGAGGAGCCCACCAAGGTGGGGCTGGCGGGCAAGGGGCTGGTCCTGGGGCTTGCCTGCTTCGCGATTCTCTTTCCGCTGTGGATCGTGGTGGTCACCAGTCTGTCCACGCGCAAGACCATCGACGAGGCCGGCGGACTGGTGATGATCCCCAAGGACATCACCTTCATCGCCTACACGGAACTGCTCAGCGGCGGTCAGGTCACGCGGGCCGCGATCATCAGTGTGCTGGTCACGCTGGTCGGTACGGCCTTCTCGATGACCGTGTCCGTGCTGTGCGCGTACGGGTTGTCCCGGTCCGGGTCGCTGGCGCACCGGTGGATTCTGATGACGCTGCTGGCGACGATGTTCTTCAGTGCCGGGCTGATTCCCACGTATCTGCTCGTGCAGACGCTCGGGCTGACCGACACGTATCTCGCGTTGATCCTGCCGAGCGCGATCAGTGTCTTCAACATCCTGGTGCTGCGCGGGTTCTTCATGGGGATCTCGCAGGAACTGACCGACAGTGCGCGGATCGATGGGGCGGGGGATTTCCGGATTCTCTGGCAGATCGTCATGCCGTTGTCGCGGGCCGTCATCGCGGTGATCACGTTGTTCTATGCGGTGGGGTACTGGAGTGCTTGGTTCAATGCGTCGCTGTATCTGAACGAGCAGGACATGATGCCGTTGCAGAACGTCATGATTCAGCTGGTGCAGAAGCAGGAGGCGCCGGTGGGGTTGGGGCAGGCGATCAAGACGGGGCAGTTGTCCGGGCTTGCTGTGCAGATGGCTGTGATGGTGATGGCTTTGTTGCCGGTGGCTGTGCTTTCGCCGTTTGTGCAGCGGCATTTCAA
Source organism: Streptomyces sp. NPDC050211 (assembly GCF_040656035.1). NCBI lineage: Bacteria > Bacillati > Actinomycetota > Actinomycetes > Kitasatosporales > Streptomycetaceae > Streptomyces > Streptomyces sp. NPDC050211. Next base: position 71,809 of record NZ_JBFALC010000034.1, read on the forward strand.
GAAGGGGATGTTGACGGGGGCGGTTAAGGGGTGACGGGGGGGGAGCTCGGGGGTGCGCGTTGTCCCCTGGCTGCGGGTGGTTTGTGGCTGGTCGCGCAGTTCCCCGCGCCCCTTAGGTTTCTCCATGTCCCCTGAATTCGCAGAACGAGGTCTGTCATGCAAATCCAGCACGGGGAGCCCATCTGATGCCCGCCCTCAGTGATGTCACCCGCGGTCGCATCGTCTACGGCGGTGACTACAACCCCGAGCAGTGGCCGGAGGAGGTGTGGCTTGATGACGTGCGGCTGATGAAAGAGGCCTGCGTCAACTCTGTCACCCTTGGGGTCTTCTCCTGGGCGAAGCTTGAACCCCGGCCGGGGGCGCGGGAGTTCGGGTGGCTGGATCGGCTGATGGATCTGATGCATGACCATGGCATCGGCGTGGTTCTTTCCACGCCCACCGCCTCGCCGCCGCCGTGGCTCGGTCGGCTTCACCCCGAGAGCCTGCCTCGCGACGAGGACGGCCGGGTGGAATGGTGGGGCGGGCGTCAGCATTTCTCGCATTCCAGTGAGGCGTATCGACGGTATGCCGCCGCCATTACCGAGGATCTCGCCGCTCGATACGGCGGCCACCCCGCCCTCACTCTGTGGCACATCAACAACGAGTACTGCACCTTCGACTGGGGTGACGAGGCCGCCGCCCGTTTCCGGCGGTGGCTTCAGGGCAAGTACGGCACTCTTGACGCCTTGAACACCGCCTGGGGCACCGCCTTCTGGAGCCAGGGATACGGTGAGTGGGCCGAGGTGCTTCCGCCGCGTCACGCCCACTACCTCAAGAACCCCACTCAGGTACTGGACTTCAAACGGTTCACCTCCGACATGCTCCTGGAGTGTTATGTCGCCGAGCGGGACATCGTTCGGCGGCACACCCCGCATATCCCGGTGACCAGCAACTTCATGCCGCTGTGGGTGGGGCAGGACGCCTGGCGCTGGGCGGACGAGGAGGACGTCGTCTCCGTCGACATCTATCCCGACCCGTGTGATCCGTACGGCGCACAGAGCGGTGCCCTCGTCCAGGACATGACCCGTTCGCAGGCCCGTGGCCCCTGGATGCTGATGGAGCAGGCGGCCGGGCCGGTCAACTGGCGGGGCGTCAACCACCCCAAGCCGCGCGGAATGAATCGCCTCTGGTCGCTCCAGGCGGTGGCCCGCGGTGCCGACGCCGTCTGCTACTTCCAGTGGCGGCAGTCCCGGCAGGGTGCGGAGAAGTTCCACTCCGGGATGGTCAGCCACGCGGGGGAGGAGGGCCGTACCTATCAGGAGGTCAAGCAGCTGGGGGCCGAGCTGCACAGGATCAGTGGCGAGGTGACGGGCGGTCGGATCACGTCCGACATCGCCATCCTCCACGACTGGCACTCCTGGTGGGCCGGCGCCCAGGACGGCCGCCTCTCCACCCACGTCGACCATCCCGACGTCCTCCGCGCCTGGCATCGCGCCCTCTGGGAGGCCCACCTCACCACCGACTTCGCCCACCCCGAGCACGACCTCACCGGGTACAAGGTCGTCGTCGCCCCGCAGCTCTACCTCCTCACGGACGCGGCGATCGAGAACCTCCTCGCGTACGTCCACGGCGGCGGCACCCTCGTCTGCGGCTTCCTTACCGGTATCGCCGACGAGGACGACCGGGTACGACCCGGCGGCATGGACGCCCGGCTGCGCGAGCTGTTCGGCATCCGCACCCTGCACGAGTGGTGGCCGCTGGACGCGGGGGAGACGGTCGAGTGCGACGGGTTCCGCGGGACGCTGTGGTCGGAGGAGATCGAGGCCGGAGGCGGGGCGACGACCGTCTCGTACAAGGGCGGCGAACTCGACGGCCTGCCCGCCGTGCTCCACAAGGATCGCGCCTGGTACGTCTCCACCCTTCCCGAGCCGGACGCCCTGCGCGACCTGCTCTCCCGGATCGCCGCCGACGCGGGCGCCCGGCCCGTGCTCGACGGACTGCCCGCGCGCGTGGAAGCCGTCCGCCGCGGTGACCTGCTGTTCGTCCTCAACCACGGACGCGAGCCGGTGACCGTCGACGTTCCCGGCACCCACCACGACCTGCTCACGGGGGAGCCGTGCACGGACCAACTCACCCTCGGCCGCTACGGAGTGGCGGTGCTGCGCCCATGACGACCCATGCCGGCCCCGTCCACGGCACCTGGGAGGCCGCCCCCGCCACCCGCTGGGAGGACGGCTACCTCAGCGGCAACGGCCACCACGGCGCCCTTGTGTTCGGTGATCCGAACGACGAGCGGGTCGTCGTCACCCATCACACCCTTGTCCGCCCCAACAGCGGCGAGCGCGGCCGCCCGCCCGAGCTGGCCTCTCAACTCCCCCAACTCCAGGACCGGTTGCTCGCCGGGGACGTGCGGGCGGCGGAGGACTTCACGGACGGGCGCGACCTCCAGTGGGTGCAGCCCTTCCATCCGGCCTTTCAGATACGGCTGCGGAGGGCGTCCGGCACGGGCACGTACTACCGTCGCTCGGTCGACTTCACCACCGGCGTCACCCGAGCCGAAGGCGACGGCTGGGACAGCCGCGTCTTCGTCTCCCGCGCCGATGACGTCATCGTCCAGCAGGTCACCGGCGCCGATCTCACCATCGACCTCGACCACCGCCTCCCCGGCGCCCCGCACGACCTCGCCGTCGGCCATGGCGCCGTCCTCACCTCCGACGGCGCCCTGCTCAACCTGCGCGCCCGCTACCCCGGCAGCGACCGCGCGTACACGGGCATCACGCTGGTTATCGTCACCGGCGGCCGTACGACGCTCACGCCCCTCGGTCTCCAGGTGACCGGCGCCGCCTCGGCCCTGCTGCTGACCCGCGTACTGCGCCACACCGGCGAGATCGACGTACCCACTGTCTCCCGGGCCCTACGAGACCTGGTCCCGCAAGCCACCTGCGGTTCGGCAGCGCCCCAAAGGGGCGCGGGGCTGTATCGAAAAGCGGCTCCGCCGCGGGGCGCGGCAAGCCACAACGAGCCCGCAGACGAGCACCAACCGACCGCCGCACATCCCGCGGAGCGCCCCCTGCCGGACGCCGACCCCTACACCCACCTCCTCGACCGCCACACCGCCCTCCACCGCACCGCCTACACGCGCGTGACGCTCGACCTGGGCGCCGACCCTGCCGAACGCGCCCTGCCCGGCTCGGAGTTGCTCAAGGATCCCGACAGCCCGGCCTTCCTGGAACGCCTCTTCGCCGCCGGCCGCTACCACCTGCTGTCCGCCGCCGGCCTGCTCCCGCCCCGTCTCACCGGCCTGTGGACCGGCGACTGGAACACGGCATGGTCGGGGGCGTTCACCAACGACGCCAACGTCAACCTCCAGACCGCGTCGGCCGCAGCCGCCGCGCTCCCCGAAGTCACCGACGCCCTGGCCACCCTGATCGGCCGTCAGCTTCCGGACTGGCGTGAGAACGCCCGCGCGATCTTCGGTGCCCGGGGCGCCGTCGCCCCGGCCCACAGCGACGGCGAGTCCGGGCTGACGTACCACTTCAGCCGCCCCTACCCGCTGCACCTGTGGACCGCCGGCGCCGACTGGCTGCTCAAGCCGCTCGTCGACCACGACGAGACCCGCGGTGAACGTGACCCGCGCACCGGCGACACGCTCGCCGAAGTAGCCCTGTTCTACGAGGACTTCCTCACCCGCACCGACGACGAGGGACACATCGTCGTCGTCCCCTCCTACTCACCCGAGAACCGGCCCGCGAACGCGAGCTGGGGCGCGATCAACGCGGCGATGGACCTCTCCGCGGCCCGGCACGCCCTGCGCACGGCCGCCGAGTACCACCCGGAGAAGGCGGAAGCGTGGCGTGCCCTCGCCGACCGGCTTCCGCCGCACCGGATCAATGACGACGGCGCGCTCGCGGAATGGGCCTGGCCCGGTCTCGACGACACCTACGACCACCGGCACCTCAGCCACCTCTACGGCGTCTGGCCGCTCGACGAGATCAACCCCTACGACACCCCGGACCTCGCCACCGCCGCACACCGCGCCCTCGAACTCCGCGGCGCCGAGAACGACTCCGCGCACGGCCACCTCCACCACGCCCTCGTCGCGGCCCGGCTGCGCGACGGCGACCGGGTGGCCCATGCCCTCGGCCAGGTCCTCAAGGGCGACTTCTTCCATGCCTCGCTGATGAGTTCGCACTACCCGAACCTCAACGTCTACAACGCGGACGCCGCGCACACCCTGCCCGCGGTCCTGATCGAGATGCTCGTGCAGTCGACCCCGGACCGGCTGGTGCTGCTGCCCGCGCTTCCGGCGGCGTATCCGAAGGGTGAACTCACCGGCATCCGCACGAGGTTCGGCGCGGAAGTCGACCTCCGCTGGAGCCCCAACCAAGCGACCGCAGTCGTACGTCCCACCCGCACCCACCGCGTCGAACTCCGGACTTCCTCCGGTGCACGGCCGCTCGACCTCGTCGCCGGAGAAGACCACGTCCTCACCCTGGAGACGTGGTGAATCACCGCTAGTCCCTTGCTAGTCCCGTGCTCATCCCCCCATCCATGGAAGGGACACCATGGCAACAACCCGCACGCTCGGCAGAATCACCAAGGCCCTGCTGGCCCCGGCCCTCGCGCTCGGCGCCACCGTCGGCCTCGCCTCCGCCCCCGCCCAGGCCGCCGTCTGGAACTCCTGCGACCAGTGGGGCAACACGAACCTCAACGGCTACACGCTGTACAACAACATCTGGGGCTCCGGCGCCGGCAGCCAGTGCATCTGGGCCAACTCCGGCACCAACTGGGGGGTTTGGGCCAACCACCCCAACACCGGCGGCATCAAGTCGTACCCCAACTCCAAGAAGGTGATCAACAAGACGATCGCCTCCATCGGCTCGCTCACCAGCAACTACAACGTCACGGTCCCGTCGTCCGGCGCGTACAACACGTCGTACGACATCTGGGACACGGACTACGACTACGAGATCATGCTCTGGGTCAACTACAACGGAGCCGTCGGCCCGCTGGGCACCTCGCAGGGCAGCGTCACCCTCGGCGGCCACACGTGGAACGTCTACAAGGGCAGCAACGGCGTCAACGAGGTGTTCTCGTTCCTGCGGACGTCCGACTCCAGCTCCGGCAGCGTGAACATCAAGCCGATCCTCAGCTGGATCTCCGGCACCAAGGGCTGGATGTCCAGCAACGAGACCATCGGCGACGTCCAGTTCGGCTACGAGATCACCTCGTCGTCCGGCGGGCTCGACTTCCGCACCAACAACCTGACGGTCAGCAGTAGTTGACCGGCGGCGGGCCGGGGCCGGTCCGTGCCGTCAGGCGCGGTCGACCTCGGCCCGCAGTGCGTTGTAGCCGGTGAAGGCGGCCTCGATGTCGGCGCGGGTCAGGCCGTAGCGGGACAGGTCGTAGGTGTGGCGGCGGGTGCCCTTGGGGCGGGCGGTGACGCCGGGGAGCCGGGCGGAGTCGGCTTCGGTCCAGCGGGCGCCGATGGCCGCGAAGAGTTTGGGGGCGCCGGCGGCCGGGTCGGTGCCGAGCCAGGAGTAGGGCACGTCGACCAGGGAGTCGCGGGGGATGGCGGCCCGGGCGGCGACACCGCGCGCGGCGGAGCGGCTCAGCAGTTCCAGCCAGGTCGCGCCGATGCCGTGCAGGTCGAGGGGGCGGTTGCTGACGGACATGCCGTGCTCGACCAGACTGCAGAAGGACGCCACGGCGGTGGCCGGGTCACGGTGCGTCCAGACGATCGTCGCGTCGGGGAAGGCCGTGCGCAGCGCGTCGAGGTTCTCCAGGTGCATGGGCGACTTCAGGATCCAGCGGCGGCGGAGGCGGCCGTACTGCAGGACCTGGAGGACCTGCCTGAGGTAGCGGTAGTCGGGGACGAAGTCGTGCGCGTAGTGCCAGGCCTGGTACGCGGGAATGCGGGCTTGGGTGAGCGGTGCCTGGGCGTGCGGCAGGACGAAGGTGCACTCCTCGGGGCCGTCGGCGACCATGGGGTGGATGTCACGGAAGCGCGGCGAGAAGAGGTTCGTGCCCGTGACCAGCCACCGGGCCGGTGCCGTCGCCTTGCGTCGTCGTTCCGCGGGTATCTCCAGGCCCGGCCTGAGCAGTTCCCACAGCAGGGGACATCGGTGCTCGGCCGAGAGGGACAGCACGCCGTGGGTGAGCGTGGTGGCGGTGCGCGGCAGGCCGACCACGAACACCGGCCTGTCGAGGGGCTCCCGCTCGATCCCGGGGTGCTCGGCGATCAGCTGCCGGATCGTGGCCCGGTTGAGGAGATGCCGGCGCACATGGGCCTGCGCGGCCGCCCAGCCGACCGGGGTGAGGTTCTCGGCCTCGGCCCACCACCCCAGCAACTTCCGGAAGCCGTCGACGAACTCCCGGTCGCCCTCCGCCTGTCCGGTCCCGGCGAGGAGCCGGTCGAAGACCCGGTCCGGCCGGTGACGGGAGCGGAACGCCGGCCGGAGCAGCAGATTGGCCAGGGTGAGCGGGAGGGGGGACGAGGACACGGGGCACCCTTCGGCAGACGGGACGGTGTGGAACGGAGGGGACCCTACCCAACCCAACTCACCTGCCACTCAGAGGAGTTGAGACGGCAACCCCGGTGAAACAGAGATGGCCGGAACCGTCAGGCTCCGGCCACCTCCCGCCCGGCTACTCCCCTATCGGTAGCCGCGCCCCGTCCCGCAGAAACAGCGGGATGCGGTCCAGTGGGGCGTCGACCGTCACGGTCGTACCGCCCTGGTACGTCGTCCCCGTCCACGCGTCCGTCCAGGTCGCGCCCGCGGGGAGATACGCGGTGCGGGCCGTGGCGCCCGCCGTGAGGACCGGGGCGACCAGCAGATCCCGGCCGAAGAGGTAGGAGTCGTCGACCGACCACGTCGCCTGATCCTCGGGGAACTCCAGGAACAGCGGGCGCATGACGGGCAGGCCCTCCTCGTGGGCCTCGCGCATGACCTCGAGGACGTAAGGCTTCAGGCGCTCGCGCAGCCGCAGGTACCGCTCCAGGATCGCGCCGGCCTGCTCGCCGTAGGACCAGACCTCGTTCGGGCCGCCGGTCATCGCAGGGCCCAGCGGCATGCCCGGGTCGCGGAAGCCGTGCAGACGCATCAGCGGGGACAGCGTGCCGAACTGGAACCAGCGGACCATGACTTCCTGGTACGCGGGGTCGGTCGGGTCGCCGCCGTGGAAGCCGCCGATGTCGGTGTTCCACCAGGGGATGCCGGACAGGGCCGTGTTGAGGCCCGCCGCGATCTGGCGGCGCAGGGTAGGGAAGTCGGTGCCGATGTCGCCGGACCACAGGGCGGCGCCGTAGCGCTGACTGCCCGCCCAGGCCGAGCGGTTGAGGGTGACGATCTCGGACTCGCCCTCCGCGACCAGCCCTTCGTGGAAGGCGCGGGAGTTCTCGGCCGGGTACATGTTCCCGACCTCCAGGCCCGGACCCGCCCAGTAGCGCAGGTTCTCCTGGAAGCCCGGCTTCAGCTCCGGCTCGCAGGCGTCCAGCCAGAAGGCGGTGATGCCGTACGGGTCCAGGTAGTTCGCCTTCACCTTCGACCACATGAAGTCCCGCGCCTCGGGGTTCGTGGCGTCGTAGAAGGCGACCTGGACAGTGGAGGCGACCTCCTTGTCCGGCCAGTCGGCGTGCGCCATGGGGCCGTACTGGGTGCCGATGAAGTAGCCGCGCTGCTCCATGACCGGGTGGTTCTCGCTCAGCGGGGACACCGACGGCCAGACCGACACGACGAGCTTGATGCCGAGTTCCTCCAGCTCCCGCACCATCGCCGCCGGGTCGGGCCACTCCTTCGGGTCGAACTTCCACTCGCCCAGATGGGTCCAGTGGAAGAAGTCGCAGACGATGGCGGAGATGGGCAGGCCCCTGCGCTTGTACTCCCGGGCCACGGCCATCAGTTCGTCCTGCGTGCGGTAGCGCAGCTTGCACTGCCAGAAGCCCGCCGCCCACTTAGGCAGCATCGGGGTGCGGCCGGTCACCGCGCTGTAGCGGCGCTGGGCGTCGGCCGGGGCGCCCGCGGTGATCCAGTAGTCGATCTGGCGGGCCGAGTCCGCGACCCAGCGGGTGCCGTTGCCCGCCAGCTCGACGCGGCCGATCGCCGGGTTGTTCCACAGCAGGGTGTAGCCGCGGCTGGAGGTGAGGACCGGGATGCCGACCTCGGCGTTGCGCTGGACCAGGTCCACGACCAGGCCCTTCTGGTCCAGACGCCCGTGCTGGTGCTGGCCGAGGCCGTACAGCTTCTCGTCGTCGTAGGCGGCGAAGCGCTGTTCCAGGCGGTGATGGCCGTTGCCGACGAACGTGTAGAGACGGGGGCCCGGCCACCAGAAGTGGGCGCGTTCCTCGGCGAGGATCTCGGTGAGGTCGTCCGTCCGCAGGAACCGGATCATCCCCTCGGCGTTGACCTCGACGGTCAGCGCGCCGACCGTCAGCCGGCCCTCTCCGTCCCCGACCTTGACCGTGGACTCGGTCGCCGGAGCCTCGCCCAGGAGAGCGCCGGGCAGCCCCTCCAGGACGGGACCGCCGAGCCGGGCGCGCACCCGCACCGCGTCCGGGCCCCACGGCTCGATGCGTACGGTCTCCTGGCGTCCGCTCCACTCCAGCGCGCCGCCCCGCTCACGGAACGTGCCGACGGTGGGGGAGGACTGGGCGAGGCTGACCGCGCCGGTCGGGGTCTGGCTTTCGGCAGGCTGGTTCACGAGGCGTACTCCTCAGGACATGGGGAGCCCCGGTGGGGGCCGACACGTGGAAGGGGTGGTGGTCAGGACGCGGCCGGAGCCGGACCCGTGCTCGCCCGGACCGTCAACTCGGGTGCGATCAGCAGGACTTCGTCGGTGCCGCGCCCCTCGAGCTTGGCGACCAGGTGCTCCACCGCGTGCCGGCCCATCTCCTGGGCGGGGATGGCGACCGAGGTGAGCCGCACCGAGGCCTGGGTGGCGACCTGGTCGGGGCAGATCGCGACCACCGACACGTCCTCGGGGATGGCACGGCCCTGCTGGCGCAGCAGACCGAGGAGCGGCTCGACCGCCGACTCGTTCTGTACGACGAACCCCGTGGTGCCGGGGCGCTCGTCGAGGATGCGGGCGAGGGTCACGGCCATCGCGTCGTATCCGCCGTCGCAGGGGCGGTGCAGCAGTCGTACGCCCAACTCCTGGGAGCGGCCGCGGAGTCCGTCGAGGGTGCGCTCGGCGAAGCCGGTGTGCCGTTCGTAGACCGCGGGGGCCTCGCCGATGACAGCGATGTCGCGGTGCCCCAGCATCGCCAGATGTTCCAGGCACAGGGCCCCCGTCGCCCTGAAGTCCAGGTCGACGCAGGTCAGTCCGGTGGTGTCGGCGGGCAGTCCGATCAGCACGGACGGCTGGTCGGTGCCACGCAGCAACGGCAGCCGCTCGTCGTCGAGTTCGACGTCCATCAGGATCATCCCGTCGGCGAGCCCGCTGCCGGTGACCCGGCGGACGGCGTCCGGGCCCTCCTCGCCGGTGAGCAGCAGGACGTCGTATCCGTGTGTACGGGCCGTGGTGGCCACCGCGATGGCGATCTCCATCATCACCGGCACGTACATGTCCGTGCGCAGCGGGACCATCAGCGCGATGATGTTCGACCTGCTGCTGGCCAGGGCGCGGGCCCCCGCGTTCGGGTGGTAGCCGAGATCGCGGATGCTCTGCTCGACCCGCTGCCGGGTGGTCGTGGAGATGGACCGCTTGCCACTGAGGACATAGCTCACCGTGCTCGCCGAGACTCCGGCGTGCTGGGCGACCTCGGCGAGGGTGACCATCCAGCTCTCCAAGTTGTGTGAAGCGCTTCGACAGTGCGCAGTGTGAATATGGGCGGGTGGGGGTGGTTCGACAGTAGCCCTACCGGGGGTAGGTGTCCATAGGTTGTCGAAGCGCTTCGACGCAGCCTTGGGGGACGGGGCCGCGGCTGGGGCGGTTCGTCCCGGAACGGCCTTCCCGAGGTGCGGCTTCCTGCCTACCATGACCGGCCGTGGGGGGCCATGGAACGGGGGCGGGGGAGCCGGTCCGGCGGATAGGGCCGTACCGGATCGTCGCACTGCTCGGCGAGGGCGGGATGGGCGCCGTCCATCTGGGCCGGGACCGGCGCGGGCGGCCGGCTGCCGTGAAGGTGCTGCGCGCCGAGCTGTCGCGGGACACGGAGATGGTGCGGAGGTTCCGGCGCGAGGCCGACGCGGCCTCGGCGGTACGCGGTCCGGGGGTGGCGCGGGTCCTGGGGTACGACCTCGACGGGCCCGTGCCGTGGATCGCCGCCGCCTATCTCGCGGGGCCCACGCTCCAGGAGGCGGTGGCGGCATGCGGGCCGTTCACCGAGGACGCGGCACGGGCGCTGGTGGCCGAACTCGCCCGGACCGTCGCCGTGATCCATGACGCCGGGCTCGTCCACCGCGACCTCAAGCCGTCCAACATCGTGCTGACCCGCTCCGGCGCGCGGATCATCGACTTCGGCATCGCCCGCCCCGAGTACGGCCTGACCCTCACCCAGCCCGGCGTTGCCCCCGCCACCCCCGGCTACGCGCCCCCGGAGCAGATCACCGGCCGCCGCGCCGGACCGCCCGCCGACGTCTTCGCCCTCGGCGCCGTGCTCGCCTTCGCGTGCACGGGGGAGGGCCCCTTCGGCGCGGGGCATCCGGCGGCGGTCGGGTACCGGGTGGTCCACGAGGAGCCGTCGCTGGACGGGGTGCCCGAGGCGCTGCTGCCGGTGGCACGGGCGTGTCTGCAGAAGGAGGCGACGCGGCGGCCTACGCCCGGTGTGGTGGCGGGGTGGGTGGCGAGGGACACGGATACGGAAGGGCCCCCGACCGGCCCCGCCTGGCTCACCGCCCCCCTCGCCACCGAGATCACCCGCCGAGCCGAAGAAGCCGACCGTCTCCTCCGCGAGGCCGCCCCTTCCCGCCGCCGTGTGCTGACCGCCGCAGCCGCCACCGTCCCTGTCGCCGCAATCGCGACCGGCACCTGGTGGCTCACCCGCGACCCGTCCACCCCCGCCGAAGGCCGCCGCACCGAGAACGGCGTCCCCGTAGCCGCCCCACTCACCGCCCCCACCGCGGACACCGTCCCCGCCCCTCTCTGGCGCACCGAAGGCCTGCACCCGGACGGCCCCGGCCCGGTCACCGTCGGCCGAGTCGTCGCCGCGGGCACCGCCGAAGGTGTCGCCGCCTGGACCCAGCACACCGGCCGACGGGCCTGGACGTGGGCGGGCCGGACGGCTCCCGACCGGCACGGCGACCTCCTCGTCAGCGGCACCGCGCTCCTCGTCGTCACCGCCGACGGCCGCCTCACCGCCCTCGACTCCCGTACCGGCGCCGCGCGTTGGCGGACCGGCGACATCGGCGCCGCACAGACACTCGCCGTCGACGACGACTCGGCGTACGTCCTCGACGGCGAACGGCGTGTGAAGGCAGTGGACTTGACGGCGCACCGGTCACGCTGGACATCGCCCCGCCCGCTCGGCGGCACCGGTACCGCGCGCGCCGCCGTGACCCGGCAGCGGCTCATGGTCAGCACCGACGACGGAACCGCCCAGGTCTTCGACACCCGTGACGGAACGCCGAGTTGGCGCTGGACCATCGGCAGGCCGGTCCTCTTCCGCGAGGACAGTTTCCAGGCTGTCTCCGCCGAGGACGGCACCACGCTGTGGACGGAGCCGATCGACCTGCGCGGCCTCGACTTCGGCCGGTTCCTCGGCTACGAGCGGAAGCACCGCCTGATGTACTACAGCGGCACCGGCTCCGAGGACGCCGTCCCGGGCGCCACCGGGCGGACGCAGCTCATCTCCTTCGACGTGCGCTACCGCACCGAGGCCTGGCGGCTGGCGGTGCCCGCGGAGACAGCGGGGGAGTTCCTGCCCGTGTTCGACGAGAAGGACGCGTTGCATGTGCTGTACGCGGCCGACGGCGCGCTCAACCTCGTCGAGGTCGACCGGCGCACGGGCAGGGCGGGCCGCCCCTTCCGGCACACCTGGCGGCCGGCCAACCGGAAGGTGGGCGTCAGCTCGGTCTCCCAGCAGGTCTACACGTTCGGCGAGGGCCGCATCGAGGCGGCGCCATTGCGCGAGAACAAGCCCCTGTGGCGACTCGACCTCAGCGCCGACCCCGTCTCCGGCGAACCCCCGGAGCTCAACAGGCCGAGCGTGGCGAAAGTCCCCGGCCTGGGCACCGTCCTCTACACCAGCGACACCACCCGCACGGTGTACGCCATCGACCCGGCCCGCGGACGCGAGCTGTGGCGCCGCACCCTGCTGCCCGATCCGCCCTCGTCCGGCATCCTGGACGGACCGATCGCGCCGGGCCTGTCCATGCCCACCTCGGCGCGCACGCTGCTGGCGTACGGGCGCGGCGCCGGAGTGGTGGCACTGGACCCGAGTACGGGCGCGGTGAAGTGGACCTTCCAGTCGAACCAGACGGCCAACTCGCTGTACCAGGCCTACATCGTGGACGACAGGGATCTGGCCCTGATCGCCAACGGCCCCTCCCTCTTCGCCTTCCCGGTCGGGTGACCGCGATGCCGCTTCACCCCCTCACCGACGACGACCCCGAACTCATCGGCGGCCACCGCCTGTTGGCGCGGCTCGGTTCCGGTGGCATGGGCACCGTCTACCTGGCCCGCATGCCGTCCGGCCGCGCGGTCGCCCTCAAGGCCGCGCACCCGGCACTCGCCGCCGACCTGGAGTTCGTGACGCGGTTCAGCCGGGAGACCGAGACGGTACGGGCGCTCGGCGCACTGCCCCACACCCCGCCCTTCGCGGGAGCGGGCACGGACGACGACGGACGGCCTTGGCTTGCGACCGCGTACGTCGTGGGTCCCTCACTCGCCGAGGCCGTCACCGCGCACGGCCCCTGGCCCGAGGCGTCCCTGCGCTCCCTGGGCGCCCGGCTCGCCACCGGACTGGCCGCGCTGCACCGGGCGGGCGTCGTCCACCGCGACCTCAAGCCGTCCAACATCCTGCTCATGCCCGCCGGCCCGCTCCTCGTCGACTTCGGCATCGCCCAGGCCATCGGCACCGACGACCGCACCGGGTCCGCGCCCGGCACCCCCGCCTACATGGCACCCGAACAGCTCATCCCCGACCGCGAAGTGGGCCCGCCCTGCGACGTGTTCGCCCTCGCCTGCGTGCTGACGTACACCGCCTGCGGCCTCCCGCCGTTCGGCGAGGGCGCCCCCGGCGAGGTGCTCTACCGCGTCACTCACCAGGAGCCCGAACTCACCGCCGTACCCGACGCGTTACGTCCGCTGCTCGCCGACTGCCTCGCCAAGGAACCCGAGCGACGGCCCACCGCGGGCCGCCGTCGCCCAACGCATCGGCGGCGAGGGCTGGTTCGGGGACCGGCTGCCCGGCGCCGTCCTCGCCGACATCGCCGCCCGCACCGCGCGCATCGGACACGCCCCGCCGCCCCGCACACGCCCGCCGCAGCCCCGCCCGACGCGCCGACGGCTGCTCACCGGCGCCGCCGCCGTGGCCCTCGCGGGAGGGGGCGGTGCGGCGGGGGCGACGCGGCCGGAAGAGGAGCGGCCCACCGGCGCCACGCCCGTGCGGTCCCCTTCCCCGTCCCCGAGTGAATCCGGCGGCGCTCCCACCGCTCGCTGGGAACACCGCCGCGACTTCGCCGTGAACCGGGGCGTCGGCGAGCGGGCCGCCCTCATCGGCGGCACCCTCCTCGTCCCGGCGAGCGACCACCGCACCCACGGCATCGACGCCCGCCGGGGCACCCTGCGCTGGACCGCCGAGCGGGTCGCCGGCGCCTGTCTCACCGCTTGCGGTACGGCGGCCGTCATCCGCAGCGTTGCCCGCCGCGGACGGCTGGCCGGGGTGGAGGCCGCCGACGGCCGCGTCTGGTACTCGGCCCCGCTCGGCGTCAGCTTCGACCTGTACCTCGACCCGGTCTTCGCGACCGACGGCCGGACCGTCTACGTCATCGCCCACGAGCCCCGCGCCACCTTCGGCGACGACCGCGCGAAGCTCGACCGCAGGCTCCTCGCCTACGACGTCACCGACCGCCGGCTGCGCTGGCGCCGCCGCCTGCCGCCCAGCCCCGCAGAGCGGGCCGTCGGAGCGGTCGCCGACGGAGTGCTGGTCTTCCTGGAGAACGACGCCGTCACCGGCTACCGAGCCGACACCGGAGCCCCGCTGTGGCGCCGCGCCCTGTCCACCACCGCCCTGAAGGCCGACTGGACCGACAAGCTGACCGACCGCACCGTCACCGCCGGGCACGGCATCGCCTTCGTCGCCGGACGCGGCTGCCTCAGCCTCGACCTGCGCACCGGCCGCACCCGCTGGAGCCTCGACCCCGAGGACACCGGGACCGAGCTGGCCGGGGACATCCTGTACGGCGGGGCGACGATCGACGGCAGGACGATCTACCTGACCCTCGTCGGCCAGGACCTGATGGCCGTCCGCAGCGACCGCCGCAAGCCCCTGTGGAGCTGGGAGCGCCCCGGCACCATCGGCTCCGGCGCGGCCCCGCCCCCGCTGCTCGCCGGCGGCTACGTCTTCCCCCAGAGCGCCGTCAATCTCACCTCCCCCGAGGAGGACGCGGTCGCCGTCGACCTGCGCACCCACCGCACGGCCTGGACACTCAAGTCCATCGACAACGCCGCCACCGAGCCCCAACTCCTCGCCGACGACCGGACCCTCTACGTCCTGCGCGGCGACCGCCTCAAGGCATACCCGCTGACCTGACGGCGACCTTCAACCGCGCGAGGGGTGGTGGGGTCGTCCCGTATCGGGTACTAACGATCCAGTAGCACCAGTCAGTAACGTGCGGCCCCAAGATCCCTATTCGCGGCGAGGTGAGCCTCATGTCCGCAGCACCCACGAAGCCCTCAGTCACTGAGCGCGAGGCACGCCAGGTGGCCGAGGCCGCCCGGGAACAGGACTGGCGCAAGCCCAGCTTCGCCAAGGAACTGTTCCTGGGCCGCTTCCGGCTCGATCTGGTCCACCCGCACCCCACCCCGCCGGCCGAGGACGTGCAGCGTGGCGAGGAGTTCCTGGCCAAGCTGCGCGACTTCTGCGAGACCAAGGTGGACGCGGCCCGGATCGAGCGCGAGGCCCAGATCCCCGACGAGGTCATCGACGGGCTCAAGGAGCTCGGCGCCCTCGGCATGAAGATCGACACCAAGTACGGCGGGCTCGGCCTCACCCAGGTGTACTACAACAAGGCGCTGGCCCTGGCGGGCTCGGCCTCCCCGGCGATCGGGGTGCTGCTCTCGGCGCATCAGTCGATCGGCGTACCGCAGCCGCTGAAGTTGTTCGGCACGCAGGAGCAGAAGGAGCGGTTCCTGCCGCGCTGCGCCCGCACGGACATCAGCGCGTTCCTCCTCACCGAGCCGGACGTCGGCTCCGACCCGGCACGGCTCGCGACCAGCGCGATCCCCGACGATGGGGGCACCTCCCGCTCGAGCGAATTCGAGAGTGGGGGAGAGTACGTCCTCGACGGCGTCAAGCTGTGGACCACCAACGGCGTCGTCGCCGACCTGCTCGTGGTGATGGCCCGGGTGCCGAAGAGCGAGGGCCACAAGGGCGGCATCACCGCCTTCGTCGTGGAGACCAACTCGCCCGGTGTCACCGTCGAGAACCGCAACGCCTTCATGGGCCTGCGCGGCATCGAGAACGGCGTCACCCGCTTCCACCAGGTCCGGGTCCCTGCCGCCCACCGCATCGGCCCCGAAGGCGCGGGCCTGAAGATCGCGCTCACGACGCTGAACACCGGCCGCCTCTCGCTGCCCGCGTCCTGCGTCGCGGCCGGCAAGTGGTGCCTGAAGATCGCCCGCGAGTGGTCGGCCGCGCGTGAGCAGTGGGGCAAGCCGATCGCTCACCACGAGGCGGTCGGGTCGAAGATCAGCTTCATCGCGGCGACGACCTTCGCCATGGAGGCGGTGCTCGACCTGTCGTCGCAGATGGCCGACGAGGACCGCAACGACATCCGTATCGAGGGCGCGCTGGCCAAGCTCTTCGCCTCCGAGCAGGCCTGGCTCGTCGCCGACGAACTGGTCCAGATCCGCGGCGGCCGCGGCTTCGAGACGGCCGCGTCTCTCGCCGCCCGCGGCGAACGCGCGGTCCCCGCCGAACAGGTCCTGCGCGACCTGCGCATCAACCGGATCTTCGAGGGCTCCACCGAGATCATGCACCTGCTGATCGCCCGAGAGGCGGTCGACGCCCACCTCTCGGTCGCCGGCGACCTGATCGACCCCGACAAGTCCCTCCAGGACAAGGCGAAGGCGGCCGGGAACGCCGGTGTCTTCTACGCGAAGTGGCTGCCGAAGCTGGTCGCGGGACCGGGCCAGAACCCGCGCGCGTACGCCGAGTTCAACCGCGGCGTCGACCTCTCGCCGCATCTGCGGTACATCGAGCGGACCTCGCGCAAGCTCGCCCGCTCCACCTTCTACGCCATGTCCCGCTGGCAGGGCCGGATGGAGACCAAGCAGGGCTTCCTGGGCCGGATCGTCGACATCGGCGCGGAGCTGTTCGCGATGAGCGCGGCCTGCGTCCGGGCCGAACTCCTGCGCAGCCAGGGCGATCACGGCCGCGAGGCCTACCAACTCGCCGACGTCTTCTGCCGCCAGGCCCGCATCCGCATCGACGAACTCTTCGGCCGCCTGTGGACCAACACCGACGACCTGGACCGCAAGGTCGTCAAGGGAGTTCTTGGCGGCGCCTACACCTGGCTCGAGGAAGGCATCGTCGACCCCTCGGGCGAGGGCCCATGGATCGCGGACGCAACCCCCGGGCCCTCACAGAAGGAGAACGTGCACCGACCGATCCGGTGAGACACCCAAGGGTGTCCCCTCGTGAAGGGGACACCCTGTCCGGCGGCTGGGGGCGTCTCGCCCCGGCGACCCTCGTGCAACGGGGCATGCGGCAGAGTGAACCCATGCGATCCGATACCCGGCCCGATTGGGTTCTTGACCGCCTCCGCGCGCTTGGAGAGCGTGTCCGCGCCGTGCGGGAAGCCCAGAGACTCAGCCAGGAGGATCTGGGCAGGGCGACAAAGCTTGGCCGCAACCGGATCGACCAAGTCGAACGCGGTGCCTACGACACGAGCCTCGACGACCTGCTGCTGATCGCATACGTCCTTGATGTGTCGCCCGCGGACCTGGTTGTCGACTGAGCGGCAGCTTGCCCGGGCCTACGGCATGGGAGTCGTTCACGCGACGGCCGACATCGCCGTGACGGGGACGCGCTGTCCTCACACACCGTCCTTACGGCCACAATGGAGGGATGAGCGACAGCCCAGCCCCCCTCGCCGATCCGCACCTCGTCTATGACCCGGTGACGGGCGACGGTCCGAAGGACGTGGTCATCCTCGGCTCCACCGGGTCGATCGGCACGCAGGCCATCGACCTCGTCCTGCGCAACCCGGACCGGTTCCGGGTCACCGGACTCTCCGCCGCCGGCGGACGGGTCGCCCTCCTCGCCGAGCAGGCGCACCGGCTGCGCGTCCGTACCGTCGCGGTCGCCCGCGAGGACGTCGTACCGGCGCTGCGCGAGGCCCTCACCGTCGAGTACGGCGCGGGGGAGCCGCTCCCCGAGATCCTCGCCGGACCGGACGCGGCCACCCAACTCGCCGCCGCCGACTGCCACACCGTGCTGAACGGCATCACCGGCTCGATCGGCCTCGCCCCGACCCTCGCCGCCCTGGAGGCGGGCCGCACCCTCGCGCTCGCCAACAAGGAGTCGCTCATCGTGGGCGGCCCGCTGGTCAAGGCGGTCGCCAAGCCCGGCCAGATCATCCCGGTCGACTCCGAGCACGCGGCCCTGTTCCAGGCGCTGGCGTCCGGTTCGCGGGCCGACGTACGCAAACTGGTCGTCACGGCGTCCGGCGGCCCCTTCCGCGGCCGTACGAAGGCCGACCTGGACCGCGTGACCGTCGAGGACGCCCTCGCCCACCCCACCTGGGCGATGGGCCCGGTGATCACGATCAACTCCGCGACCCTGGTCAACAAGGGGCTGGAAGTCATCGAGGCACACCTCCTCTACGACATTCCCTTCGACCGCATTGAGGTGGTCGTGCATCCCCAGTCGTATGTCCACTCGATGGTTGAGTTCACCGACGGATCCACGATCGCCCAGGCGACGCCCCCCGACATGCGCGGGCCCATCGCCATCGGCCTCGGCTGGCCGGAACGCGTCCCCGACGCCGCGCCCACGTTCGACTGGAGCAAGGCGTCCACCTGGGAGTTCTTCCCGCTCGACACCGACGCGTTTCCGTCGGTCGGACTCGCCCGGCATGTGGGGCAGCTCGCGGGCACGGCCCCGGCGGTGTTCAATGCCGCCAACGAGGAGTGCGTGGAGGCCTTCCGGGCCGGCGCACTGCCGTTCAACGGGATCATGGAGACTGTGACGCGCGTGGTCGAGGAGCACGGCACACCGCGTACGGGAACTTCACTCACCGTCGCGGACGTCCTCGAGGCGGAGGCCTGGGCGCGGACCCGGGCGAGCGAACTGGCGGCACTGACGGCGGAGGCCCGTGCATGACGACCTTGATGTTCATCCTCGGCATAGTGGTCTTCGCGTTCGGACTCCTGGTCTCGATCGCGTGGCACGAGCTGGGGCACCTGTCCACGGCCAAGCTCTTCGGCATCCGCGTGCCGCAGTACATGGTCGGCTTCGGCCCGACGATCTTCTCGCGCAAGAAGGGCGAGACCGAGTACGGCATCAAGGCCATCCCGTTCGGCGGCTACATCCGCATGATCGGCATGTTCCCGCCCGGCCCCGACGGCCGCCTCGAAGCCCGCTCCACCTCACCGTGGCGCGGCATGATCGAGGACGCCCGCTCGGCGGCCTTCGAGGAACTGCGGCCCGGCGACGAGACCCGCCTCTTCTACACGCGCAAGCCGTGGAAGCGGGTCATCGTGATGTTCGCGGGCCCCTTCATGAACCTGATCCTGGCGGTGGCGCTCTTCCTCACCGTCCTGATGGGCTTCGGCATCTCCCAGCAGACCACCACCGTCAGCTCGGTCTCCCAGTGCGTCATCGCACAGACCGAGAACCGCGACACCTGCGAGAAGTCCGACCCCGCCTCCCCGGCCGCGGCCGCTGGTCTGAAGGCGGGCGACAAGATCGTCTCCTTCGGCGGAGTGCGCACCGACGAATGGAACCAGCTCTCCGACCTCATCCGCGCCAACCCCGGCAAGGACGTCCCGATCGTCGTGGACCGCGACGGCGAGGAAGTCACCCTGCACGCGAAGATCGTCGCCAACCAGGTCGCCAAGAAGGACTCCAGCGGCCAGATCGTCCAGGGCGAGTTCGTCTCGGCGGGCTTCCTCGGCTTCAGCGCCGCCACCGGCATCGTCAAACAGGACTTCGGTGACTCCCTGACCTGGATGGGAGAGCGGGTGGGCGACGCCGTCGACTCCCTCGCCGCCATCCCCAGCAAGGTCCCCGCCCTGTGGGACGCCGCCTTCGGTGACGGCGAGCGCGAGGCGGACTCCCCGATGGGCGTGGTGGGCGCGGCCCGCGTCGGCGGCGAGATCTTCACCCTGGACATCCCGCCGACGCAACAACTCGCCATGGCGTTGATGCTGGTCGCGGGCTTCAACCTCTCCCTGTTCCTCTTCAACATGCTCCCGCTGCTGCCGCTGGACGGCGGCCATATCGCGGGCGCCCTGTGGGAGTCCCTGCGCCGCAACCTGGCGAAGGTGCTGCGCCGCCCCGACCCCGGCCCGTTCGATGTGGCGAAGCTGATGCCGGTGGCCTATGTGGTGGCCGGGATCTTCATCTGCTTCACCCTGCTCGTGCTGGTGGCGGACGTGGTTAACCCGGTGAGAATCTCCTAGTCATACGGAGTTCGCGGCGGCCCAGCACGATCTGCGCTGGGCCGTTCTCCATCGAGTGGGTTTACGAGCGCGATGTGCCCGGGCCCAGGCCGGTGCCGTAATCTCGAAGCCTGGAGCCCGCCCTCGACGGGACCCGGACTTGATCCACGACTTGGGGTTGCACTGCAGATGACTGCGATTTCTCTCGGTATGCCGTCCGTTCCGACCAAGCTCGCCGAGCGCCGGAAGAGCCGGCAGATCCAGGTCGGATCCGTGGCGGTCGGCGGAGACGCTCCCGTGTCGGTCCAGTCGATGACCACGACCCGTACGTCGGACATCGGCGCCACGCTCCAGCAGATCGCCGAACTCACGGCGTCCGGCTGCCAGATCGTCCGCGTCGCCTGCCCCACGCAGGACGACGCCGACGCCCTCGCGACCATCGCCCGCAAGTCGCAGATCCCGGTGATCGCGGACATCCACTTCCAGCCGAAGTACGTCTTCGCCGCCATCGAGGCGGGCTGCGCCGCGGTCCGCGTCAACCCCGGCAACATCAAGCAGTTCGACGACAAGGTCAAGGAGATCGCGCGCGCCGCCAAGGACCACGGCACGCCGATCCGCATCGGCGTGAACGCGGGCTCGCTGGACCGCCGCCTGCTCCAGAAGTACGGCAAGGCGACCCCCGAAGCGCTCGCGGAGTCCGCCCTCTGGGAGGCGTCCCTCTTCGAGGAGCACGACTTCCGGGACATCAAGATCTCGGTCAAGCACAACGACCCGGTGATCATGGTCGAGGCGTACCGCCAGCTCGCCGCCCAGTGCGACTACCCCCTCCACCTCGGTGTGACGGAGGCGGGCCCGGCCTTCCAGGGCACGATCAAGTCGGCGGTGGCCTTCGGCGCCCTCCTCTCCCAGGGCATCGGCGACACGATCCGCGTCTCGCTGTCCGCGCCTCCGGTGGAGGAGGTCAAGGTCGGCAACCAGATCCTGGAGTCCCTGAACCTCAGGCAGCGCGGCCTCGAAATCGTCTCCTGCCCGTCCTGCGGCCGCGCCCAGGTCGACGTCTACAAGCTCGCCGAGGAAGTCACCGCGGGCCTCACCGGCATGGAGGTCCCCCTCCGCGTAGCAGTGATGGGCTGCGTGGTGAACGGCCCCGGCGAGGCCCGCGAAGCCGACCTCGGCGTCGCCTCCGGCAACGGCAAGGGCCAGATCTTCGTCAAGGGCGAGGTCATCAAGACCGTCCCGGAATCCAAGATCGTAGAAACCCTCATCGAAGAGGCCATGAAGCTGGCCGAACAGATGGAGGCAGACGGAACCGAGTCGGGCGAGCCGTCGGTATCGGTGGCGGGCTGACGGGGCGGGCGGCCCCTCGCCTATGACACCGGGCTCTACCGCGACCGCGCCCTGTTGGTGAGCGGCTACTGATCGCCGCGCAGATAGCGGGTGACCATGTCCACCAGTTCGTTCTCGAGCGTCTCGACCGGGATGGTCCGAGGGTCGGCCATGAGCTTGTGCGTGTTCGTCTCCACTGTGAACACGATGAGCTCGGCCGCGGTGTCGAGGTCCCGCACGCGGACATCCGGGTGCCGGGCCAGGAGATCACGCACCTGACCGACGCGCTTCTTACCGTGCCGGTTGATCGTATCGAGCACGTCCTGCGAGAGCGGCGCCTCCTCAAGCATGATCCGCAACAGCTGCGGATCGTCGCGGTGGTTGTTGATCGCGTCGCGGACCAGTGCCCGCACCGTTGCCTCCAGGCTCCCGGCGGACAGATCGAGCTGCTCGGCCTCGGTCCACGTGCCTCGGTCGAGGTGCCGCACCATCAGCTCGGCAAGGATGGCGTCCTTGTTCGGGAAGTACTGGTACAGCGAGCCGATGGAGATGCGGGCGCGTTCGGCGATGCGGTTGGTGGTGCCGGCGGCGTAGCCGAACTCGGTGAAAACGTGAGCAGCGGCGGTGAGGATGCGCTCGCGGGTGAGTTCGGCGCGCACCTGGCGGGGCTTGCGACGTGGCTGAAGGCGGCGGTCGGCCGACGGCATCCGGAGGCCTCCTCAAGGCATGAAAAGCGAGTAGCCAGAGAGCTGAGCTATTGCTCACAATAGTGCCATGAGCTGGGAAAACAAGGCGCAGCAAGCAAACCGGTTGAGCAGCATGCGCCGTGTGACGACGGTGGACGAGGTCGAGACGACCGTCGGCCGTCCGGCGTCGGTGGTCATGCTCAAGCAGATCAGCGCCCTCGACGAGGGCTGCCGGACCGTCCTCGCCCGGTGTCCGATCGCGGCCTTCGGCTACCGGGACGCCGACGGCACCAGCAGGACGACCTTCATCGGCGGCACTCCGGGGTTCGCACGCGTCCACTCGCCCACGCGGATCTCGTTCTCCCTGGCCGAGTCCGGCGACCCGCACGGTCCGGTCTCGCTTTTCTTCCTCCTGCCGGGTGTCGGCGAGATCCTGCGCGTCAACGGCTCGGTGGCCGCACGCAAGGGCGCGGAGACGACCGTCGACGTCGAGGAGGCGTACGTGCACTGCGCACAGGCCGTCCTCCGGTCCCGGCTGTGGCAGCCGCCCGCCCCTGCCGAGCCGGCCACCGAACCCGCGGGTGACGGGCCCCTGCGTGGACCCGGCGTCGCCGAATTCCTGGCCGCGGCACCGTTTCTCGCACTGTCCACGTGGGACTCCTCCGGTGGCAGCGACACGAGCCCGCGCGGAGACCGGCATGCGGTGGCGCGGATCCTGGACGGCCGCACGCTCGTCATCCCGGACCGCAAGGGCAACAAACGCGCCGACACGCTCCACAACCTGCTGCAGGACGACAGGCTCTCGTTCGCCGCGCTCGTTCCGGGGCGAAGCGGTGCGCTGCACGTCCGCGGCCGCGGCGCGATCACCGACGATCCCGCGCTGCTGGAGACGATGGCGCTGCGCGGGATGCCCCCGCACCTGGCGCTGCTCATCGACGTCGAGCACGCCGAGGTGACCGGCAACGACGCCGTGGCGCGCTCGCGGCTGTGGACCCCCGGCGCGCACCTCGACCGCGGCGCGATGCCGGACCTGATGGCGCTGGCAGGAGAACATCTCACCGCCAACGCGGCCGACGCCGACGGTGGTCCACCCGCGTTCCTGCTCAAGGTCGTCGGGGCGATCCCGGGAGTGAACTGGTTGCTGCGGCTGGTGGGGAACCGTGTCTACCGCTCCGGGCTGCGGAAAGAGGGCTACGAGGACGTCGAGCCCGGCACGGGCGGCCGGCGCCGTGGCTTCCCGCGCCGGCGGCCCGCCGACGACGGTGGGACGGAGCACCTCCTGCGGGAGGTGCGCATCGTCGAGGTGCGCGGGGAGACACCGAGCGCGGTCACCCTCGTGCTGGAGGACGCCGCCGAGAACCCGGGACCGTTCGACTTCCGGCCCGGCCAGTTCTTCACGCTCGTCGCCGACATCGACGGCCGCCCGGTGCGACGGGCCTACTCGGCCTCGTCGGCGCCCGGGTCGTCCCGGCTGGAGGTCACCGTCAAGCACGTCGAGGGCGGCCGGTTCTCCACCCACGTGCACCGGAATCTGCGCGCCGGGGACCGCCTCGCGGTGCGTGGCCCGTCGGGGTCCTTCCACGTCGGGCCGCAGCCTCCGGACGAGATCGTGCTCGTCGCGGCGGGCAGCGGCGTGACGCCGATGATGAGCATGATCCGCACGCGGCTCGCCGTCCGGCCGGGCCGGGACAGGATCGCGCTGCTCTACAGCAGCCGCAGCGCGGAGGAGATCATCTTCGCCGAGGAGCTGACCCGGCTGGCCAGGGACAATCCCGACAGGCTCTCGGTCACCCACGTCCTGACCCGCACAGACGGGCGGCTCGACGCGGACGGCGTGCGTCGTTGGGTCACCGGCCGGTCGCCCTCCCGGGACGCCCACTACTACGTCTGTGGTCCCGAACCGCTGATGGACACCGTCCAGGGCGTTCTGGCCGGGCTCGGGGTCCCGGACGAGATGGTGCACCACGAGCGCTACACGAGCAGTGCGGACCCCGGGACCGCGACGACGGTGCCGCAGGAGATGACCGTCGAGCAGGACGGGCACCCCATCGGCGCGGTGGTGGTCGAGCCCGGCCAGACGCTCCTCGACGCGGGACTCGCCGCGGGGCTGCCGATGCCGTACTCCTGCACGGTCGGAAACTGCGGCGACTGCATGGTGCGGCTCCGCAGCGGAGAGGTCACACAGAACGAGCCGAACTGCCTCACGCCACGGCAGAAAGCCGACGGCTATGTCCTGGCGTGCGTGGGCTGCCCCCTGTCCAAGGTCACCCTCGACATCCCGGACGAGTGATCGTCGGCCGATTTTCGGCCCGGGCGCCCACCTCCACGGGGGCGGCGCCGCTCAGCTTCCGCAGGTACAGTGCGGAGATCAGCAGACCTTAGGGTGAGGGCCCCGCACGTGTTGACCCAGACCACCTCCCGGGTTCTCGAACCGAGCGACCTGGACGCCGCGCTCGCCGTTCTCGACCGCGAGCCGGTCGCGAACGCCTTCGTGGCATCCCGGGTGCAGATCGCGGGCCTGGACCCGTGGCGGCTCGGCGGCGAGATGTGGGGCTGGTACGAGGACGGCATGCTGACGTCCCTCTGCTACGCGGGCGCCAACCTCGTCCCGATCTGCGCGACACCGAGGGCCGTACGGGCCTTCGCGGACCGGGCGCGCAGGGCCGGCCGCCGCTGCTCCTCCATCGTCGGCCCCGCCGAGGCCACCGCCCAGCTGTGGCGCCTGCTCGAACCGAGCTGGGGCCCGGCCCGCGAGGTCCGCTCCCACCAGCCCCTCATGGTCACCGACCACCTCTCCGCCGACATCCCCCCGGATCCGTACGTCCGCCGCATCCGCAAGGACGAGATGGAGACGATCATGCCGGCGTGCGTGGCGATGTTCACCGAGGAGGTCGGCATCTCACCCATGGCCGGCGACGGCGGCCTCCTCTACCAGGCCCGGGTCGCCGAACTCGTCGGCTCCGGCCGCTCCTTCGCCCGCCTCGGCCCCGACGGCAAGGTCGTCTTCAAGGCGGAGATCGGCGCCGCGACGGACCGCGCCTGCCAGATCCAGGGCGTATGGGTGGCCCCCGAGTACCGGGGGAGGGGCATCGCGGCCCCGGGCATGGCGGCGGTACTGCGCTACGCCCTGGCGGACGTGGCCCCGGTCGTCAGCCTCTACGTCAACGACTTCAACACGGCGGCGAGAAGGACGTACAGGCGCGTCGGCTTCCGGGAAGTCGGGGCGTTCATGAGCGTGCTCTTCTGAAACCGACGGCCCGAACCCCCCTGTAGTCTCCCCGACATGCTGCGTTTTCCCGGTCACGGCCACCGCCACCCCGAAGACATCGTGATCGGCCCCCTTGATCTCCCCGCCAGGATCGACGAGGCACTCGCAGTCCAAGCAGTCGCGTTCGGACTCGGTTCCGACGAGGTCGCCGTACGCCGCCAGATCGTCCTGCGGCACATGACCTACCCAGGGGCAAGGGCGTTCGGCGCCACCGCGGCGAATCGTCTCGTCGGGTTCGTCTACGGCATGCCCAACGACCGCTCCCACTGGTGGTCCACGGTCGTGGAGCCGTACCTCCGCGCCCAGGGCCACGCCGACTGGCTCGACGACTCCTTCGTGATCACCGAGCTGCATGTCCACCCGCGCTACCAGAACCGCGGCATCGGGCGCTCCCTGATCACCACGATCACGGACACCGCCGACGAACCCCGCTCGATCCTCTCCGCGATCGACACCGACAGCCCGGCCCGCGGCCTCTACCACTCCCTCGGCTACCAGGACCTGGCCCGCCAGGTCCTCTTCCCCAGCGCCCCGAAGCCGTACGCCGTGATGGGCGCCCAGCTCCCCCTCCGCCGCCGCTAACCGATTTCCACCGCCCCGCACCGCCCGGCTAACCTCCTGCCATCACCCTTACGCAGCAGGAGTACGAGACACATGGCGAACGCACCGGTCCAGCGCATGTCCCAGTTGATGGCGAAGACGCTGCGCGACGACCCGGCGGACGCCGAGGTCCTCAGCCACAAGCTGCTCGTCCGCGCGGGCTATGTCCGCCGTACCGCCGCCGGCATCTGGTCCTGGCTGCCCCTCGGCAAGAAGGTCCTCGCCAACGTCGAGCGCATCGTCCGCGAGGAGATGGACGCGATCGGCGCCCAGGAGGTACTGCTCCCCGCCCTGCTGCCGCGTGAGCCGTACGACGCGACGGGCCGCTGGGACGAGTACGGCCCCGAGCTGTTCCGCCTCCAGGACCGCAAGGGCGGCGACTACCTCCTCGGCCCGACCCACGAGGAGATCTTCACCCTGCTGGTGAAGGACCAGGCGTCCTCCTACAAGGACCTGCCGGTGATCCTCTACCAGATCCAGCACAAGTACCGTGACGAGGCCCGCCCCCGCGCCGGCATCCTGCGCGGCCGTGAGTTCCTGATGAAGGACTCGTACTCCTTCGACACCGACGACGAGGGCCTCGCCCAGTCGTACGCCCTGCACCGCGAGGCGTATCAGAAGGTGTTCACGCGTCTCGGCCTCGACTACCGCATCTGCGCCGCCACCGCCGGCGCGATGGGCGGCTCGAAGTCGGAGGAGTTCCTCGCTCCCGCCGAAGCCGGCGAGGACACCTTCGCGGACTGTCCGAACTGTGACTTCGCGGCCAACACCGAGGCGATCACGTACGAGCTGAAGCCGGTGGACGCCGACGGCGTGCCCGCTCTCGAAGAGATCCCCACCCCGGACACCCCCACCATCGAGACCCTCGCCGCCCACCTCGGCGTCCCGGCCTCCGCGACCCTGAAGAACCTGCTCGTGAAGGTCGGCGGCGAGATCGTCGCCGTCGGCGTCCCGGGTGACCGTGAGGTCGACATGGGCAAGGTCGGGGCACACTTCGCCCCGGCCGTCGTCGAGATGGTCACCGAGGCGGACTTCGCGGGCCGCTCCGACCTGGTCCGCGGGTACGTCGGCCCGCAGGGCCTGGGCGAGAAGATCACGTACCTCGCCGACCCGCGCGTGGCCCCCGGCACCTCCTGGATCACCGGCGCCAACAAGGAGGGCATGCACGCGAAGAACGTCGTCGCGGGCCGTGACTTCGAGGTCGACACGTACGTCGATGTCGTCGTCGTCCAGGAGGGCGACCCCTGCCCGAAGTGCGGCACCGGCCTCAAGCTCGACCGCGCGATCGAGATCGGCCACATCTTCCAGTTGGGCCGCAAGTACGCGGACGCGTTGAAGCTCGACGTCCTCGGCCAGAACGGCAAGCCGGTCCGCGTGACCATGGGCTCCTACGGCATCGGCGTCTCCCGCGCGGTCGCCGCCCTCGCCGAGCAGTCCGCCGACGACAAGGGCCTGTGCTGGCCGAAGGAGGTCGCCCCCGCCGACGTGCACGTGGTCGCCGCGGGCAAGGCCCTCCAGACCGAGCTGGCCCTCGACGTCTCGGCGAAGCTCGCCGCGGCCGGCCTGCGCGTCCTGGTCGACGACCGGGCAGGCGTGTCCCCGGGCGTCAAGTTCACGGACTCCGAGCTGATCGGCGTACCCCAGATCCTGGTCGCCGGCCGCCGGTCCGCCGAGGGCGTCCTCGAACTGAAGGACCGCAGGACCGGCGAGCGCGAGGAACTGACGGTCGACGAGGCGATCGCCCGACTGTCCGCGTAGCGCTATACGCAGCGGGCCGTTCCCCGACCGTAGGACGTGACGAAGCGTCACTACGCTACGGCGGGGAACGGTCATGACGGTCAGGGACAGCACGAGTTCGACTCAGGCCAAGGTGACGCGCCCCAAAGGGGCGCGGGGAACTGCGCGACCAGCCCCCACGCACCCGCAGACAACACGCAACCCCTAGAGCCACCCGGCAAATTCCAGCAACAGCTCCGCATCCTTCGGCCGCCCCACCCGAAGCGCCCGCACCCCAGACTCCACGGCCCGGAACAACGTCCACCCCCGAAGCCGCTCCTGATCCACCTCAAGAGACTCCGCAAGCCGCTTGACCCGCCGCCGAGTCGTCGCCGCCCCCGACGGTGAGGCGATCAGGTCCTCCACCCGATCCCGCACCAACCGCGCCAGATCGAACGCACACTCCCCGACCACCGGATCCGGCCCCACCGCCAACCACGGCATCCGCTCCCCGGCCAGCACCTTGCTCTGCCGGAACGTGCCATGCAGCAACCGCTCCTCGGGCGGCGCGGCCAGCAGTGACTCCCGCGCGTCGAGAGCCGCGCTCACCAGTGCCGAAAACTCCGCGGGCGCACCCCGCATCGCCACGGCCTGCCGCCCCGTCCGCTCGGCCACGGTCTCGAAGGAAGGCTCACCCGGCGGCTCCACCCACAGCCGCCGCAACGTCCCCGCCGCCTCCAGCAACGCCTTCGCCTCCGGCAACGACCGCACCGACATATCCGGATGCAGCCGCTCCAGCAGCAGCGCCCCCTCGGCGGTGAACGGCTCCAGGAGTTGTACGGCGCCCAGACCGCCCCAGTGGGCGAGTGCGGCCCGCTCGCTCTCCGGGCGCGCCCGGCGCGGGGCGAGCTTCAGCACCGCGGGCGTACCGTCCGGCAGCCGCACCAGCACGACCAGGCTGCTGCGCCCACCGGGCACCTGCACCCGCTCCACGGTCAACTCGCGTAGCGCGACGGCCTGTTGGGCCACCTGGGGCAGCTTCTCCAGCCAGTCGTCACCTTCCGGTGCCGTCTCACCGAACGCCCTGACCAGACGCCGCGGCGGTTCGAAAGCCATACGCGAGCCGTCCCCTTTCCTTCCAGGCGTCACGCCGTGGGCGTCGCCGACGCCGTCGCGGTGGTCCGCTCGGCGAGCCCAGGGAAGGCTACGCTCTCGCCGCGCCAGCGCACCGCCCGCACCGCCGCTTCCCGCAGGGCCTCCGCGGCCGTGCGCCGCCGCTCGCCCTCGGTGGCGCGCACCAGGTCGGAGTAGACCCCGGCCACCCGGTCCTCCAGCTCCGCGGCGAGCCGGACGGCCGCCGTGGAGTCCGGCACCGCGAAGGGCAGTGCGTAGCCCGCGGCAGCGGCCACCGGCGTCCCGCCCAGGTCCCGCACGGCGCGCGCCAGCGCGTCCCGCCGGGCCCGGTGGGCGTCGTACGCCGCCCTGGCCTCCGTACGACGTCCTTCGTCGATCCGTCCGCCGACGACGCCGTAGCCGTACACGGCGGCATGTTCGGCCGCCAGTGCCGCCTGGAGCGCCTTCAGGTCGCCGTCCTTGGACTCGCTCACTTCTCGCCCTCCGTCAGCAGATACGCGTGCGCCGCCCCGGCCGCCGCCACGGACGCCAGCAGCCGCGCCAGTTCGCCCGGCATGTCCAGCAGCGTCTGGGCCCGCCGGTCCGCGAGGGCCCGCTCGGCGGCGGCGAGTTCGGCGAGGGCGGCCTTCTCCTCGGTGGGGACGGCGGCCGGCGCGGACGCCGAAGCCGTCGGTGAGGGCGACTTGGCTCCCGTGGCCCCGAACGCCTCCGCATGCCGCACCGTCTCCGCCCGCAGCGGTCGCAGTCGCTCCGCCAGCGCCGGATGTGCGGTGATCACGGCGTCGTACCGCGCCACCAGCCCCTCGCTGTCGCGGGCCGCACGCGCGCGTGCCCGGTCGGCGGCCGACGGGCTGCCGCCGGTGCCGCCGGCGTCGGACTCGGCCGAGCAGCCCACGAGCAGGGCGGTCCCTGCGACCGAGATGAGCAGGCTCCTTCTGCGCGGCCCGGATGGGGTGCGCGGCAGCGGGGGGTACGGCACGGCAGACGTCCTCGGGGGGCTCGTACGAAGGGGAGGGCAGCACGCCCGTGATCACGGTACCCGCGCATACGTCCGATACCACTCACCGGCACCCGCCCGAGTTCCGGTGGACGGCAACACCCCCTGTGACCGGATACCCTTTGACCAGACACGCGACCTAACCACAACAGCACACGCGGCCGAGGAGTCACCCGGATGAGCACCACCCAGAGCGAGAGGCTGCGAGAACTGCTCGAACCGCTCGTCACCTCCCAGGGGCTGGATCTCGAAGAGATCGCAGTGGACTCGGTCGGACGCAAGCGGGTGCTGCGCGTGGTCGTCGACTCCGACGAAGGCGCCGATCTGGACGCCGTCGCCGATGTGAGCCGTGTGCTCTCGGCGAAGCTCGACGAGACGGACGCGATGGGCCAGGGGGAGTACACCCTCGAGGTCGGAACCCCCGGTGCCGAGCGCGAGCTCACGGAACACCGCCACTATCTGCGTGCCACAGACCGCCTCGTGAAGTTCCAGCTCGCCGAGGACGGGGAGCTGGTCGCCAGACTCCTGACCGTGGACGACGAGGGCGTGGACGTCGAAGTACCCGGTGTGAAGGGCCGCAAGGCCACCACACGCAGGCTCGCCTTTGCCGACATCGTCAAGGCCCGGGTGCAGGTGGAGTTCAACCGCAAGGACAAGAAGGACATGAAGGAAGAGGAGGAGGCGTAGCCGTGGACATCGACATGAGTGCCCTGCGGGGCTTGGTACGGGAGAAGGAGATCTCCTTCGACCTGCTGGTCGAGGCGATCGAGTCCGCCCTCCTCATCGCCTACCACCGCACCGAGGGAAGCCGCCGCCACGCGCGTGTGGAGCTCAACCGGGAGACCGGGCATGTGACCGTGTGGGCGAAGGAGGACCCGGAGGACCTCGAGGAGGGCCAGGAGCCCCGCGAGTTCGACGACACCCCGTCCGGCTTCGGCCGTATCGCCGCCACCACCGCCAAGCAGGTCATCCTGCAGCGGCTGCGCGACGCCGAGGACGACGCCACGCTCGGCGAATACGCGGGCCGCGAGGGCGACATCGTCACCGGTGTCGTCCAGCAGGGCCGCGACCCGAAGAACGTCCTCGTCGACATCGGCAGGCTGGAGGCCATCCTGCCGGTGCAGGAGCAGGTCCCCGGCGAGACGTATCCACACGGGATGCGGCTTCGGTCGTACGTCGTACGAGTGGCCAAGGGCGTCCGCGGTCCCTCCGTCACGCTCTCCCGCACGCACCCCAATCTGGTGAAGAAGCTCTTCGCCATGGAGGTGCCGGAAATCGCCGACGGTTCGGTGGAGATCGCGGCCATCGCGCGTGAGGCCGGTCACCGCACCAAGATCGCCGTCCGTTCCACCCGGAGCGGTCTGAACCCCAAGGGTGCCTGCATCGGGCCCATGGGGGGCCGGGTGCGCGCGGTGATGGGCGAGCTGAACGGTGAGAAGATCGACATCGTCGACTGGTCGGACGACCCGGCCGAGATGGTGGCGAACGCGCTCTCGCCGGCCCGGGTCTCCAAGGTGGAGGTCGTCGACCTCGCCGCCCGCTCCGCGCGCGTGACGGTGCCCGACTACCAGCTCTCCCTGGCGATCGGCAAGGAAGGGCAGAACGCCCGCCTCGCGGCCCGGCTCACCGGCTGGCGGATCGACATCCGTCCGGACACCGAGCAGCCGTCCGAGCAGGGCCGGGAATAGATCCAAGCCGCCGGTCGCTTAGATCACGACAGATCCATGTGAAGAACCGTTCGATTCTTGCCCCAAAGGGGTGAGGTCGGCACGGGGAGGTAGACTTAAGAGTGTCTGGCCGGACGCGAGCCCGCGCGTGCCCTGAACGCACCTGTGTGGGGTGCCGGAAGCGAGCGGCCAAGACTGATCTGCTGCGCATCGTGGCGATCAAGGATGCATGCGTCCCTGATCCACGCGGTACGCTGCCCGGCCGGGGTGCCTATGTACACCCCGCCCTGGTCTGTCTCGACCTGGCGGTACGCCGCCGGGCGTTCACGCGGGCGCTGCGCGCCCCGGGAGCGCTCGACACAAAGGCGTTGCGCCACTACGTCGAGCAGACAGAAGGTTTGCCAGCAGCACCTTGCTGAGCAGGCAACACCGTAAGAAGCGTCGTGCGGAACCCCCGCGCGGCCCAGGTACCCCGCGAGTTGGAAGTAGGTCGAGATTGCGATGAGCACTCGATGAGCACGCGATGAGTACGCCCATGAAGTAGCGACGGTCCGGACGCAACCCGGACCTAAAAGGAGCGAAGTGGCTAAGGTCCGGGTATACGAACTCGCCAAGGAGTTCGGGGTGGAGAGCAAGGTCGTCATGGCCAAGCTCCAAGAACTCGGTGAATTTGTCCGATCTGCGTCCTCGACGATCGAGGCGCCCGTAGTACGCAAACTGACTGACGCCTTCCAGGCGGGCGGTGGCAACGGCAAGTCCGCCGCCAAGCCCGGTGCCCCCAGGAAGGCCGCCCCCAGGCCCCCCGCGCCCTCTCCGGCGCAGGCGGCACGTCCGGCTGCTCCCAAGCCGCCGGCTCCCAAGCCCGCAGCGGCCGAGCAGCCCGCTGCCCAGGCTCCGTCGGCGCC
>NZ_JBFALC010000035.1:0-101635 GCF_040656035.1 Streptomyces sp. NPDC050211
GGTCCCGGTGGCCGTGTCGAGTTGTGCTACGGCCCGCACTCCGCCTACACCCTGCCCGTGGAGGCCCTTCGGGCGACGGCCGAGTCGGCTGCCGCGCGGGGAGCCCTCGTGCACATCCACGTCGCCGAGTCCCTGACGGAGGACCAGGAACAGCGGGCGGCATACGGATCCGTCCCCCAACTGCTCGATGACGTCGGCCTCCTGGACGGGCGCCTGCTGGCGGCCCACGCCGTGCACCTGTCCGCCCAGGATGTCCGGCTTCTCGCCGACGGCGGCGCCGGAGTCGCCCACTGCGCCGGATCCAACGCCAAGCTCGCCTCGGGCATCGCCGATCTCACGGCACTGCGGGCGGGCTCCGTCGCGGTGGGCCTGGGCACCGACGGACCGGCGAGCAACGACGACCTCGACCTGTGGGAGGAAATGCGGCTTGCCATGATGATGGCCCGTGCGACGACCGGGGATCCTCTCGCCCTGACCGCCAAGGACGCCCTGCTGATGGCGACCCGCGGTGGAGCCGCCGCAGTGGGGCGCCAGGACATCGGCACGCTCGGCCCCGGCGCGTGGGCCGACATGATTCACGTCGGCGTGGACGGGCCGCACTTCGCCGCGGGACTCGATGTCCCGGACGAGCAGTTGCTCGCCAATCTCGTGTGGGCCGCCGGTTCCCGGGCCGTGCGCGACGTCTGGGTCGCCGGCCAACAGGTGGTCGCTTACGGAGAACCTCTGCGCGTCGACCGCATCGCCGCCCAGCGGGCAGTGGCCACGGCGTCCGCTCACATGCTCCGGGGGTGAGCCGTTCGACGGCCCTTCCGCGTTGTAGGGGAGGGGCGATCACGCAGAGCGACTAGGGTCTCGGGTCGTTTGATGGCTTTGCCCACGTCGTAGCGGGTGGTGGGCGGCCGATTCTTCGAGCCGGGTGGCCGTCCTGGACCCGGCCGGGGTGGGTTTGGGTGCACGGGCCGGACTGCTGAGGTGGGGCGGATGTTCCTGAACCCGCGCTGGACCGGGTCGGGGTCAGCGGGGTGACGGTGCGGGTGGTCTTCTCCCGGGGGTTGCGTCGGTTGGCTGCCAGCGGCGGCGCGAGGCGGAGTTGGGTGTGGGCTGCGACGGCGAGCCAGGTCCACCGGTCCGCCGACTGCGGATCACGCAGCCTGGGGCGGCTCCAGCCCAGGGACTGCTTGAATAGGCGGAACGTGTGCTTCAGGTCGAATCGGCGCAGGTAGCACGACGAGACGAAGTCGACGTCGTCCGGGGTGGCGCCGTCGCGGAGGACCACAGCCAGACCGGTGGCGCGTCACGGCCACCGGGCAGGCAGTCGACTTTGAGCCGGATCAACCTGCCCTCCACCAGGGGGAGTTCGCCGTCCAGGTCGATCCAGGCCGAGCGGTGGGTGAGCCGGGTGTGGACCCGGTCCCACGCACGGGCCTCGGCCTTGCCGTAGCGGGGCGTGTCGTTCATGGTCACCACCGTCGGCTCCGGCCAGGTCTCAGGCTTCGCCAGACGGGAACTCCGGTCCGTGCTTGGACGGTCGGCCGCCCTTGGGGTCGTAGACGTGCGGTGGCTTCGGCAGCCGCAGGACGCGATCCGAACGAAGGCGCGCGACCAGCTCGACGGGAAGCTCGCGTAGCACCCAGGCCAGGCGCATCACGTCGTAGCCCGTGTCCGTCATGACCAGGATGTTCCGGTCGCCGCACTGCCACTGACCGGCCGCGACCAGGCGCTCGACCACAGCCCGCAGCTGGTCGGCGGTGACGGTCGCGTCGTCGCCGGTGGGCCCTGACCGGACCGCGTCCAGGACCTGCGTTCACGACGTGCGGTCCGGGGTGAGCGCGGCGACGAACGAGTACGGCCAGCCCGGGATGATCTGGGCGGCCCCACGAGAACGGCCCAGGAACCTGGCAGAACAGGCCTCGGCGTCGAAGGGGTCACACCTCGCAACGTGCTGTCGGGGGCGGGGTCTTGAGGTTGATCAGATAGTCAGCGACGATCTTGTTTACGCAGGGGTTGGTTCCTGACGCGGCGATGGTGTGCTGCTCTCCCTTGACGGTGAGCAGGCTGCCGCCGAGGGCCTTGCTGAGGGTGACCCCGGCGCGGTAGGGGGTGCTTGGATCACCGGTGATCGAGACGGTCAGAATGGGCGGCAGTCCATCGACCTGGTCGGGGAAGGGGTAGGTGACCTTCGGCGGGGCTGGCCAAGCCTCGCAGGCGTCGCGGGCGCCTTCGCGACTGCCGCCGGGATCGGCGAACGGCGCCTTGGCGTAGAGCTTTTGTCGGAACTCGCCAGCCTGCTGCGGACCCTTTCGTTCCTCGTCCATGCAGCCGATGCCAAAGTTCGCGTCGGTGAAGTTGCTGCCGCTGCCGTCCGGGTTGCGTCCGCTGAAGACGGCGCTCAGCTTCACGAACCGGGAGGGGTCGCCTGCCTGGAGCTCGGTGAGCCCCATGGTGAGCGCTGGCCAGGTCTGCTGGTAGTACAGCGCGACGATGACGGAGCCCACGAGGTCGTCGAAGGTGAACTTTTGCCCGTCTCCGTAGGGCACCGGCTTGTCGAGCAGCTTGCGGGCAATCTTCTGGAAGTTCTCCGTGGCCCGCTCCGATTCCTGTCCTAGGGGGCACTTCGGACGGGTGGCGCAGTCGGCGGCCATCTTGTCGAAGGAGCGCTGCAGGCCGGCGTACTGCGACAGCCTCCGTTCGCTGCCGAGATGGGGATCGACCGCCCCGTCGAGCACCATGGCCCGCACTTTGTCCGGGTACGCCTGCGCGTAGAGCGCGCCGATCCGCGTCCCGTAGCTCTGCCCGAGGAAGGTCACCTTCTTCTCGCCGAGGGCAACTCGCAGGACGTCCATGTCGCGGACCGTATCGCGGGTTCCCACTGCGGCGAGATTCTCCTTGCCGCCGGAGCGCTGCTCGCACTTCTCGACCAGCCGCCCGGTGTCGTCCGCGGAGAATTCTCCAGCCGACGTGATGAACTCGGTCTGTACGTCGCCGTTGCGGTACTCCCCGTTGGTGAAGCAGGTGATGGCCGGCTTGGTCGCCCCGACTCCGCGAGGGTCGAAGCCCACGAGGTCGAACCGTGCGGTCAGCGGGCTCTTTGCCAGGGCCTTGCCGGTGGCTGCGGCGAAGGGCAGACCGGGCCCGCCCGGCCCGCCTGGATTGAGCAGGAGCGACCCGGCGGACTTCTCGCGTGCGGGGACGCGCAACACCGCGACCTGCCCCGTCCTGCCTTCAGGAGCGTCGTAGTCGAGCGGCACCTCCAGCCGGGCGCACTCCAGCCGTGAGTCCGCGTAGAGCTTCTCCTCAGCCGGGCTCGTTCCGAAGCCCTTGCAGGGTCCGAAGGCGAGCTTCTGGTTGTAGAAGCGGGACAGCTTCTCAGTCGGCTGAGCGGATGCGGACGACTTCGGTTGCGGCGCGGACTGGCTGCACGCGCTGATGGCGAACAGCACGAGCAGCAGCACCGCTGACTCTTTCGGCCGGATGCCGAGGGCGGAGGGGGAGGGCATGCAATCTCCTTAACGTTGGGGGTGTGTGGTGGTGCTGGGGGGCGAGCGATGCGGCGGCTCTGACTGACTCTTGAGATCTGGCGGGGGAGGTGGGGGCGCCCGCGCCGGGATGCCTAGCTGCCCCAGCCTCCGCCGGTGCCCCTGGCCGCCAGGAACGAGTCACGTAGGGCCGCACGCAGTCCGGGGACAAGCGAGTCGAAGTGCTGGGCGTAAGCCTTGAGCGTGCGCTTGTGCTGGCGCATTTCCTTCGAGGCGAAGACGCTCAGCACTTCGCACTCGACGGGGAGTACCGCCATGGCCAGCTCGTCCGCCGGGACAGTCGCCGGGTCAGCACCGTCCAGCACGGCGCTGCGAGCTGTCGTGTGAAGGGTGAGGACCTGCTTCGGATCGTTGACGGTCACCTGGTGGGAGGCGATCGGCGAGAGGAGACTGCGCTTGACGGGTGGTGAGACGGCCCCCGCCGCAACGATCTGCTCACGCACTGGCTTCTCCGCGGTGGTGGCCTTGTTGTGCACGAACTGGAGCCAGCTCTTGGGCTTCTCCGGGGGTACGTCACGCCATACGTCGGCGAGGAACGGATCGTGGGGCGCCTCGGCATGGCTCCGGACGACCTTCTTCTTCTGGGTGGTGAGCAGTCCGTCGAAGGCCAGCTCGGCCAGGGCCGCGGCGCGCAGAAGCTGCCCACGCCCCTGGAGGTTGACGGCCTCGAACTCCTCTTTGTCCACCGTGTAGCAGAGCAGGTACATCCGCTGCGGGAGGTTCAGGTTCATTGCATCCTTCGCGTCGGGCCGAGGCCTCCGTGGCGGGGAGAGGGCGGCGGGCGGCCTACGGGGGGCGTCACCCTCCTCGCCTCCCACGACGCGTCACACCAGAACGATGGACAGAGGCCTGCGGAAACTCTCCCTGAGCAGGTGTCACTGTACGGCAAATTGACACTAAGTGACAGATCATCTGGGTTTCTAGTCTGGCTGTCCAACCTGCCCGCCGACACGGCGCTGGCCACCTTGGTGCGCACCGCGAAACTCCGCTGGCGCATCGAGCACGACTACCGGGTGATGAAGCAGGCCCTGGGCCTGGCCCACTTCGAAGGCCGCACCTGGCGCGGCTCGCACCATCGCGTCACTCTGGTCTCCGTCGCGCACGCCTTCTACACCCTCCAGCGCATCACCCGGTCCCCAAAAGAGACGGCGCCAGCCTTTGTCTCCACCAGGTCGTACGCGAACTGCAGTTACTCCTCGCACTCTGGACCGGCGCCTGCCCCACCTGTCACCGCGACCTACCGGAACCGATACCAACCTGACCAAGCACTACTAGGCCCTCGGCCCGGGCGCGGCCCCACCAGCTCGTCGATTGACCGATCATTCACGGCTTTCGCTACCTGGCCGAATCTCATGGGCAAAGGTTGATGCATCAACGTAATCCTGATTCAGTTGATACCTCAACTAGATTGTTCTCCACTCGGACAGGGGTAGCTGGTATGAGCGACAAGAAGGTCATCGCGGTCGCCGGAGCGACGGGCGCACAGGGTGGTGGCACCGCACGGGCGATCCTCGCCGATCCGGACTCGGGCTTCACGGTGCGCGCGCTGACCCGGAACCCCAACTCGCCTGCGGCCAGGGAGCTTGCTGAGCTCGGGGCGGAGGTTGTCCAGGCGGACTTCTACGACGAGCCGACCGTGCACCAAGCGTTCGAGGGTGCCTACGGCGCCTTCCTCGTCACCAACTTCTGGGCGCATGGCTCGGCGGCCAAGGAGACCGAGGAAGTAGACGTCCTGGTCCGGGCTGCCAAGGCCACGGGGCTGCGTCATGTGGTCTGGTCGACGCTCGAGGACACGCGCGAACTGCTGCCGCTGGACGACGATCGGATGCCCGTCCTCCAGGACAAGTACAACGTGCCGCACTTCGACGCCAAGGGTGAGGCCAATGAGCTCTTCACACAGGCCGGAGTGCCGACGACCTTCCTGAACACCACCTTCTTCTTCCAGGGCTTCCTGCAGGCCATGGGCCCTCAGCGCGCCGAGGACGGTGCACTGACCCTGACCCTGCCGCTGGAGGACGGCAAGCTCCTCGCCGGGGTGGACGTGGCGGACATCGGCCGCATCGCGCACGCCATCCTCAAGGGTGGTGAGCAGTTCGTCGGCGCCACCATCAGCCTGGCCGGCGACCACCTGACCGGTGCGCAGTACGCGGAGAAGCTGGGAACCGCGCTCGGCGAACCGGTGCGCTTCAACTCGGTGCCCTACGACG
The DNA here is from genome assembly GCF_040656035.1 of Streptomyces sp. NPDC050211. Taxonomy (NCBI): domain Bacteria; kingdom Bacillati; phylum Actinomycetota; class Actinomycetes; order Kitasatosporales; family Streptomycetaceae; genus Streptomyces; species Streptomyces sp. NPDC050211. Next base: position 5,744 of record NZ_JBFALC010000035.1, read on the forward strand.
TCTTCCGCGCCCTGGACATCCCGGCGGCTGCGGAGATCGCCAACATGTTCCAGTATTACGGCGACTTCGACCAGGAGTTCACCGGCGCCCGCGATCTGAACCGGCTGCGCGAGATCAATCCGGCATTGAAGGACTTTGACGCCTGGCTGGCCGAGAACTCCTCGAAGATCGAGGTGAAGTGAATGAGCGCGACACAGACGGCGTCTCATGAGGGCTCGGCGGGAAGGACGAACGGGCCACTCAGCGGCAAGGTCGCCTTGGTCACAGGCGCGAGCCGTGGCATCGGTGCGGCCATCGCGCGTCGCCTCGCCCGTGAGGGCGCGGCTGTCGCCATCACCTACCACTCGTCCCCGAGCCACGCCGACAAAGTCGTCGCCGAGATCACGTCGGAAGGCGGCAGGGCGGTGGCGTTGGCGGCCGATTCGGGAGACGCCGAAGCCGTCCGCGCGACGGTCACCGGCACCGTGGAAGCCTTCGGCCGCTTGGACATCCTGGTGAACAACGCCGGAGGCGCCCACCTCGCACCGATCGGGGAACTTACCGTCGACGACTTCGACCGGGACGTCGCGGTGAACGTACGCTCGGTGTGGGTGGCCACACAGGAAGCCCTGCGGCACATGGGCGACGGAGGCAGGATCATCTCAATCGGCAGCGTCTTTGCCGAGCGGATGCCGATCCCGAACGGCACGACGTACTCCCTCACCAAAGCGGCCATCGGCGGTTTCACCCGAGCACTGGCCCGGGAGCTGGGGCCGAGGGCGATCACGGTCAATAACATCCAGCCGGGCCCGATCGCGACAGACAGCAATCCGTCCGAAGGGGACCACGCCGATCTGATGACCGGACTGACCCCGGCCAATCGGTTCGCGTCTCCCGATGAGTTGACCGGCCTGATCGTCTACCTCGCCGGCTCCGAGTCGGCCTACGTTACGGGCGCGACGATCAACATCGACGGCGGCTACACCGTCTGACACCAGCGACAGCCGTGGCTGAGGTCGCTGGCCTGGGCGTTCGGTGCCCAATGCGGCGGTGCCGTCGTGTGAAGCGCTCCGGGTCTGATGCAGGCTCGGGCCTGTCCCGGAGCGGTTCACGGCACGAACGCAGACAACACACTCACCGAATCGTTCAACGTAGCCCTCAAACGCGAGACGCTCCATGGCACCCGCCGCTTCCACGGGGCCCCGCCTGCCGCCTCCCCAGGCTTCCGCTGGACCACGCCCCCCGTATCTTCTTCGCGGTCCTGCAAGGGGACCGCGAAGAAGATACGGGGGGCCTCGGCGAGGTGCCGGTCGTCAGGTGCGGTGGCCAGGGCCGAACAACAGGGAGACGACGCTCTCTCCGGTAGGCCAGTAGTCGGCCGACGCCTTCTTCACCCGATCCTCGTAGAGCTCTTCGGCCCGGCGCATGTTGGCTTCGTTGAGCTTGCCGCGTCTGGCGAGAGCCGCTGCCATGGCCAAGGCAGCAGGAGCGGTCAGTGGGGACTGATGGACCTCCAGGAGTGCCTGGGCTTGCGTCTCGGCGTTCCTGGCGGACCGCCACCGTTCGTCGATCGCGCTCTGAGCTGAGCGCCCCTCATCCTCTGCGCGCCGTCGCATCGACTGATGCGCGGCTTCCGTCTTGGTCTGCGCAGAGCGCCGCAGCAGATCCTGCAGGGACTGTCGGTCAGACGCAGAGAGGGTCAGCATGAAGTTCCGTCCTTCGGAGTTCTCAAGCCACCGTGAGACGCCCAGGCCGGCATCCTTCGCGAGCCTGCGCACCTCATCAACCAGCTGATACGCCCGCGTAGCCTGCTGAGTTGCCTTCTCCACGTCTTCAGGGGAACGAGGCAGACGGTCCCGGGAGCCTGCAGCGTTCCGACTCAGACGCTCAAAGTCCTGTCGGTCAGCTTCAGAGAGGGTCAGCATGAACTTCCGTCCCTCGGGGCTCTCAAGCCACCCTGAGATGTTCACGGGCTCCGTGTTCTGCTGCTGGTGACGGGTGTCGTAGAACGGCTCCGGAAACATCCGCGCCCACATCCGACGTATGAAGCCCATGCCTCTCCCCACGCTTCTGTGATCTCAGCATGGCAACGGGCGTGGCGAGTGTCCACGGGGCCTGTCCTCGACGAACGACGTGATGAAGTGGTTCACGGCTATGGGAGCGCAATAGGTCCGAGGCCAACTGCGCCGAGGCAACGTCGTCCTTGACCAGGCTGTGCACCGGCTCCCCGCGGTGCTCGGGCGTTTGTGCCGATGACCGCGCGCCGCACGTCCCGGGGCACCTCGCTCACGGACACGCGGGCGGCGGCCTCGTCGACGAGGTTCTTGTCTGTGGCGCATGCGGCGACGAGGGCCTGGAGGCCGCTCGCTCCAACCTGTGCCTCCAGGACCGCCGCGTCGCCGACCTGGAGGCCAAACTCGTCGATCCGACCGCGATCACCTGACCTCGACGCTCCACTTCGTCCGAACGCATGGCCAGAGGACCCGCGCCCAGGCTGTAGCGGCGAACGGCCGGTTCGCGGCACGAGAGTGCGTTCAGCGGTCGCGTGCTCAGCGGCATGGCAGGACGTTTCTGATCGGCTGGCCAGCGACGATCTCTCTTGCCTGCGGCTTGATCGACTTGTGTTCTGGAACGGTGAGCGCGTACCGGTCATGAGTGGTCCGCCAATGGATCAGCTCGTGAATTCGCCGTCGGCGAGTGCCGTGGCGGAAAGCCTGCCGCGTGGTGCGGCGGCGTCCGCGGTCCCCAGGCACTGTCCACCGTCGAACAGTCCCAGTTCGTAGTGCACGGTGTGCTCGTCGTGTCCGCTGACGGCGATCCCGATGTCGTAGGAGCGAGGGTGAAGGACTTCGCCGAGGTAGGTCACGCGGTAGCGCCAAGGGAGGTATCGGGGGAGCTTCCTGGCAGCGTCGTCTCCCAGCAGACGGTGTGCATAGGACGCGATCGCCTCGTCGTACCAGCCCAGTTGGGCGATGTAGTTGACGTGCTGGTTGAGGTCGACGTCCCCGACGCGGCTGTGGACGGTGGCAGCGGCCGGGTAGTACTGCCGCTCGCGGCGACGCGGGTCGGGTTTCGACGCGACTGCTGCACCGGTTTCCGGCAGTTGCAGCTCCTCAAGGTCGGCGAGCAGTTCGTCCGGCAAGGTGATCGACCCGGACTTGTCGGCGAGGACGATGGTGGCTTCAGCCGTGGCGACGAGGTGCCCGTCGACGAACATGCCTTGACCGTAGGTGTACGAGGACCGTCCGATCGCGCGGATACCGGTGCCGATCCGGACGGTCGCGCCGACCTTGCCGAACGCCGTCTGCTGTTCGACACGCTGGCCGACAAACAGGATCTGGTACGGCTTGAACCCGCCGTCCGCCGTGAGCTTGTCGAAGCGCGAGAAGCGCAGACCAACCCGGGGATGCTCGAACAGACGCGTCAATGCCACTGTGCTTGTCGTGCCGTCCGGTGCGAGGTCGCCGAACCGTTGAACCACCTGCTGGTGGTCAGGAAAGTCGTCCTCGGTCAGTAGCGCGGCGTTGGACTGTTCGTCGATGGTCAACGGGAGTTCCTTTCACGATGGTCACCAGGCCATGGGCAGGGACCGCAGGCCGTAGATCAGTGCACGGTGCTTGAAGGCGGGTCTGGCGGCGGGGTCGGCGAGGCGCAACCCGGGGAACCGCTGCAGCAATGCCGGCAGCGCCAGCTGTAGTTGGAGGCGAGCCAAAGTCGCGCCGAGGCAGTGGTGGATGCCGTGGCCGAAGGCAACATGCGGACAGCGGCCACGGGTGACGTCGAGGTCGTCTCCGCCATCCAGCAGCGCCGGATCGCGGTTCGCCGCGGGCAGCGAGGTAACCACGTGTTCGCCACGCCGGACCAGGTGCCCGCCGATGGTGGTGTCCTCGACAGCTACCCGGACGAAGCCGGCGTGCAGGACCGAGGTGAAGCGCAGCAACTCCTCCACCGCGTCCTCGACCGCGCTCGGATCGTCGCGCACCAGCGCGAGCTGGTCGGGGTGGCGCAGCAACGCGAGCGTTCCGAGTGAGATCACGTTCGCAGTGGTCTCGTGGCCGGCGATCAGCAGCAGGTCCGCCAGGCCGACCAGCTCTTCGTCGGAAAGCGCACCCGTGCCGTGCTCGCGGATCAAGAGACTCAGCAGGTCGTCCCCTGGCTTTTCCCGATGCCGTGCGACCAGGGTGTGCATGTAAGCGTCAGCTTCGGCGTCCAACCGCAGCCGTTCCTGCGGGGACATGGTCGTGTCGAAGAACCGGTTGCTGCGTGCACCGAACTCGGCCCGGTCGGCGAACGGCACCCCGAGCAACTCGCAGATCACCAGTGACGGCACCGGTAACGCGAACGCGGAAACCAGATCGACGGGCGGACCGGCGGCCTCCATCGCGTCCAGGTGCTCGTCGACGATCTCTTGGATCCGCGGGCCCAGCGCCTGGGCCCGCCGGACCGTGAACGTCGCCGTCAGCAGCCGCCGCAGGCGGGTGTGCTCGGGTGGATCCAGCATCAGCAGCCGCCCGGCACGGCGTTGCTTCATCTCTTCGTCGTCCACGCCCTCGGCTGCCAAGCCGGGGGACGGGCCGATCGCGTCAAGGCGGAGCCGTTCGGCATCGCTGTGTACGGCCCGGACATCGTCGTAGCGGCTGAAGAGGGTGGCCTCGTGCCCCAGCGGCGATCGCACCCGGTAGACCTCACCGGAGTCACGCCGGCTCCGCACGCCCGGGTCGATATCGAACCCGTTCCGCAGGGCGACCAGCTCGTGCAGGTCTGTCATGGGCCCATTGCACCGCATGCACGCACTGCGCGCAACATCGCGTTCAACACCGCTCTCGTCGTCTGGTGCTGCGCCCACTCCGCTCGACTAAGCTGTCGCCATGCGTCAGCGTTGGAACGAGCAGACCATCTTGGACGCTGCCGTGGAGCTGCTTTCCGGCTCCGAGGGGGACGAGGTGTTCAGCATGCGCAAGCTGGCCGCCGAGCTGGGTACCGACTCCTCCAGCCTGTATCGCCACTTCCGCAACCGCACCGAGCTGATGCTCGCGATCGTGGACCATGTGCTGGTCCAGGCCATGCACGGCTACCGGCGGCAGGGGACCTGGCGTGCGCGGCTCGTCGACCTGACCCTGCGCTCGTGGGATGCGTACGCCGCGATGCCGCAGCTGGCGAAGGACGCCAGCCACTATCCGGGCAGCGGGCCTGGCAGCCAGCTGGTGATCGAGGAGACCCTGCAGGCCCTCAGCGACGCCGGGGTGCCCGAGGAACTCATCCCTGAGTGGTACCACAGGCTGGTGACCTTGTCCGTGTCCCTGATCTCCGCGCACGCTGCCAGCCAATCCTCCGGCCCGACCGAGCGAAAGCGGAGACTGGAAACCTTCCGAGTGATCACGCTGGGCGCCGACCCGGCAGACTTTCCCGCGCTGGGTCACTACGGTCGCCGCATCGAACCCGTCGGTTTCACCCGCGAGAGCTTCCTCGCCACAGTGGAGCTGGTGCTGGACGCGGTGCCTGCGCGCCAAGAACGAAGCTGAACCAGAAGGTCAGTGAGCGAACGGCCCTCGGGCTTGCGCGCTGCCCCTGCCTGACAGTCTGCCGGGCGGGAGAGCCTCCCCGCCGCCCACGCCGACGCCTCCGAAGTCCAACGCGAGAACCAGAAGTCGTTCCTGACCGTCTACACTCCCGACCCGCAGTGATGGCGGCACTACTACCCACGGAATCGAACACGCCGGACAGCGGCCTGTCGACATCGGTCCCTGATCGACCCGATCCGCCAGTGTTTCGGATTCCGACCAGGTCGTGCGGTGCATCCGGGAATCGGCATGAGCGGAGGTTCGCGGCGGCGACCAGCGGCTGTCCGTCGGTCCGGTCCCGTCAGCTGAGATTCGGCACTTTTGAGGTCACCGACCGCCTGAGATGTCCAGGACCGCCTTGCCGTGGAGGCGGCGGGATGTCAGCAGGTCAACGGCCTCATCCGCGCGACTCCAGTCGCCGCGCCAGCCGATGTGGGGCGTGAGCACCTTCTCGGCCATCAGCTGGGCCAGGTGTTCCAGATCCTGGCCGGGCGCAGGGCCGTCCAACGAGTAGAACGTGACGATCGCGCGTCCGTGCCGGTTCTCACTGCCGAGAAAGGCACCCGGCGGGAACGTGACGGGACGCGAGGTGACGTCGCCGACGGCGACGAGCGTGCCGTGGGCGGCCAGCTTCGCGAAGGACTTCACCAGCTGCTGCCCGCCGACCGAGTCCACGACGGCGTCCATGTCGCCGTCGGCGTGCTCGGGCCCGGGAACGACCTCGTCCGCGCCCATCGCCCGAAGGGCATCGCCATTTCTGTCAGGGTCGCCTGTGGACGCGGTGACTCGAGCGCCCTGGGCGTGGGCGAGTTGCACCGCGAATCGTCCTACGCCGCCCGTCGCGCCAGTGATCAGAACGCGCTTACCGGACACCGGTCCGAAACGGCGCAGAGCGCGAAGGGCGCTGAGTCCGGCAACAGGCAGCGTGCTGAGCGCGCCAGGATCGCTGCCGACCGGTACGGGGGCCAGCGCCCCGGTGTCCACGGCGCGGAGTTCGGCCCATCCGCCATCGGCGCCGACGGTGAGCACGGGGGTGCCGACAGGTGGTCCGGATCCGTCGGCGGCGGCTTCTTCCACTTCGCCGGCCGCATCCCAGCCGAGAACGTGCCCCGGCACCGCCGTGGCAATGCCGTGGCTCACCTCGCCGAAGTTGAGCGAGGTGGCGACAACGCGTACCAGTGCCTGGTGGGGCGCTGGCCGGGGTGCTTCCGCCTCACCGAGACGGATACCTCTAGGCGTTGAGCGGTCGATGAGCAGGGCGCGCATGGTCGGGCTTACCTCCTCCGCCGTCCTCCCGGGCGGCAGGAGAGGCGGCACGTGGCGCTGCTGGTCTTGGGGCCGCGAGCAGCATGTGGTTTACGGGGTCGGGACAGCCTTGGTGGTGGAACCGCAGGCGGCGATGTCGTCGCCGGGCGCCGCGGGCCAGCGGCTCCCGGCCGGGTTCATCGGCGTGGTTCCCAACGAAAGAGGCGGGAGGCCAGCCCGACAGCGACGACGACCCAGCCCAGTGTGGGGACCAGCAGGATCAGGGAGTCCGCGACGGGTACGCTGCCGTCCCAGGCATTGACGACCAGTTCGGTGGCCGCGCCGCCGGGTAGTAGCCGCTTGAGCAGGGTGAGATTTTCGGTGCCGGTGAGGCCTACCCAGCTGGCGACCGCGATCACCGACATGCTGACGGGCAGCGTCGTCACCTGAGCGTGCTCCGGCGAGTTCGTGAGCCCCGCCGTGGCGAGTGCCAGGCCGACCATCATGGTCAGCGTGGCCAGGACGGCAGCCGCGAGGAGCGGGATCTGGGACGGTTCGGTGGCGACCGCGCCGAGCACGGTCAGGATCGCGACCGCTTGGACCAACGCGATGACGGTGACCGGCAAGAGCAGCCCGGTGAGGATATCGACGTCGCCCGCGGCGGTGGAGCGCAGCCGTTTGAGGAAGAGGTTCTGCCGACGCGAGGCCAGCGTGGTCACGGCCGTGGTGTAGAGCCCGAAGGCCATCACGGTGAACATCACGATCGCCGCGATGTAGCCGAGGCCAGCCATATCCTCGAAGATCTCGTACTGGTAGACGAAGTACGCACTGATGGCGACCGGCACGATAAGTCCGGTGACCAGAACCAGCCGGTTCCGGAAGATCTGGATCAGCTCACTGCGAGCGATCGCGAACATGGGGGTTGGGTCCCTTCGTGGCAAAGCGTTGGTGGGTTCAGCCGCCGGTGATGGCGCGGAAGACATCGTCGAGGCGGGTCGGACCGGACTCCAGTTCCCGGAAGTCCACCCTGGCGTCGTGAGCCCAGCCCAGCAGGCGGTAGAGGTCCTCCTGCAGGCTGAAGGTCTCCACGCGGAAGGCCCCGTCCACCTGCACCGCTCCCATTGGCGGCTCGGGAGCGCCGGCCGGGAGAACGAAGGTGATCACCGACGGCAGGGTGTGCGTCAGCTCGACGACGGTCCCCTCACGGTGGAAGGTCCCCTCGTGCATGAGCCCGATGCGATCGGCCCGTTGCTGCGCCTCCTCCAGGTAGTGAGTGGTGAGCACGACCGTGGATCCCTCGTCGCGCAGCCTGTCGACGGCGGCCCAGAGCGCGTCGCGGGACTGGATGTCCAGGCCGGTCGTCGGCTCGTCCAAGATGACCAGCTCGGGCCCGCCGTACACGGCGGTGGCGAAGTCCAGACGGCGTTTCTCGCCGCCGGAGAGTTGCGACACCTTGGTGCCCGCCTTGTGGGTCAGACCCACGATGCCCAGAACGCGGTCGACGTTGTCGTGCCGCCGGGTCAGCGTGCCGATCAGCCGGACCGACTCCTTCACCGTGAGATCCGGGGAGAAGCCGCTCTCCTGCAGCATGATGCCCATCCGCGAGCGCACGGCAGCGCGGTCGCGCGGGCTTTGCCCCAAGACGCGGACGGTGCTCGACTGGGCCGGCCGGTGTCCCTCGATGACCTCGAGGGTCGAGGTCTTGCCTGCGCCGTTGGTGCCGAGCAGTGCGTAGAACTCGCCACGCCCCACCTGGAACGAGAGATCCTTCACGGCATGGAAATCGCCGTAGCGGACGTTGAGGTTCGTGACCTCGATGACTGCTGTAGTGGACATGCCTCGATTCCACCGGCCGCGACGCGCTCCCAATAGTGGCTTCGCATCACGTCCGCGCCATGACATTCCTGCCAGGCAGGCATGACGCAGTGTCACTGGTGGACCGGAAGCTCCCTACGGATACTGGCTGAACGATGTCTGAAATTACCGAGGCGACGGCACAGGGACGGCTGCGTCGGCTCAACCTGATCCTGGTGCTCCCGATGGTCGCTGTCAGCGGGGTGCTCATGGTGGCGTTGGACGCCGAGTCCTGGTTGGACGCTGTGGTCCTGGGTCTGGGTGTGGTCGCGGCACTGGTGGCCTTCCTGTCCTGGGCGGCGGGCAGTCTGGCCCGGGTCGCCGTGCCGTGCCTGGTCCTCGCCGCGGGCGTCTGGCTCTTCGGTGCGCTGGTGGCCGGGAGCGGGAAGGCGATCTTCGGCCTGGCCATCGTGGGCCCGTTGGTCGTGCCGCGCCTGCGCCGCCATCGTGGCGCAGCCGCCGTCACCCTGGTCGCCTACGTTGCTCTCGTGGGCGCGGCACGGTTCCTGATGACGGATGACGACCCGCGTCAAGTGCTGATCAGGTATGTCATCGTCCCCGCGGGCCTCACCGCCATCGTGACGGGGCTGATGTTCCCCAACAAGCGGTTCTACGATGTCGTCCACGAATTGGAGGAGTCGCGCAGGCATGAGGCGGAGCTGGCCGTGGTGCGCGAGCGTATACGGTTCGCCAGCGACCTGCACGACATCCAGGGTCACACCCTGCACGTGGTGAAGCTCAAGGTCGCCCTTGCACGGAAGCTTGTGCACCGCGACCCCGGCCGGGCGGAGCAGGAGCTGCTTGAGATCTACTCGCTCGTCAGCGACACCATCACCCAGACCAAGGAGCTCGTCTACGCGCAGCGTCGACTCAACCTCCCCGCTGAGCTGGAGAATGCGAAGAACCTGTTCGAGGCCGCCGGCATCACGGTACACATCCGTCGCGTTGCGGACGCGGACAGTCACGCGGGCGAGCTGCTCGGCCAGGTCCTGCGCGAGACAACGACCAACATCCTGCGGCACGCCCAGGCCCGGGAAGTCCGGATCACGTTGTCCGAGTCAGGCATCACCATCGTCAATGACGGCGCACCAGACAAGCCGCCCTCAGAACTCAGCGGTCTCGCCGTTCTCGAACAACGTGTGGCCGACAACGGGGGAAAGCTCACAGTGGACCAGAAGAACGGGGATTTCCTGACCGCCGCCGACATCCCGTCGCCCGGTCCCGAGGCACAGGAGGCCCGATGACCACCGTCGTACTTGCCGACGACGAGGCACTCCTGCGCAAGGCGCTCGCAGCGCTGCTGCCGCTCGAGGGCGACATCACCGTCCGCGCCGAAGCCGCGGACGGCGAGGACGCAGTCCGCGCCACCCTGCGGTACCAGCCCGACGTCCTCGTCATCGACCTGGAGATGCCCGGCGCCGACGGGCTCAGCGCCGTCTCGGCGATCCGCAGCGTCCGGCCGGACCAGGTGATCCTGATGCTGACCAGACACGCCCGGCCCGGGGTACTGCGCCGGGCACTGAAGCTCGGCGTCCAGGGGTTCGTCAGCAAGTCCGCTGAACCGGCACACATCGCGTCCGTCATCGCGACCCTGCACGAGGGACGGCGCTGGATCGACCCGGACGTCTCCGCACTCGCCCTCATCGACGACAGCCCCCTGACCGACCGCGAGGTCGACGTCCTGCGCGCCACGGCAGGTGGCTACTCAGTCGCCGACATCGCCGGTCAGCTCCACCTCGCCGAGGGCACCGTCCGCAACTACCTGTCCAATGCGATGCGCAAAACCCAGACCCAGACCCGGCACGAAGCGGCGCGGTACGCCCGCGAACACGACTGGCTGTGACCGCACCTGACGAGTAATGGGCTACGAAGAGATTGTGGTCCTCATCCGACCTGGACCGCCTGATACTGCGATGGAAGGTCCTGTGCTCGAAGCCTCCGGCCAGCGCCAGGCTGACGTGGCCGTGGAAGACGCTGCCCAGCATCCGGACCGCGTGCGTCTGGTCCGGCTCCGTCAGGCTCGACAGAGGCATGAAGGCGACGCAGTGACTTCAAGTCAGAGTGCCCACCGCACTCCCTTCCCTGTCGCATCGAGTGCAAGGCGGGCTGCCCGTGATCCTGATCGGTATCGACCCCCACAAGTCCTCCCACACCGCTGTCGCCATCGACCCTGCGGGCTACCAGACCGGCCAGCACCGGTTCGCCGTCAACGCCGGCACCTTCCGTCGGCTGATGCGCTGGTGCGAGCAGTGGCCCGAACGCCGCTTCGCCATCGAAGGCGCCCGCGGCCTGGGCCGCACACTCGCCCAGCAGTTGGCCGCCGCGGGCGAGAATGTGGTGGACGTGCCCTCCACGCTGTCGGCCCGAGCCCGGCTGCTGGCCACCGGCGGCGACCGCAAGACAGACGCAGCGGACGCCCTTCACGTCGCCCAAGTCGCCCTGTTCCGCCACGACCTGCGACCCGTCGAGCCCGAGGACCAGACCACGATCCTGCGGCTGCTGACCGAGCGGCACGACGACCTCGTCCACGAACGCACCCGCGTCCGGCTCCACGCCATCCTGCGTGACCTGCTGCACGGCGGCGCACCCACCGGCCTGTCCGCCGACAAGGCCGCCGCCGCCATGAAGACCATCCGCCCCGTGACCGCCACCGACGCCTGCCGCCGCGACATAGCCCGTGATCTGCTGGCCGACCTGCGCCGGCTGGACAGGCAAGTCAAGGAGAACGAAGCCGAGATGCGCGACGCCCTCGCCGCGGCCCGCACCACGCTCACGACCCTGCCGGGCCTGGGCACCGTGCTGGCCGCCAAGGTCCTCGGCCACGTCGGCGATGTCAGCCGCTTCCCCACCGAGCACCACTTCGCCAGCTACACCGGCAGCGCACCCCTGGACGCCTCCAGCGGCAACAACGTCCGCCACCGGCTCAACACCGGCGGCAATCGCGCATTGAATTCGGTGCTGCACATCATCGCCGTCTGCCAGATCCGCGACGGCGGGCGCGGCAAGAGTACTACCTGAGGAAGATCGCGGAGGGAAAGACGCCGACGGAGGCCCGCAGGGCCCTCAAACGCCGCCTGTCCAACGTGGTCTACCGGATCATGAAACGCGACCTCGGGAACCAACTCGCCCAAGCCGCTTGACACACAGAGGCGCTGATCAGTTTTCTGATCTCAGAAGCCGTATCTCTATCGGTCATCAGGACAATTGGGATCGAACAACGGCCCAGGTCGGGTGATCTCGGCCGGGTGGCTGGCACGAGAACAGAGCCCCCTGGGAAGCTCGGGGTCGCGCCGCCACTCGAGTATCAGGAGTCCCTGTTGTTCCAGTCCCGTGTGCCGGTCCCCGCTCCGTCCAAAGCTCCCGCTTGGCGCGGTGCGATCGCCTCGTGCACCGGTTCGGGGTCGGTCGGCCGACTCTTGGAGTCATGCCGCGTCGGGGTTGAGTAGGACGATTTTGCCGATGTGGTGGGCGTCCAGGATGCGATGGGCTTCTGCGGTTTGGTCCATGGGCAGGGTCCGGTCGATGACGACCTGCACCGTTCCGTTCTCGATCAATGGCCATACATGTTCCTGGACTTCGGCCACGATGGCTGCCTTCTGTCCAGCTTGGCGGGAGCGCAGGGTGGTGCCGTGCACGGATGCACGCCTGGCGAGGAGTTCGACGAGGTTGAGTTCGGCCGTCAGGCCGTTCTGCAGCCCGATGACGACCAAGCGCCCGTCGAGGGCCAGGGAGTGGATGTTGCGCGGAAGGTAGTCGCCGCCGATGACGTCGAGGATCACGTCGTAGGGGCCGTGCTCGGCGAAGTCCTCGGTGCGGTAGTTGATCGCGAGGTCGGCGCCGAGTTCTCGGACCCTGGCAGCCTGCTCGGGGCCGCCGACGGTGGTGACGACGCGGGCACCGTGGGCCTTGGCGATCTGAATGGCTGTCGTGCCGATGCCGCCGGCTCCGCCGTGCATGAGGAAGGTCTCGCCTGGCTTCAGCCCACCGGTCATGAAGACGTTGGACCACACCGTTGCGGTGGCTTCCGGCAACGCTGCCGCCTGGACCAGGCTGACGCCCTTGGGCACCGTGAGCAGCTGCCCTTCAGGGACAGCGACCTTCTGCGCGTATCCGCCTCCGGTCAGCAGTGCGCACACCTCGTCGCCGGGCTGCCAACGCGTCACACCCTCGCCGAGAGCGCTGATCCGTCCGGAGACCTCCAGGCCCGGGTAAGGTGACGCTCCCTCCGGAACCGGGTACAGCCCCAGCCGCTGTGCCACATCGGCCCGATTGACGGCGCTGGCAACGACGTCGATGACCACTTCACCCCTCGCGGGGACGGGGTCCTCCACATCGATCCACTGCAGGACTTCCGGCCCACCAGGTTCCTTGATCGAAACTGCTTTCAAGACATTCCTCCGAGCGCGCCGCCTGACGGACGGCACATACGCCGGTCCGACGTTGTGAAAATGCGAGTGAGAGGGCACGCCCGGCAGCTCACGCTGGTCCGGGGCCGCCGCAGAAACTCCGCCCGAGCCTGCCTGTCCAGCCCGCGCACTGGAAACTGACGAGCCCAGGACCCGGACAGCCCTGAGCTCGAAGAACAAGCCACCTGTCACCGACAAGACGCGAGCAGAACCGCCAAACGCCCAGAGACACTTCCCGAGCAGGACCGGTCCGGCCGATGCGGATCAAGGTCAAAGTTGGCGCAGCGTCTCGATGATCTTTGCCGTGACGACCTTGGTGGAAACGGGGTTCTGTCCCGTCACGAGCCTGCCGTCAGCGGTGGCGAAGGGGGTCATCGGGATGGTGGCCTTGACATAGTTCGCGCCCCGCTTGCGGAACTCGTCCTCCACCAGGAACGGCACCCGGCTCTTCACCATGGCGACTCGCTCCTCCGCGGTGGAGAACCCGGTGACCGTGCGGCCCTCGACGAGCAGGGAGCCGTCGGAGAGCGTGATGTTCAGCAGTCCGCAGGCACCATGGCAGACCGAGGAGACCACGCCGCCGTTCTCATAGATATCCCGCGCGACCTGCTGAAGCGCGGCACTGCCGGGGAAGTCCCACATGACGCCATGCCCGCCCGTGTAGAAGATCGCTGCATACTCGGCCGGGTCGACGTCGGCCGCCTTCCTGGTGTGGTCCAGGCTCGACATGAACGCGCGATCGTTCATGTACTTGCGAACCTCTTTGTCGGCCAATCTGACGCTTCGCGGATCCAGCGGTACCTGCCCCCCTTCCGGACTGACGATGTCGACCTCGAATCCAGCCTGGCGGACTCGGTCGTAGAAGTGAACCAGCTCTGCGATCCACAGCCCGGTCCGGTGGGGGTTCGTTCCGTAGGTCGACTGGTTGGTGACCACGGCGAGGATCTTGCTCATCTGTGTGCCTCCGGCGGTGAGGCAGGGCTGTGGCGGCTGCCCGGATCACGAGCTTTTTTCATGGCCACGACCTGCGAAAGAAGAGTGAGACGGCTTGTGAGGAGTCGGCCGCCTCAGTCGCCGTTGTCATAGGTGCCGATGTCGTCCGCGTGCCTCACTGCGCCCGTACGGGGCCGGCTGGCGAAAGCAGCGTCTGGTGCCCCTCCCAGGCGCAAGCGGATATGCGAGGTTCAGGCCAGCTTCTTGAGGATTTCGGCTGCGGCGGGTCCGGCGGAGGCGGGGTTCTGGCCGGTGATCAGGTTGCGGTCGACGACCACGTTCGGGGCCCATGGCTCGCCCTCCTGGTAGTCCGCGCCGATCTCGACCAGACGGTCCTGGAGCAGCCACTTGGCATTGGCCGCAAGGCCCGTCTGGGTCTCCTCGGCGTTGCTGAATCCGGTGAGCCGATAGCCGGCGAAGGCGTTGCCGCCGTCGGCCGTGGTGGCGGCGAGCAGGGCGGCCGGTGCGTGGCAGACCACGCCGAGCGGCTTGCCCGAGGCGAGGGCATGGATGAGGAGCCTGCCGGAGGTGGCGTCGACGGCCAGGTCCTCCATCGGGCCGTGGCCACCGGGGTAGAAGACGACGGCGTAGTCGGCGAGGTCGACGTCCTCCAGCCTGATGGGGTGCTGAATCTCGTCGATCGCGGCGAGGGCGTCCGCCACCTTCTTCGCCCCCACCTCTCCGCCGTTGAACTGCGGCGCCAAGCTGCCCTGGTCCAGAGGCGGTACGACGCCGCCGGGTGTGGCGACGACGATCTCGTGGCCGGCGGCCGTGAACGCCTGGTACGGGGCCACGACCTCCTCGGCCCAGAAGCCGGTCGGGCGCTTGGTGCCGTCCGCCAGCGTCCAGTGGTCGGCGCCGGTCATCACAAAAAGGATCTTCGACATGGTGTGGTGGTCTCCGAGAGCTGGGGGTTCACGCTTTGACGTTTCGACTTCAGAACGTCAGCGCTCCTACCTTCGAAACTAAAGCCGCCGAAGAAATCGCGCCAATGAAGGCATCGATACCAGGTATCGACGAACCGATGCCCTGCACGGGGACGAATGGCAGGTGGCTGCCGTGCGTACCTCGTAGGCTCGACGCCGTGAGCGATCAGGACACTCATGGGTTCGGTCCGCTGGACCTGAACCTGTTGCGCACCTTCCTTGCCGTGCACCGCCTGGGGTCCTTCACCGCCGCTGCACGTCGGCTGGGGCTGTCGCAGTCCACCGTGACCACGCAGATCCGGGCGCTGGAGAACCGTCTGGGCCGTGAACTGTTCGAACGCCGGGCGCACGGTGTCACCTCGCTGCCCCACACGGACGAACTTGCCACGCGACTGTCAGGCCCCCTGGATCAGTTGGCCGACATCACCGGCGAGGAGCCGAGCAGCACCGCGGGACCGGTGCACCTGGCCGGGCCCGCAGAGTTCATGAGTACCCTCGGCCTTCAGACGCTGGCTCCGCTGGTCGCGCAGGGCGTCCGGCTGCGGGTGGCCATCGGACTGACCGAACCGCTGCTCGAGGAAATGCGGGCCGGACGCCACGACCTCGTCGTCGCCACCCGCCGGCCCCGGGGCCGGACGCTGCAGGCCGAACTCCTCGCCGACGAGGAGTTCGTCCTGGTTGCTGCCCCCGTCTGGGCCGAACAGCTCATGGGACAGGAACTGCCTACTGCCCTGGAAAGCCTGCCCATGATCGCCTACGCCGAGGACCTGCCCATCGCCCGCCGCTACTGGCGCCACGCCTTCGACCGCCGCCTGCACGTCCAGGCCGCGATCACCATCCCCGACCTGCGCAGCGTCCTCACCGCCCTCACGGCAGGCGCCGGCTGGAGCGTCGTGCCCAGCTACCTCTGCCGGACCGAACTCGCCTCCGGCGCCCTCCGGCTACTGCACCAGCCGGAGGACCCCCCGATCAACACTGCCTACCTCGTCCAACGCCCAGGCAGTTCCATCAATCCTCACGTCACGCTCGTCCGTGAGCATCTGCTCGCCGCTGCGAAGACCTGGTGAGCCCAAGCCGGTATCCCGAGGTCATGTCGGGCTGGCATCGGGTTGCGTCGCCGGCACTCCCGATCAGCTGGGGGGACGAGCCAACACAGCGCCATTCGTAACGCAGAGTAATAACCCTCTACCGATCGTGAGCTGGTTCTGATCGAACACGGTCCTTGGCCGGGCGATCTCGGCCGGGTGGTGAGTACGGGGCCCCTAGCTCGGGTTTGCGACCACTCGAGTGCCAGGAGATCCTGTTGTTCCAGTCTCGCGTCACGGTCCCCGTCTCGTCCAACTCCCGCATGGCGTTCCCGGTGACTTTGCGGCCTTCCAAAGCCCGTCAGCGACAACATTGCCGCAGGTCAACGGCTTGCGCTGCCGCTAGATGCCGCATCTCAACCGATCATGGAACGTGCGGGTCGAACAGGTTTCCCGCCGGGGGTGATCTTCCCGTTGTGCGCGCATGAAGACAGGGCCTCTCGGTAGCTCGGGGATGCGAATCTGACCGAGCAGCGCCGGGAGGCCCTGGTGTCGTTGTTGTACGCGTCCGAACCCGTTCAGTTCAACTCGGCTGCTCCATCGTGTGATTGCCTCGCGCACGTGTACGGCAACGCGGCCGACCATCCGGACCGGGAACGCCGGTATCCCTCCGACATGACGGACGCGGAATGGGCGGCCGTCCGGCCTTTGCTGCCGGTGCCGGCCTGGCTGAAGGGCCGGGGCGGGCAGCCCGAGGGCTACTGCCACCGCCAGCTGCTGGACGCGATCCGCTACCTGGTCGCGGGCGGGATCTCCTGGCGGGCGATGCCCGCGGACTTCCCCCACTGGGGCCGGGTCTACGCCTTCTTCCGCCGCTGGCGCGAGCACGGGCTGCTCACGGAGTTCCACGACCGGCTGCGCGGACGGGTGCGTGAGCGGGAGGGCCGTGAGGTGGAGCCGACGGCGGGGATCATCGATGCGCAGTCGGTGAAGGCCGCGGCCTCTGTGCCGTCCGTCTCGCGCGGCTGGGACGGCGGGAAGAAGGTGGGTGGCCGCAAGCGGCACATCGTGACGGACTGTCTCGGTCTGCTGTTGGTCGTCGCGGTGACCGCCGCGAACGTCGGGGACCGGGATGCCGCGATGGGCCTGCTGATGCGGCTGCGGCGCCTGCACCGTGACATCTGCCTGGTCTGGGCCGACGGCGGTTACACCGGCGGCATCGTCGACTGGGCACGGGAGAAACTCGCGCTGACCCTTCAGGTCGTCAAGCGAACCGACGACATGGAGGGGTTCGTGGTGCTGCCGAGGCGCTGGGCAGTAGAGCGCACGTTCGCATGGCTGATGCATTCACGCCGGCTGGCCCGGGACTACGAGACGTTGCCGGCCAGCAGCGAGGCGATGATCCGATGGTCGATGGTCACGCGGATGGGACGGCGCCTGGCACGGCCGCGGGCCGCCGGCCCGCGCTGAACATCCCCGACGTCTCCAGCACGAGCCACCCGCGCTCCGCCAGGCGCCTGGCCTTCGAGCGCACCCCCTCGACCTTCGCCGACGTCGGCTGAAGGCCCAGCACCACCGCGATCTCCTTGGCCTTCACCGGTCCTTGGCCCGCCGACTGCCGCTCCTCGAGCACACCCAGGATCCGCTGATAGTCCGGCGCCAGCACCGTCACCGGCAGTCCTTCGCGCCAAGGCGGCACGATCGAGCCCGGCACCGGCGCAGGTGAGGACACGGCTTCCGTCTCCGCCCTGGTCACAGCGGTGGTCTCGGCAGCCGTGGCCGCCAGGGCCTCGACCAGTTCCTCCCGCGCGATCACCCGCCGGTCCAGCTCGATCTCCGCAGCCTCCAGTACCCCGGACAGCCGCGCGACTTCCTCCCGAAGCCCTTCCACCCGCACACGGGCCGCTGTCTCCCGCTCCTCCAGCATTCCCAGCACCGACGCCATCGCGCACCCCTTGAGCATAGAGGGGAAACAAGACGCCGGATCCCTCCCTCATTCGGAGCTGCACCATGCCTGACCAGCAGAAATCAAGCGATCACGTTCGGTTGAGATACGGCTTCAGGACTGCTGGCGAGTTCTCAACGGTCCGCGGGTGACCTCGACTCGGGCGCATCACGGTTGTTGCTGTGGTGCGGCGTCTTGCTCATGGTGGGCGGCGCCTGCTGCGCCGCCTGGGCCATTTCGCCGAACCTCCGAAAGGAGCGGCGGGGGCCTGAACGGGATGACGACTTTCTGTACTTCGGGCATGTTCGACACTTGGAACCGGCGGCGCTCGAAGAGGTCCTCCGGGACAAAGATCCGTTGCCACCGCTGGCGCGGCAATTGGTGGTGATGAGCGAGATCGCCTGGATCAAGCACCGCCGTGTGCAGTGGTCGCTCATGTTGGCGGTTGCGGGCTGCACCGCCTTCGCTCTCGCGACCGTGGTCGGATGACATACCAGGAAGGCAGGCCGCTGATGAACTTCTGCTCCCTGGTATCCGCCGACGTATGGCGCGACCTCGTGGAACGCGCGCGTCGGCGAACGTTCCGGCGTGGATCCGTGCTGCTGCGAGAAGGGGAGTCGCCGGACTCCGTCATCGCACTGGTCGACGGCTTGGTGAAGGTGACGCAGATCAATGAGTGCGGGGACGAACTGACGCTGACGCTGCGCGGACCAGGCGAAGTGCTTGGGGAAATGGGCGTCTTACTCGGGCGCCCACGCTCGGCCACTGTTACCGCGGTCCGTCCGTGTACAGGCTTCGTTCTGCCGGCTCACGCCTTCCGCGGCTACATAGAGCGTCATCGCCTGGAGACGGTGGTCTACCAGCTGACCGTAGAACGGCTTAACAGCCACGAGCGTTTGCGAGCGGACCTCGCGCACCTGCCACGCGTGGCGCGCATGGCCCGAATCGTCAGTCACCTCGCAGATGAAATCGGCCACCCGTACGGCGACGACGGCCTGGTCGTCGAGTTAGGCATGGTCCGCACGGAGCTGGCCACCATGGCGTCCATGAGTCGCTCATCAGCGCTTGACGCTCTCAGCCAGCTTCAGGCGGCCGGGGTCCTCACACTCGGCCGCCGGAACCTGGTTATCAACGATGTCGCCCACCTCAGGGCAGCCGCCCGGGACGAGAAGGAGCGTCCGGGGGGCATCGGCTGCCAGGGCGACGCCAGCATGTGACTCAGGGCACGCCCGTACCGTCCAGTCCTGGACCATCTCGTCCCTGCTGCTCCACGAGGGTCGTGTTCGCCGCGATTTCGCGGCACAGCACCCGACGAGAGGAGCGGCACATGTTGCCGTCGTGGGAGCCGTTGTGGCCCTACCGGGCCGTACTGGCGGTGGACGCCCGGAACTTCAGTGCGCTGGACAGCAAGGGCATGCAGCAAGTGAACGCCGACATCCTGCCGTTGCTGTCCGAGGCGCTCAGTGCCAGCAACGTGAGCGCTCAGTGGCAGCTGCGGGTGTTCGGCCAGCATGCCGGAGACAGCTACGTCGCCGGCATGGACCCGGAGGTGTTGCCCGCGCTGGTGGGTTGCTTCCCCGGTGCCTTGAGGCAGGCTCTGGGGCGTCGACGCGCGGATAGCCCCGCCAGTACGCCCCTGCAGCTCAGGGTCAGCATTCACGTCGGCCCGCTGCCGCACACCGGGCTGGGCGTACCGATGGTGCACACCCACCGACTCCTGGACGACGACGCACTGCGCACCCTGCTGAACCGTGCGAACCCGGAGATCACCAACACCGCGGTGATCATTTCGCAACGCGTCTACGAGGACGTTTTCGAGAGCGGCTGCGTCAACGGCGATGTCCTGCCCGACCAGTTCATGCGGCACCTGGTGAAGGTGAAGAAGTTCCAGCAGCCGGCCTATGTCCACATCCCCGGCTTCGACTGGCGGCTCGCGGACCCGGACATCTTCGAACCCCTCGACACCACGGATGCGGCCACTCAGCAGCCGGCCCCTGCGCCCGGAGCATCACCGCAGCCGGCACCCCCGGCCCCGGGCACGGTGAGCTTCAGTCACACGGGCGAGCACGGCGTCCAGGCCTACAACCACTTCGGCGCCGGGCGGGGGCAGTGATGATCGACAACGAGCAGGGCCAGCGAGAAGGCACGGAGATCACGTCGCTGTCGGCGGAGCCACCGTCGGGGGAGCCCGTCGAGTCGGCTGCGCCCGCAGGCTCCCCTCCACTGCCAGAGGGCGGTGAGCCGAACGGCCAGACGCAGTCCAGCTCCGTGAGCTTCAGCCACTCCGGTGAGCACGGCATCCAGGCCTACAACCTGCACCTGAATGGTGATCAGGCGATCCCCGTCCCCATCACCGAGAGCGACGCCGACTACAAGGCGAGCCAGGACGGCCGGTTCGTCCCGCCGCGCAACACAGACCAGTGGGAGGCCGCTTCCAAGCTGCTGGACGAATACGGAGTCATCGTGCTCTGCGCAGCCCAGGGCACCGGCCGGCGCACGGCTGCCATACGCCTGCTGCGTACCGTGACCAGCCCTCCGCCGGCTCTCTTCGACCTGGACCCGGAATGGTCCAAGCCCTCGGTCCGCCCGCTGCCGAAAGAGGCGGGGATTGGATGCATCCTCGATCTCTCCGACCTCGCAGAGCAACCTGGCGAGCGGCTCGGCACCGACCTGGTCAGCTACGGGGCGGAGCTGCGCAAGAACAACTCCTTCCTCGTCATCCTGGCCACGCCCGCCGACTGGTACGGCCACTGGGCCGAGCCCACGCTGCCCTTCACCGTCCGGCTGGAATCTCCCGACGCACGGGCCCTCGTCACAGCGGAATTCCGGGCGAACTACCGCGGCGATCGCGTGGCCTGGTTGGACAGGACCGAGTTCGCTGACATCTGGAAGGCCAACCCGTCCGCGCGCGCCGCGTGGCGCCTGGCCGACCGTCTGCTCCGGGCCTCCGGCCCGGAGCAGATCCAGGCGATCGTCAATGAGTTCGGCGACTGGCACACGGAAGTCGAGAAACTCCTCAACAGGAATCGGGCAACGGGGGGCGACGCGCAGCTGCTGTCCACCCGGGTCACAGTCTGGGCCGGCGCCCTGCTGCACGGAGGACAACGCAGGTCGGTCATCAAGGCAGCCGATGACCTCCTGACCCGACTCGGCCTCGAACGCAACCCTGTCAACGTTCTGACCGACGCCACCACATCGAGCCGACTGGACGCCGCGAAGATCACTCGCGACGGAGACCGGGCCTTCCACGACACGCAGAAAGAAGGCCTGCCCACCGCCATCCTGCGTCACCTGTGGGACGAGTTCCCCACCCAGCACGAGCTCCTGCGCAGATGGGCCATCGGCATCGCCGCAGACCGGACCGTCCCGGAAGAGGACGCCCGACTGATCACCACCGCACTGTGGAAACTGGCGGCGCACCGTCCTCGGTGCGCAGCATGCCGACGGCCACCATGAGGTCGACGAGGATTTCCACCTTGCGGCGCTGAGCCTCTTCGGAGTTGGAGAGCATCATCAGCTTGCTCACGAGGCCGATCCGCAGCGCGGGGCCCTGAGCCAGGCGTCTACTCGTCGCCCGGGCGAACCAGGACGTCTGCCACGCCTCGCGCAGCGCCCGGAGGCCCTTCTCCTCGCCTGTCTCCCAGGCTTCGGCCGCTCTTTCCCCCGCTTCCGTGGGACGATAGACGCTCCGCCCCGGCGCGCTCTCGACAAGCCCGTACGCGCGCACGAACGCAAGGACAAGCCCGCAGCGGCGAGCCGGGACTTCGGTGACGCTCTCAAGATCGCGTGCTGTGAAAGGGCCTCTGGCCGCACACGAAGCCCGGGTGATTGCCAGATGCTCATGAGCGAGGACCCGGTCCGTCGGAAGCGGCATTCTGGTTGGCGCGGGGGCATTCCGCCGGGTGTGCGTCACCGCCTGACTCCTTCCTCGTAGGCCCTGCTCCTCAAAGCGCCGGGGATTTCCAGCGCATGAACGCGGGCGTTGACACCCACCAGCTCTTGCCACTTGAATAGCAAGATCCAGGGTGGGGCGCATCCTGTCGGCCGCTCCGTCACACTGTTCACATGCCTGGAGGAAATCGACGTGCCCAAAAGCCGTGCGAGTACGTCGTCGACGGTCTTTGGCCCTACGCCGTGATGGATCACCATCTCGGGGCGCAGGTGGCCCAGGCGGTGGCCCGTGCACTCGCGGAGGCCATGGAGCGCCAGAAGATCAGCGCCAACGCGCTGGCCCAGGCGAGTGACGTCAATCGGCAGGTGATCGCCAACGTGCTGGCCGGCGCCGTGTGGCCCGATCTGCTGACGGTGGTGAATCTGGAGGGTGCTCTCGGGGAACCGCTCTGGCCCAATCACCTGGAGTGGCCGCGGGACGAGAGCGGGCGCAGGGTGCAGCCGCAGGTCGAGGGGATCACCCGGCAGCGGGATGCGGACACGGCGGAACGCGACGAACGCCGCCCTCGAACGTAATGGACACTCGGGCATGACTGTTCGACCCTTCAGGGTTGAGTTGGCCGAACGCCCGGCGCGCGCTACGGGAAGCCGGTAGCGTCGAGGACGGCGACCTATGGGGCGCTGACCGCCGCCGAGTCCAGGCCAGAGGGCTACCAACCAAGAGGCCGGACGCGGCGGCGGTCTTTTGCTGTGAAGTTGTGGCTGGGGTCTCGGGCACACGGACCGCGTCGGCTTGGGGTCAAGCGGCCTGCCAGGGGGCCGCGAGCCGGTAGAAGACGCTCTTGCCGTTGCCCTCGCGCTTGGGCCTCTCGCTCTTGGCCAGCACGCCGCGCTTGCAGAGGTTGTCCAGAACGCAGCGGTTTCGGCGGACGGCCTCGGCGGGTTCGCCGAGGGCCTCGGTGACTGCCCGCGCGCTCCATTCCCGCTGGCCGTCGGTCGAGATCACCTTCATGATGATCACGGATCGCGCTCCCCCGATGAGGACGACCGGATTCCCGGGAGGGAGCTGCGTGGCCTCGGGCGCACCGGTTTCGGAATCGGCGGGAGGCATGGGCGGATTCCCTGAGTCGGGGACGACGCGCAGGTGCGGACTGGGCGACTGGGTTCGAGTGGCACGCAGATGCTGGCCCTCCCGCACGGCCGTGCGCAGGGTTTCCAGAACACGGCTGGCCTCGTCCCGATTGCTGCGGGCATGCTCGAGCTCCGCCTCAAGCTCGGCGATCGACTCGCGCAGCCGGCGCAGTTGCTCTTCGTGGGACTCGATGAGCGCGTCGCACTCGCGGAGCATCTGCTCCAGGTCCTGAGCCACCCAGTCCGCCGAGGGCAGGTGGCCTTCGAGCTGACTCATGGGAGCCACAGTAGAGGTGAGTCAGGCAGGTCGTCTGCCTATATGGCAGAGGAGGACAGACACGGTCAGACCCGGGCGGAGGTGGCGGGTAGACGATCGGTATTGCGCCTAAGCGGACCTGCTGCCCCTCGCCTGTCACCGGACGCAGAGGGCAGAGGGACACGGCCACATCCCCGATGGTGCACGAATGCAAGTCTTAAGCGTCATTGGAATCCGGGGTTGCTCATCAAACCTGGTCTCTCCGGCCGACTGCCATGTCCTGCGGCGTTGTGATGCCATGCCGTTCACACAGTGATGGAGTCGAAGCCCTGTTCAGTGATCTCCTCACGCCCGGAGAGGATCGCGTCGATGGAGGCGGAGCGCACGAGGTGGGCCAGGGCTCCTGCCCAGCCGCCAGTCCTGTGGTGCAGTGCCGGCGCCAGACGGAGCAGGGAGCCGGGCTGGTGATGGCGCAGGCGGAGGGTCTTGTCGAGGGTTTCGACCAGATGTCCCCAATCCGGCCCGTACGGTACGGGGGCTGCCTGCACATGAGCCAGACGTCCCTGACCTGCCTCGTGCTCTGACGCGAACGGGTTCTCCGCGGTGCCTGAGGCGGCGTAGACGAAGAGGGCAGGTACCTGGTCGGCCAGGAAATGCAGCGCCTCAAACGCGTGTGACTTTCGGGAAGTTGGGGCTGCTGGGCAGGCGTCGTCCACCAGGACCAGACCGGCGTTCGATGAGACCAGGGCTTCCTGTACCGCCTCGGAGACGGCGGCTGTGCTCGTCCTGCTTGGGCAAGGAGGAAGGCCGACGAGCTTCCCCAGTCGGAGGAGTGCCGTCCGGTCACTGTCGGCTGGGTGAAGACGCAGGTAAACGGCCGGGCCGGACGGAAGGCCGGTGAAGGCCGTCTGAGCGAAGTGCCGACCCATTTCCTGCAGGGCAGTGGTCTTTCCGCTGCGGGGCGGCCCAGTGATCAACAGCCCCTGTCTGCCGCCTGCGGGAGTCCGGTTCAGCATGGCGAGCCGGGCGCCGAGCAGGAGCACCTCCTGGAGGAGCGGTGTGCGCAGGATGGGGAGTTGAGCGTGATAGGACAGCCGCTCCTGGATCGAGTCCAGTTCAAGCGACGACTCCCGAGCCGGGGCATACCGCAGAGAACGGTGCGTGATGCCGGTGCTCCCCCAAGCCCGCCTGGATGGCGGTGGCCCCACGCCGTTCATGGCCAGGGGCACCTGCAACCAGGCATCCGCACTCGAACACACCCACACCTGATGCAAGTTGTATGGGTCAAATCGGACTTCGACGGGGCCAGTTGACCGCAAGGCGGCGAGCTCGGCGTGGAAGTAGTGGCGCCCTTTGACGAGCACACCCCTCTCCGTCACGTGACGGGTCACGCTGGGCAGAAGGCGCCCCACCGCGTGCCTGCCCAGTGGCAGATGCACCCACCCCAGCCTGGCGACACAGGCCTCGTACGCCGAAGAGGGCGTTGCGTGTCGGCGGCGGCCCCCTGTCGCCTGCAGCCTCCACTGGGGCTGGTGCTGCCAGACCGACTCCACCCACTGCTCGGCCCGATCCTGCAACCAGCCGATGAGGGAGACGTCGTCATGGGATGGGTCCCCCGTCAGAGTAGTCAGCTCCGTGCTGAAGAGGGTGACGAGTCTGCGGGTGATGCGCTCTCCGGCTGCCTTGTCCACCGGGCGGCGCCTCTCGATCCGGATGCCCATGGCGTGGCACTCGTCCAGGAACTCGTGTCCCCGGCGCATCCGCAAACTGTCGAACACCAGCGACTCAGGAAGGATCAGCGGCACGGCCACGCGCTCATCGCCACTCCGGTGCGCTTTACGCTGAGCAGGTGGACCGCACAGACGGGCCAGCAGAGTCGGTCCGTCCGCTCCCTCTTGGGACGTGTGCACCATCAACGTGCAGATCATCCGCGTCAGTTCGTCGACCGCGACCGTCATCCGCACTGAGCGCAGGGAGTGGCGGGCAAGGTGCGCGGGGAGTGCCAGTTCGAACGTGTCAACGTGTACGCGCTCGCCGGGCCGGGAGAGCCTGATTCCGTTCTCGTCGATCACGGTGATCCCGTCTGCACCGCCGTGCCGGTCACGCACCGCTTTCACCAGCCGCTGGAACGTGGACCGTGAGGGCAACGGCACCGCGCCAGTGCCGTATTGCGTGTCCAGCATGCGACCGACGGACCGCCGGTATTCCTCGGCCGACGCGGTATGCCCCCACCGGGCGTCGTCCGTCATGAGCGTCAGCAGCATCTCCAGAACACGTGGGTCCTGGCGTGAGCCCGGAGCCGGCTCCCGCACAGCCCGCCCGTCGACCAGTCCGTCGATCCCTTCCGCCTGGTATCGCTGACGACGGCGCCGCACGGTGCGCGCGGATACACCGGATAGCCCCGCTGCCGTGAGTTCGGCGGCCTTGGCTGCTTCCCTTTCGCTCAGCGAGCGGACGGCGGGATCATACTCGGCGCGGGGCACGGCATCAGGAGCGGATCCGGGGGGCAGACCGCTGATGACTTCCGTGATGTGCCGTTCCCACCAACGGGCTTGGGCGAGAACCTCCTCGGTCGCCGACGGGACTCGGACCGAAGGAGTACGAGGGCCGCGTGTCAGAACCTCGAAGTCCGTGGACACGACCAGCTCCGCAACCCTGGAACTGGCCATGTTGCCTAGCGGATCTGCTAGTTGGACGAGGTCGTGTTCGAAACCGGCTACCACCCAAGCTCGACCCTCGAACCGCACCTGATCGCCCAGGCCCAGGCGCGGGGGCCACGACACTTCCATCGGCCTTCCTCACGCGGTGTCGTACGGTGACAGCGGGCCCACCACCATGAGCCCACCTTGCCCATAAAACTAAAAAGAACTAAGCAATATGGCGAAAGACCGCCGAGAGAGCCAGGAGCAGGACGGATACCAGGCATCGCCCCGACTCCTCGACACCTTGCGTACCAAGTGACTTCGGTGTCGTCGGTGCGAGGGGTTCGTATGGTGTGACCGTCAGCGGCCCCGGCGGCACGGGCACGTCGTCGTGGGCGCCGATCATCGCGTACGGGTTGGTGAAACAGAACGCGGGCGCGGCGTACCACTCTTCGGGCACGGTGTCGTCGTACCTCCGGGCGACGCCCTCGACATGCAGCAGGTGTCGGCCCGGGATGATGCGCCTGTCTGCCTCGCACCGGACCGGTCAGTGAGTGTCCGCCCGGCTCTAGGTGATCCCGGCGGCCCCGCTCGCCGCTTCCGCGTGTCGCCCCCGGAGCTCTGAAATCACTCCGAAGGCTGCTGCGGTCAGCGGCACAGCGAGGAGCATGCCGAGGATGCCGGCGACCGAGGCACCGGCCGTGAGTGCCATCAGGACCACCGCCGGGTGCATCTGCACCGTGCGGCTGTGGATCATGGGCTGGAGCACGTTCCCCTCGATTGCCTGGACGACGAGAAGCAGGCCGAGGACCCACAGCGCCTTCGTGAGACCGCCGTCCGCGAACGCGACGAGGACCGCGACCGCACCCGACAGGAGTGCACCGAGATAGGGGATGTAAGCGCCGATGAACACCAGCGCGCCGAGCCCGACGGCGTTCGGCACCTGGAGGATCAGCAGAACGACCGTCATGCAGACGGCGTCGATGAAGGCGATGATCGTGGTACCGCGCATGAAGCCCTCGACCGCCTGAAAGGCGCGGCGGGCCATGGCGACAGCGGTGTCCCCGGAGCCGCGGGGTGCGAGGGAGTGCAGCGACGCGACGGCCTTGTCGGAGTCGCGCAGGAAGAAGAACAGCAGCAGGATCGCGAGCACCGCCGTCGCGATCACCTCCGTGAGCAGGCTGACGCCGCTCATCACGCCGGCGACCGCGGTGCCGCCGAACTGGGACGCCAGGTCCTTCGCGTTGGTGGCGATCTCGTCCAGGGAGGTCCCGGCCGCTTCGAACCTGTCGCTGAGCGACTGCGCCGCGTCCCGGAGCGAGGAGATGATCTGGTCTCCGGTGTCGATGAGGGCGGTCACCACGATGTAGGCGGCCCCGCCCATGACCAGGACCACAGCGGCGCAGGTCAGCCCGGCGGCAAGGGACTTGTTGACTTTCACCGCGACCAGTCGCCGGTAGAGCGGGCCGAGCAGGGCCGCGCCGAGCAGCGCCAGCAGAACCGGCGTGA
This sequence comes from Streptomyces sp. NPDC050211, assembly GCF_040656035.1. NCBI lineage: Bacteria > Bacillati > Actinomycetota > Actinomycetes > Kitasatosporales > Streptomycetaceae > Streptomyces > Streptomyces sp. NPDC050211. The sequence goes on from NZ_JBFALC010000035.1 coordinate 33,107, forward strand.
CGACGGCCTGGAACGTGACGCAGAACCAGACGATCAGGGAGACGACGCCGCTGAGGAGGAGCACCAGGGCGCTCCCGGCGGCGAGGCGCCGAGCGGGTTCCGGCAGCGGGCTGTGGCGATCCCAGCCCGGCTGCGGTCGATCCGTTCCGGCTTTCTCATCGGCGTGCCGGTATCGCGTTTCGCCCGATGCCTGCGGGGCGGGGGCTCTTCCGGTCGGCCCGGCCGTTCCTCCGTGAAGACCTCTCCGAGGGTCTTCCGTTCGGCTGCTGCTCATCCTGTTCCCGTCCGTCAGATCAGATGCGGCCGCAGGTCGCGCCTGGATGTTCGAGTGTGGCTTCGTGCTCTCGGGCCAGACCGGCTGAGAGGGGGTATGGCTCGCGCCGGGTCGACAGCAACCCTGTGCGTTCCCGAGGAGGGTGGGCCGCGGCGCGGCGTGAAGGGGTTTCTTCGAAGTTGAGCTGTGGAGTCGCCGTGAGATGGGCAGACGGATGCCACTTCTACCGCGGAAGGGCCTGGTCGCCGTCGCCGGACCCGGCCGACCACAGCGCGTACCGTACGAGTCCGCCCACGCATGTCCCGGGCGTCGGCCGCATCAGCGCTGCCCCCAGCGCGCGCACCGGTCAAGTCCGAAGATCCGTCAACCTTGCTCGGGGGCCGGAATCCGGCGCCGCCGCGCGCACGACGACTCGGCCCGGACCATCGTCTCGGTCACCAGGCCGCACCGCGTTGACCATCTGTCAGGTCCGGGGCACCGTCTGTCGCATCGGTGGATTGTGTGGGTCCCCGGCCCGTTCGGGCGGGGACCCACACAGGTCAGGAACGTCGGCGCCGGATCCGCCGCCTGCTGCTCAGGGCGATGGCTCCCGGGGCTGCCTCAGGCGCCGGTCCGCTCGAGCCGACCGGTACGGGCTCATCGGCTTGCCGATCGATCGGGCGGATGCCGGGGCCGCCGTCTGCCCCGTCCGACCTGTCTGCCCCGTCCGACCTGTCTGCCCCGTCCGACCCGTCGGTGCCGCGGGTGCGGTCGCGGCGGGCGATGACCCAGTCGATGCCGATGTGGATCAGCAGGCACACGATGCCCCAGGTGGCGATGGTCCCGAGGTGGCCGGCGGTGCCGGAGCCGTCGAAGTAGACGGTGGCGCGGACGATGTCGACCGCGGCGGGCAGGGGCAGGACGCCGTTCAGGTCGCGGAAGAACTCGGGGACCATGTAGAGGGAGATGCTTCCGCCGGAGGCGGGGATCCCGGCCATCAGGGCGATCACCAGGACGGGGATGACCCCGGCGATGCCGAGGGTGCGGGTGAAGACTCCGGTGAACATCGAGATGCTGAAGATCGTAAGGGCTCCGAAGCCGATCATTGCCCAGCCGTGGCCGTTGATCGCGCCGATCAGGACATCGAACAGGAACCACAGCCACACGGCCATGCCGACCGCATAGCCGGCGAGCATGGGCATAAGCTGCCGCAGGCGCTTGATCTCCGGGGCACCGCCGCGCAGGACCGCCATGACCAGGAATCCGGCCATGATCCAGGACATGGCCACGTACATGCTGTTGCTGCCGCCTGAGTCGGAGTCGTTCAGCGGCTGGACGTCGGTCAGTTCCAGCTGCGTTTTCTGGCTCGCCGAGATCTGCTGGAACATCGACTGCAGCGCGGAGTGCTGACTCGCGCCCGCGGCCGAGGAGGTGTACAGCGTGGCCTCGCCGCCCCTTGAGGTGGGCAGGACGTACACGCCGACGGTCTCGCCCTCGCGGATCTGGTCCGTCGCCGCGTCGAGGGAGGTGCTGGTGGTCAGGGAGAGCAGGTCGCCCAGGCCGTCCTGAAGACCGCGGGCCGCCTGCGTGGCCTGTTCCTGTGAGGCGCCGACGACCACGACGGGCATGTCGCGGACCTGCGGCTGGTGCAGGGAGGCGCCCATCAGGCCGACGACGACGGTGAGGATGGTCAGCGGGAAGGCGGCCACCGCGAAGTACCGGAGCCGCTTGGAGCGCACCGGGCCACCGGCCATCGCGGGCCGGGGGAAGTGGGGGTCGTCGGTCGCCTCGGTGTTTGGAATGGCGAGCCCCTTGCGGCGCTCCACCAGGAGGTTGAGCGCGAGGGCGGCGACGACCCAGACGGCGAGGGTGAGCAGGTGGGTGCCGACGCCACGGCCGTTGAAGTAGACGATGGAGCGCAGCGCCTCGCCCGCGGCCGGCAGCGGCAGCACGTTGTGCAGGAAGCCGAAGAAGCCGGGCATCGAGTGGATCGGCATGGCGAGGTTGGAGGCGGGCACCCCGAAGACCATCCACAGCAGCATGCCGGGCAGCACCGCCAGTCCGCCCATGAGTTTCACGAACAGCAGCTGGCTGAGGGCCACGGCGCCTGTCGCGAGCAGGGCGACCCCGACGAACGCCGGATAATGTCCGTCGATGGCGCCCACGATCGGCCCCAGGATCAGCCAGATCAGCGAGCTGGTCGCCACCGCCCAGCCGGCCAGCAGCGGCAGGAACCTGCGCACGGCGAGCAGATGCGGCACCGCCGCGATCATGCCGCTCAGCGGGGCGTACCCGACCATCATCATGCCGATCGCGGCGAACAGCACCCCGATGCCCGAGCTGTCACCGGCGGGCAGAGGGGCGATGTCCTGGTTCTTCGTGGTCCAGTCGTGGCCGGCTGCCACCGGGGCGAGGAGCTGCTTGACCGTTCCGGCCTGTGAGGCGCCGGCTGCCTGGGCCGTGTAGAGGGTCGCCTCGGTGGCGCCGTCCGCGGGGATCAGCAGGACACCGGCGACGTCACGGTCCTTGAGCAGGTCGAGCGCCTCCGAGCGGTCGGCGACCAGCCGGGGCTCGGCGGCGCCGTCCTCGGCGGACTCCAGCTCGTCGACGACGGACTGGGCCAGGGCCCCCGAACCGACGACGGCGACCGGCATGTCCCGCGTCTTCGGCGAGTGCATGGTGCCCATATACGTCGCGTACATCATCGTGACCATGAGGAACGGCATGACGAAGAGGAAGACGTACTTGACGATCTTCATCTTCCGGTCCGCGTCGGACGTACCCGCCTCGGACGAAACCGGCTCACGCCCGCTCGCTTCGCGGACGGGGGTCGGTGTTTCCATGATGTGCTCCTGATCAATGTGCTGGGGCGCAAGGCGCAGGCGCCTTCTCCGCGCTGTGCGTGGGCATGGGCTGTCAGCCCGACCGGGAGCGCTCTCGCGCAGGGGCAGCTGGCCAGGCTCTGGAGGACTTCGATGTCGATGCGGGTGCGCGCCGAGGGGCGCGCCGCGTTCAGCGCCGAGTGGCGCGCCGTGGTGTGTCAGCCGGACAGCGCGGCATCCAGCGCCCGCGCCTGTCGGCGCCAGAACTGCTGTGAGACGTCGGCCTTGTGGAACACCGTGTCGAACCCGTGGAAAGCGCCCGGGACGATGTGGAGTTCGCAGGGGACGCCGCTGTCACTGAGCCGGCGCGCGTACTCGGTGTCTTCGTCGTGGAAGAGATCGAGGGTGCCGACGCCGATCCAGGCCGGAGGAAGACCGGTGAGGTCCTCACGGCGGGCTGCGGCCGCGTACGGGGAGACGTCCGGGCCCGCGACAGCGGAGCCGAGGTAGGACGACCAGCCGTACTGGTTGCTTTTGGGAGTCCAGAGACGCATGTTCCGCGTGTCCAGGTCCGCCGTTCTCGTCGTCGTGCGGTCGTCGAGCATCGGGTAGACCAGCAGTTGGAACACCGGTCGGATCTCGGCGCGGTCATGGGCGAGCAGTGCGAGGGCCGCGGCGATTCCGCCACCCGCGCTCGCACCCCCGATCGCGATGCGGTCGATGTCGATGTGGAGTTCACTCGCCCGCGCGACCAGGCCGCGCAGTGCGGCGTAGGCGTCCTCGACGGCCGCGGGCGCGGGACTGTCCGACGACAGTCGATAGCGGACCGCGGCGACGGTGATGCCGAGTTCGCGGGCGAAGGCGATGCTCGTCCGGTCGTCCTGTTCCGGGGCTCCGAAGATGAGGCCGCCGCCGTGTATCCACAGCAGGGCCGGAGCAGTCGCCTTCAAACCGGTCGGCTGGAAGACGCGGAGCGAGACGGACGGTGCGCCCTTCGGCCCGGGCACGACCAGCTCCTGAACGGTGAGCCCTGTCCCAGGAGCGGCCGGGCGCGGCTTCAGGCTCCGCATGACGCGCGAGGACACGGGCCCGTACGACATCTTGGGGATGAAGCGTCCGAGCATGAGATCGGGGTGGAAGGCACTCATCGGTTTCTCGGGCTCTCTGCTGCCGCACCGGCAGACCGGTGTGCGTTGGCGCGGTGGCGCCCGGCCGGTGCGGTGGCAAGCCATTGCCCGTGGAATGCGGATCGGTTCAGCGTGCATGGAATCGAGACCATGAGGCGCTCCTCCTCATCAAGGGTTTGCGAGATCACGCGCCCCCGGCGCGTGGACAGCGACACGGTGGGGATAGCTAGGAAGCCGCCACGGCGGCACCGATGGGAAGGCCGGCGCGCACCTGCCGGAGGCCCTCTCGGACAAGATCGGGCAGTGCGACGTCGGTGTCGCCTTTTGCCCACATCTCCATGGACGTCCGCAGCACGGCAGCTGCCGCGGCGGCCAGCAGGCGGGGAGTCAAGTCCCGCTCGGCGTCGGTGCCGGTGCGTTCGGCGAAGAGTTCCGCGAGCTGCTGATCGGCCTGCTCGTACGTGACCAGGTGCTGCGCCCGCATCGACGGTTGCTCGCCGACCACGCGCATCAGCACCGCGATGTTGTCCCGTTGACCGGCGTATTGCGCGGCGAAGGACGGAAGCACCTGTGTCAGGGAGTCCCACGGCGGCTCCTCCATGGGCCTGGCGCGCATGGCGTCGAGCAGGGAAGTGCCGCTCCGTACCAGGCCGTCGAGGATCGCCTCCTCGCGACTGGCGAAGTAGTTGCGAAACGTGCGCGGCGACACATCCACTGCCGCAGCGATCGCCTCCGGGGTCGCCGCGTCGAGTCCCTGCTCGACCATCAGGGACCAGGCCGCACGGCTCAATGCCGCCCGGGTCGCCAGCTTCTTCCGTTCGCGCAGGCTCGGCTCTTTCGTCATGCCGACCACCATCCAGGATTTTTTCCAGCTTGGCAAGTTTTCCTTCTTGGCAAGATCGGGTGAGTGTGCCTAGTGTGGGCCGCGGCGGCAGCTCGTTATGAGCCTGGCACTCCACCAAACGCCAGTCACGGCTGTTCGAACGCCCATGCCGCCGATGGTCATCGCCATGGCAAGCCGGTCGCCGGCCCCCCTTCGGGGCAGCTCACCGTGCGCGCCCCTCGGTGCCGTATTCCGATGCGCGGGCATGGTCTGCGACGCGCTGCGGCCACAGCGCGTTCTTCGGGAACGCACAGGGCTGCTGTCGGCCCGGCGCGGGTCGTGCCCTCTCGGCCGGAGCGGTGCGAGGTCACGAAGCCGTAGTCAAGTAGTGGTCGCTGCCAGCGGCTGCCTGTGAGAAGGGAAGTGAGCATGTCGCGAAACGTGGCAGTAATCACCGGCGTGGGAGGTATGGGTCAAGCCATCGCCCGCCGGATCGGCCCAGGTACCCACCTGCTCCTCGCGGACTTCAACGAGGAGACCCTGGACGCGGTGGCCAAGCAACTGCACGACGAGGGCTACGAGGTGACCTCCCTCGTCGTCGACGTCGCCGCACGAGAGTCGGTCGCCGCGCTCGCCGAGCGGGCCGCTTCTCTGGGAGAGGTGCGTTCCGTGGTGCACACCGCCGGGCTGTCCCCCGTCCAGGCTCCTGTCGCGGCCATCCTGGCGGTCGACCTGCTGGGCGTGGCCCTGGTACTGGAGGAGTTCGGCAAGGTCGTCGCGCCCGGTGGGGCCGGGGTGGTCATCGCCAGCATGGCCGCCCACCACCACCCGCCCATCCCGGGCCCGGACGCGCTGCAGTTGGCCACCGCCCCGGCCGACGAGCTGATGTCCCTGCCGATCCTCGCCCCCGGCAACTTCGCCGGCGCCAACTACGCCTATGGCTTCGCCAAGCAGGCCAACCTGTTGCGCGTTCAGGCCGCGAGCACGATCTGGGGAGCCCGGGGAGCGCGGGTCAACGCGATCAGCCCAGGTGTCATCGCCACGCCCATGGGCCAGGCCGAGCTGAGCGGCCCGCACGCCGCCGTCATGAAGGCGATGACCGACGCCTCCAACGCCGGGCGTGTGGGCACCCCCGCCGAGATCGCCGCGGCCACCGAATACCTCCTCAGCCCCGCTGCCGGTTTCATCTCCGGAACCGACCTTCTGGTCGACGGCGGCGTCCTCGCCGCGATCCGTACCGGGCGCCTCGGCTGAGCGACCGCACGGTGTACCAGCGCCGCAGCACCTCGGCTCTCGGTGCCCGTTTCTGAACCGGTGTCTACCGCACCTGGGCGATCCGGACGCGAACCGGCGATTCAACGAAGGAGATTCAGATGAATGAGAAAGTCGATGTTCCCAAGTGTGTTGCCTCCGGGCAGTCCGTGCTGATCGCGCCCCACCTGCACGACGCGGTCCGAGAGTCGGCCATGGTCTGCCCGGCCGCCGCCGTCCACCTGGCGGAGTCGTGAACCGGGTCGTCATTGTCGGCGCGTCGGCGGGCGGGCTGGCCACGGCGGAGGCGCTGCGCAGGCTGGGGTACAAGGCCGGGCTCACACTCGTTGGCGGCGAGAAGCATCTGCCGTACGATCGCCCGCCGTTGTCGAAGCAGATCCTGACGGGGGAGTGGCAGCCGGACCGGCTGCCACTGCGTCGGCCGGAGGACATCGACGCGCTGGGGCTGGACCTACGTCTGGGCATGACCGCGACCGGGCTGGATACGGCGAGGCGGACCGTGGTTCTGGCCGACGGCACCCGCGTGTCGTACGACGCCCTGGTCATCGCGACCGGAGTCCGTCCCCGCGGCCTGCCCGGAACCGAAGGGCTGGCCGGGGCGCACACGCTGCGCACCCTGGAGGACGCTCTGGCGTTCAAGGCGCGGCTGCGGCCCGGGCGGAGACTGGTGATCGTCGGCGCCGGGTTCATCGGTGCCGAGGCGGCCGCCGTGGCCCGAGGGCTCGGGGTGGAGGTCACGCTCCTGGAGGCGGCTCCCCTCCCTCTGGCGCAGGCCGTCGGTGAACAGGCCGGTCAGTTCCTGGCCCAGATCCACCGCGACCACGGGGTCCGGCTGCACACCGGAGCCAAGGTCGCCGGAATCCTCGGCGCCGAGGGCGAGGTCATGGGCGTCGGACTGGCCGACGGAACCGTCCTTCCGGCGGACGACGTGCTGGTGGCCATCGGCTCCCTGCCCAACACCGAGTGGCTGGCCGGCAGTGGGCTCACCGTGGACAACGGACTGGTCTGCGACGAGATCAGCGCGGCCGCACCCGGTGTGTACGGGTCGGGGACGTGGCGCGCTGGTACAACCCACTCTTCGGTACGGCGATGCGCATCGAGCACCGCACCAACGCCGCCGAGCAGGGCATGGCCGTCGCCCGCAACCTGCTGAACCCGGACGCGCGGCGGCCGTTCGCGCCGGTGCCGTACTTCTGGTCCGACCAGTACACGATGAGGATCCAGGCGTACGGATACCTCCGTGGCCACGACGAGGCGCTGGTCATGGAACACGACCCGGCGCAGCGGCGGCTCCTCGTCGCCTACCGGACAGGGGACCGGCTGGCCGGCGCACTCGCCGTCGGCCTGCCGCCAAAGACCGTCCGAGCCCTACGGGCCCTCGTCGCGGCCGGCACCGCATGGGAGTCGGCCGCCAGTGACGCAGCCGCCGCCTGACCGCGAGCTCAACGACTCAGCGACGTCGCCTTCGGCTGCGGCATCCACCAGTGCCTGGGCCAGCCCCTGGCCCGCGTCGAACTCCAGGTGGCCCTTCCCACCCTGCTGCGCAGGCTGCCCGGGCTGCGGCTGGCGGTGCCGCTGGAGGAGCTGCGGTTCCGGCACGACTTGGTCACCTACGGCCTGCACGAACTGCCGGCCGCCTGATGACACGAACCGGCCGACCGCAGGCCCTGACCGGTTTCTGACCAGAGCCACCCGCCCGGTCGGGCGGGGAGGCAGTCCAACGAATGGAGATGCCATGAAGGTTGAAGTAGACGTTCCCAAGTGTGTCGCCTCCGGGCAGTGCGTGATGATCGCGCCCGAGGTGTTCGACCAGCGCGACGAGGACGGCATGGTCGTACTGCTGGACGAGACGCCCGCGCCGGAGGTGCACGAGGCGGTCCGCGAGTCGGCCATGGTCTGCCCGGCCGCCGCCATCCACCTGGCGGAGTGACGCCTGCCGACCGTCGCCCGCCGACGCCTCACCAGGCACCGCCAGTCGTGTGCGGTGCCGACACCCCCACAGCACCCCCCCACAGGAGCATCCATGAGTACATCAACCCCCACGAACGACCCGACCGGCCTGCCCGCCTTCCCCGGCAAGCGTGACGCGCGCTGCCCCTTCGACCCGCCCCAGGAGTACACCGACTGGCGTGAGGCCGAAGGGCTCCAGCGGGCGGTGTCGCACGGCGAGCCGCTGTGGGTGGTGAGCCGGTATGCGGACATCCGCGCGGCTCTGAGCGACCCGCGCCTCAGCTCGGACGACCGGCGTCCCGGCTACCCGGCTTCTTCCGGGAAGCCCAGTGATCTGCCCCAGAGTTTCCAGCGCATGGACGACCCCGAGCACGCCCGGCTGCGGATGATGCTCACCGGGAAATTGACGATCAAACGGGTGGAGCGGATGCGCCCGGACGTCCAGAAGATGGCGGACGACTTCCTCGACCAGATGATCGCCAAGGGACAGCCGGCGGACCTGGTCCGGGACTACGCGCTGCCCATCCCGTCCCTGGTGATCTCCCTGTTGCTCGGAGTGCCCTACTCCGACCACGCGTTCTTCCAGGAGCACAGCAACACCCTGACCGACGCGAACACCACGGAGCAGGGCAAGCGGGTGGCCAGCGGCGCCCTCTTCGGCTACCTGCTGGAGCTGGTGGGGCGCAAGGAGCGCGAGCCGGGCGACGACCTCATCAGCCGTCTGATCGGCGAGCGGGTCGCCACCGGCGAACTCACCCGTGAAGACGTGGCGATGGACGGCCTCATGCTGCTGATCGCCGGCCACGAGACCACGGCCAACATGACCGCCCTGAGCACCCTGGCCCTGCTGGAGCACCCCGACCAGGCAGCCCGCATCCGCGACACCGACGACCCGGCCGTGGTCGCGAACGCGATCGAGGAACTGCTGCGCTACCTGACGGTCCCCCAGGACCACGTCTGGCGCGTCGCCACCGAGGACCTCACCCTCGGCGGACAGCTCATCCGGGCCGGTGAGGGAGTGACCGTCAACCTGCCCGCCGGCAACCGCGACACGGCCTTCCTCGACCGGCCCGATGCCCTGGACGTCGACCGCAACTCCCGCGGCCACGTCGCCTTCGGCTACGGCACCCACCAGTGCCTGGGCCAGTCCCTGGCGCGGATGGAGCTGCAGGTGGCGCTGCCCACCCTGCTGCGCAGGCTGCCCGGGCTGCGGCTGGCGGTGCCGCTGGAGGAGCTGCGGCTCCGGCACGACATGGCCGTCTACGGCGTCCGCGAACTGCCGGTCGCCTGGTGACCGGCGAGGCGGACAGCGCCCTGCGCAGTCAGCCACCACAGGCCCCGGCTCACTGAGCCCGGGCACACCGAACGGGGCCGTCCTGAGCGGCGGCGGCCCCACCGCGCCGTGCTCCGTGGGGACAGGGGGTACGGCGCGCATCCCGGGCCTGGCAGCGGATCACATGTCCCACCGCCGCCGGCCCGCGGACACCGGTCCGCAACGCAAGGACCACCGCCGACCATCAGGCGGGATCAGACCGCACGCACAGAGGCGTGAAACGCACATAGAGAAGAGGAATACCCATGAGCGGCACGGGATTTGAAGGGCGCAGCGTTGTCGTCACCGGGGCCGCATCGGGCATCGGCCGCGCCGCGGCCCTGATGTTCGCCGAGGAAGGCGCGAAAGTCCTCGTCACCGACCTGGACAAGGCCGGTGCCGACGAGACAGCGAAGGTGATCGAGACGGCGGGAGGCACCGCCGTCGCGGTGGCCGGGGACCTCAGCGACCCGCAGGTGGTGGACGAGGTCGTGGCCACCGCCGTGCGGACCTTCGGCAGCCTGGACGTCCTGGTGAACAACGCCGGCATCGGGGACAGCATGTCGGCGCTGGCCGACGTCGAGGACGCCGAGTGGGAACGCGTCATACGGGTCAACCTGACGGCGCCCTACCTGCTCACCCGGGCCGCGCTGCCGCACATGCTGGCCGCGGGCCACGGCAGGATCGTGTTCACCGCGTCCGAGGCCGGGTTCCGCGGCAGCGTGTCCGGTGCCGCCTACACCGCCTCCAAGCACGGTGTCGTGGGCCTGGTCAAGAGCCTCGCCGTCATGTACCGCAAGCAGGGCATCCGCACCAATGCCATCGCCCCCGGCGGGACACAGACCAACATCCTCACCAACTCGCTGGGCACGGAACCCGACAAGATGACGGCCCTCGTCAACACCGTGTCGGGCAAGGCCCAGTCCGACGGCGGGACGGCTCCGCACGGGCCGACCATCCTGCGCGACATCCTCCGCAGCAACCCCGGCCGGCGGTCCACCCCGGAGGAGCAGGCCGCCGTCATCGTCTTCCTCGCCTCCGATGCAGCCGAGATGATCAACGGCGCTGTCCTGCCGGTCGACGACGGCTGGTCCGCCGTCTGACGAGCCGCCCCGCGCTCCGGCCGACACCCCGGGGCGCGGGTTCGGGCCGCTGGCCGCACGGGCGGGAAACCGCCCCGGCCGGTCTCCAAATCCTGCCCTCGGCCGTCACCGCCAGGACCGCTGGAAGGCCCGCTCACACCATGAAGGATGTACGACAGTGACCGCACCAGCACCGACGGCTCATCCCGTAGATCCACGAACCCTGCTGAGTGGTCCGGAACACCGCACGTTCCGCCCTCTGCTGTGCTGGCTGGCGTCGATGAATCGTGCGGAAAAGGCCCATCCGCAGGTCTCACGCTGGGGCGTGCCGGCCCTGTGCGCCGCGTTCGGCCTGCCCTCCCTCCTGGACGCGGCCGACGGACCCGGCGTCCCGGCGGTCCTGGCGCTGATCGCCGGGCTCACCGTCCCGCTGCTCTGGCGCAAGCAGCACCCCATGACGGTCTACGCCATCACCGCCGCCACCGCCGTGGCGGCACTCCCCCTGGGAATCCTGACGGCTGCGGACGCCGGGCGCCTGGTGGCCCTGCTCAACGTGGGCCGCCGTGGAACCGCCCGCCAACTGGTCGTTGCCCTGGCCGTCGGCCTCGCGCAAGGGATCGCGGCGTACGTGGTCTATTCGTCCGACGGGCAGCTCGACCACTTCCTGCAGGCTCCCGTGCTGATCCTGATCATGCTGCTCGACGTCGTGGCGATCGCCGGGCTGGGTGTCATCAGCCGACTCGTGAACTCCTACATCACGGCCCTGCAGGACCGTGCCGTGCGCCTGGAAGTGGAACGCGACCAGCGTGCCCGCCTTGCCGCAGCCGCCGAACGCGCCCGCATCGCCCGCGAGATGCACGACATCCTCGGCCACACCCTGTCCGTCGTCGTGGGCCTGGCCAACGGCGCCGCCGGACTCACCGAGAAGGAGCCCAAGCGCGGCGCCGACACCCTGCGGCTCATCGCCGACAGCGGGCGCAACGCCCTGGGCGACCTGCGCCGCCTCCTCACCGTCATCCACCACGAGCCCGGCGAACCCGGCACCGCCCCCCTGCTCGCCCCCCAGCCGGGTCTGGCCGACCTCGACGCCCTGCTGGAACGGGTGAGGGCAGCGGGCCCCAGCGTCACCCTGCACACCGAGGGCGAGTTGGAAGGACTCGCCACGGGACTCCAACTGGTCGTCTACCGCATCGTGCAAGAGGCCCTCACCAACACCCTCAAACACGCCGCACCCGACCCGACCATCCAGGTCGCCGTCTGCGTGGACCACAAACTGGTCCACGTCACCATCGAGGACACCGGCCCGCATCGTGCCCGGCACGGGGTCGACCGGAACGACGGCACAGGCCAGGGCCTGGTCGGCATGCGCCAGCGCGCCGCCCTCTACCAGGGCAGCATCACCGCCGGCCCCAACACCCGCGGCGGCTGGACCGTCCGCGCCGTCCTCACCCCCACCGCGGCCGGCTCCACACCCTCCACGTCTCGGCCGGCCTCCCGGCCTCACAGGCACCAGGACGACCTCCACGGGCAGAGGCTCACCCTCCCCACCCCGGCACAGACCACGGGAAACCGCCCGTCATGACCACCGTCCTCATCGTCGACGACCAAGCCCTGCACCGCTTCGGCTTCACCATGCTCCTCGAACAGCACCCCGACCTGACCTTGGTCGGCGAAGCAGCCAACGGGGCCGAAGCGGTCAGGATGACCGCCGAACTCCACCCCGACGTCGTCCTCATGGACATCCGCATGCCCGGCATGGACGGCATCGAGGCCACCCGACGCATCGTCACCTCCGGCAGCCGCTCCCGCGTCCTGGTCCTGACTACCTTCGACCTCGACGAAAACGCCTACGCGGCCCTGCGCGCGGGCGCCAGCGGATTCCTCCTGAAGGACGTCAAGCCCGACGAACTCGTCGCCGCCATCCGCGCGGTGGCCGCCGGAGACGCCGTCATCGCGCCCGGCCTCACGCGGAAACTCATCGACGTCTTCAGCCAGAAGATCAGCCACCGCAGTCGCGATCAGGAACGCCGGCTCGCCTCCCTCACCGACCGCGAACGCGAGGTCCTCAACGCCATCGCCTGCGGCTACAGCAACGCCGAGATCGCCGCCCACCTCCACGTCGCCGAAACCACCGTCAAGTCCCACGTCGGCCGCATCCTCGCCAAGACCGGTGCCCGCGACCGCGTCCAGGTCGTGGTCTTCGCCTACGACGTGGGACTGGTCCGGCCGGCATGAACCCGGCCCGCTCACGGGGCGGTTGCCGGTTCAGGCCCGGCTGGTGGTGCGCGGCCCGTTGTACTGCTCGTCGGTGACCGGCTCCCGACACTCGGTCTCCGGGGTGCCGTCGCCGAGACCCTCCCACATGGCGATGTGCTCCATGAAACGGTCGGACACGGCGCCGTGCCAGTGCTCCTCGCCGGGCGGGCAGGTGACGGTCTCGCCGGGGTGAGCCTCGAAGACCGTGCCGTCGCGGGTACCGATCAGGGCGGTGCCGAAGACGACGTACAGGGCCTGGCCCAGGGCGTGAGAGTGCCAGTGCGTGCGCGCGCCCGGCGAGAAACGCACCAGGTTGGCGCGCATCCGGGACGGCTCCTGGCCGGCGTGGATCACGTCGAACCACACGACACCCGTGAACCAGTCGGCTGGCGCCTTGACGGTGGCCTGCTGCTTGGCGAACTCCATGGTGCTTCTCCTGGCGAAGGCGCTGGGACATGGCCGTGATGCGGCGATGGGCCGCTTCGGGCGCTCGTGCTGCGAGTTTCCGTGGGTGTCAACCGGCTGGGTTGTGCGTCTGTCCGGAGGTGTGGGGGCGGGTGGTGGACGTGCTGGTCCAGCTGGCGAGGATGTTGAGGGCTTCGGCAGAGGGGGACGCCGGCTCCGGGGTGTAGATGACCAGGGTCTGTTCGGGGTCGCCTTCTACTGCCAGAACCACGTAGTCGAGAGTGAGGTCGCCGACGAGCGGGTGGTGGAGGCGTTTGGTGCCGCTGGTGTGGGCGATGACGTCGTGGTCGGCCCACAGGCGGCGGAAGGTGTCGCTGTGCAGGGACAGCTCGCCGATCAGCTCGGTGAGCTGCGGGTCGTCGGGGTGACCTCCGGCGTACAGGCGCAGCAAGGCCACGCAGTCGCCGGCGACTTGGTCCCAGTCGGCGTACAGCGTGCGGGCGGCCTCGTCGAGGAAGACGAAGCGGGCGAAGTTGCGTTCGCGGCGTGGCCGGGCTTCGAAGTCGGTGTAGAGGGCGTGGGCGAGCTTGTTGGCGGCCAGGACGTCCAGGCGTCGCCCCTGGACCACCGCGGGGACGCTGAGAGAGTCCAGGGTCCGGTACAGGACCGGGTGGACTCGCTGGGGGGCGAGCGGCCGCTTGCGGCGGGTCCGGGCGGGGGTGGGCTGGGTGAGATCGAAGAGGTGGGCGCGTTCGGTCTCATCGAGTTGTAGGGCGCGGGCAACGGCGTCCAGGACGGTTTCGGAGACGCCCTTGGTGCGTCCTCGCTCCATTCGGACGTAGTAGTCGACGCTGACCCCGGCGAGCTGGGCGACTTCCTCACGGCGCAGCCCCGGTACGCGGCGGGCGCCGCCGTGCGGGGCGAGACCGGCCTGTTCGGGGGTGATCCGGGCCCGGCGGGTGCGCAGGAACTCACGGATCTCGCTGCTGCGGTCCATGGGTCCACCGTACGGCCGGAACCGGCAGGTCGGCGCCCTGGAAGGGGGTACTGGCAGACCCCCGGAAGAGCGGTGCCCTTTACGGCGGCCCACGGGGCGTTCGCGGGTGGTTGCCTGGATAGCGGGCTCACGACACTGCCCACGGCATCCGCACGACGATGTCGATGTGCGCAGTATGTGCGAGAAAGAGCGCATAAGGGATCGGTAATGCCCGCTGTCTGCCCCTGCGCCATACGTCTGGAGAAGAGGACAACCCTCGTGGCATCGAAACTGACCGGCACCGTCGCTCTCGTCACCGGCGCGAGCAGCGGGATCGGCGCCGCCACCGCCCGCCAGCTCGCCGAGCATGGTGCATCCGTCGCGCTCGTGGCCCGCCGCAAGGACCGCCTGGAAGAACTCGCCGCCGAGATCGAGAAGGCGGGCGGCACCGCGCTGGTGGTGGAAGCGGACATCGCTGACCGTAACCAGGCCGAAGGGGCCGTAGAGCAGGTCGTCGAGCGGTTCGGACGGCTGGACACGCTGGTCAACAACGCCGGACTGATGCTCCTGGGCCCCGTGGTCGGCGCGGACGCCGAGGAGTGGGACCGCATGATCGCCGTCAACCTGCAGGGCCTGCTCTACACCACCCGTGCCGCGCTGCCGCATCTGCTGCGGGCCGCCGAACAGGCCCCGCGCCAGGTCGCCGACATCGTCAACATCAGCTCGCAGGCGGGCCGCGTGGCCAGCAAGGGCTACGGCGTCTACAACCTCACCAAGTTCGGCGTGAACGGATTCACCGAGTCCCTGCGCCAGGAACTCGCCCAGCGCCACGTGCGCGTCGGTGTCCTGGAACCGGGCGCCGTGGAGACCGAACTGGTCGGCCACAACACGCCCGAGGTCCGCAGCGAGCTCGTCGACCCCTTCATCGGGCGGATCGAGGTCCTCACCGCCGAGGACATCGCCGACGGCGTCGCCTACATGGTCACCCGCCCCCGGCGCTCCGCCATCGGCGAGCTGTGGATCATGCCCACCGAACAGGGCTGACCCCCCATCCATCGCCCGGCCGCCACAGTCAATCACCCCCCACACACACCGGGCGCCGTATGCGCAGCCCGACGTAAGGAATCCTCATGAGCAAGGTCATCTTCATCACCGGTGCCGGACGCGGTCTCGGCACGGACATCGTCCGCGAGGCCCTGGCGGCCGGCCACCAGGTCGTCGCCACCGGCCGCCGCCCCGAGGAGGTCGAGAAGACCCTCGGCGGGCCGCAGGACAACCTGCTGGTCACCAAGCTGGATGTGACCAGCCTGGAGGACGCGCAGGCGGCCGCGCAGGCCGCGGTCGACCGGTTCGGCCGCATCGACGTCCTGATCAACAACGCCGGTAATTTCTTCGCCGGCTACTTCGAGGAGGTCTCGCCCGCGCACATGCGGCAGCAGATCGAGACCAACCTCTTCGGCCCGATGAACGTCACGCGTGCCGTCCTGCCCGTCATGCGCGCTCAGCGCGACGGCCACGTCATCACGATCTCCTCGCTCGCCGGTCAGGTCGGCACGGAGTTCACCTCCGCCTACGCGGCCTCCAAGTTCGCCGTCGAGGGCTGGATGGAGGCCCTGCACCACGACATCAAGCCGTACGGCATCCGCACCACGATCGTGGAGCCCGGCTACTTCCGCACCGAGCTGCTCGTGGACGCCTCCACCACCTGGCCCGAGCCGACCATCGACGACTACGCCGAGCGCACCACCGCCACGGTCGCAGCCTGGAAGAGCATCAACGGGCAGCAGCCCGGCGACCCCGCCAAGCTCGCCCACGCCCTGCTGACCCTCGCCGGCCAGGACCAGCCGCCGCTGCGCTTCGTCGCCGGTGCCGACGCCATCGAGGGCGTCTCGGCCAAGGCCAGGGAACTCCTCGCACAGGTCGAAGCCTCCCGTGAGCTGGGCGGCAACCTCGGCCACGACGACACCAACGCCTGAGCGTGGCGTCCACGCCGGCCACGGCCTGCGAGGAGAAAGACACAGCCCCGTGAAAGCAGTCCCATTACATGGTCATCCAGCGTCGGCCTACGACCTGGAAGTGGCCAGACAACCAAACCAGCGATCCAGGAGTTACGCGATGACGAACAGGCTGACCCACACCACACGGACGTTGGCGGCCAGGAGGGTCTTGGTTCTCGGTGTTGCCCTGACGAGCCTCGCAACCCCCATCGCGTTCGCCGGCAGCGCGAGTTCCGACTCGGGTGTCACGGTCGCCAATGCGAGCGCCACGGCGAAGCAGGACACGATCACCAGCTTGGCGGCCTTCGAGAAGACGGTCCGCGCAGACCGCACTGTCACGCGCAAGCAGGTCACGTTCAAGAACGGGGAACTCGACATGGCCGGCGTGCAGTTCGCGCCGGCCGAGATGAAGCCGGGCAAGAAGTACCCGGCGATCGTCGTCGTGCATCCGGCCGGCGGGATCAAGGAACAGACCGCAAGCCTTTACGCCTACCGCATGGCGCAGCAGGGCTACATCGCGCTGGCCTATGACGCATCCCACCAGGGGCAGAGCGAAGGGCAGCCCCGTCTGCTCGAAGACCCCGCACAGCGGGTGGAAGACGTACGCAGCGCGGTCGACTACCTCACTTCGCTTCGCACTGTTGATCGTGAGCGGATGGCAGCTCTCGGCATTTGCGCTGGCGGCGGATACGCGATCAACGCCACGATGACTGACCACCGCATCAAGGCCGTCGCCGGCGTGGCCTCGTTCAATTACGGTGACGGTGTCCGTCAGGGCTGGAGGGGAACGGGAACTGCCGAGGAGCTGCGCGCCGGTCTTGAGGATGTCGCTCAGGAGCGCACAGCAGTGGCCAACGGCGCTCAGCCCACGATGCTTCCGTACGTACCCGACTCGGTTGAGGGTGTCACCGAGCCCGACATGGTGGAAGCCAGCGAGTACTACCGGCAGGCGGACCGGTGGAAGCATGAAAACTCGCCGAACCGTTTCCTGAAGAGCAGCATGGACAAGATCTACGCGTTCGACGCCTTCGACGGTATCGACACCTTGCTGACGCAGCCGCTGCTCCTGATCGCCGGTAGCGAGGCCGGCTCGAAGTGGCACAGCGATCGGGCGTACAAGGAGGCGAACGGTGAGAAGGAACTCTTCGTCGTCCCGGGTGGTACTCACATGAGCATGTACGACAAGGACGTGAACAGGGCGGTGCCCAAGCTGGCTGAGTTCTTCGGAAAGCAGCTCAAGCACTCCGCGAACTAACGGCAGTCAACGGAACACCGGCGAGACGATTCCGGTCGTGGTCGCCGGTGTTCCGTTGAGGTGTTCCGTGAGCAGTTCCCACTGCCTCGGCTGCGGTGCCCCTTCCTGAACGCCGTACCTCCTCCGGCCCGCCTTTCTCCGCCCACAGAGAGCCGTCTGATGACCCAGCCCAAGGAACTCGTCGTCCTTCATCCGGCGCCCCAGTCCACCGAACGGATCTTCAGCCCGGAAACCCTGCGCCGGCTGCACGAGGAGTTCGAGGTCCTCGACCTCGATGGCCACCCCGACGCCGAACGGCAGCTGGACCTGGCGCTTCCCCGGGCCTTCGCCGTGGTCGGCCAGCCCGACCTGCCCGCCGGACGCGTCGAGCGTGCCGTCCGCCTGCGCGCCCTGTGCAACGTCGAGGGCAACTTCTTCCCCAACGTCGACTACGCGGCCTGCGCGGACCGCGGCGTCCGCGTGCTCGGCTGCGGACCCGCCTACGCACAGGCCGTGGCCGAGTACTCCCTCGGTCTCGCGCTCGACCTGGCGCGGGGCATCACCCGCGAGGACCGCGCCTTCCGGGCCGGCACCGAGGGGTACACCTTCGCGGCCAACTCCGACTCCATTCTGCTGCGCGGCGCCGAGATCGGCTTCATCGGCTTCGGCAACCTCGGTCGCGCGCTGCACGAACTGCTGGTGCCGTTCAGGGCCGTTGTCCGGGTCTACGACCCTTGGCTGCCGGACAGCTACCTGGAAGAGGCCGGAGTCACACCGGCCTCGCTCGACGAGGTACTGGAGGGCAGCCAGGTCCTCTTCGTCCTGGCCACGATCACCGAGGAGAGCGAGCGACTGCTCAGCGAGGCACGGCTGCGCCGACTGCGCCCCGGTGCCCGGCTGGTCCTGGTCAGCCGGGCCGCGGTCGCCGACTTCACCGCCCTGGTCGAGCTCGTGAGAGAAGGCCGCTTCGTCGCGGCACTGGACGTGTGGCCCGAGGAGCCGGTGCCCGCCGAGCACCCCGCCCGTGCGGTGGAGGGGCTCGTCCTGTCCGCGCACCGGGCCGGCGGCATCCCCGCTGTTTTCGAGAAGATCGGCGAGATGGTCCTCGACGACCTCCTGCAGATCCGGGCGGGACTGCCGCCGGTGCGCATGCAGGTGGCGGCCCGGGAGCTCGTCCACCGCTACCGCAGCCGTCCGGTCACCACCGCCGCCGGAGCGAGGAACTCATGACTGCTCTGCGAGTCGCCGTGGTCGGTGCCGGCTTCATGATCGGTGTGCACATCCCGCGCCGCCCGTGTCACCGCCGCACGCCCGGTGGCAACCGGCTCTGTCGCGGCGGCCGGCCGCACTGCTGAGCCAGCCGGAACGGGCACCCGACATGGCGGGGCAGGCCCGCTCCGAACCGGCCGGTAGGGGCTTGGGGCCACCGGAGGGGAGGCGGCTCACTGCGGCGTCCCCCGGGCATGTCGGTCCCGGTGGCATGTACGGCGGCGAGGACGAGCAGGGGAGCCAGGCCGAGGCCGCCCATGGTGGCGTAGCCCGCCAGGTCGCGGAGGTGTCCTTCGCCGTCCACAACATCCTCGCGTCGATCGCCGACGAGGAGGAACGCTTCGCGACGATCCTCACGCCGCTGCCGGCCAGGTCGCGGTGGACGCCGGACGAGGCCAAGCGTCGCGCGGGCCAAGCGTCGCGCGGGCCGGTCGCCAAGCGGGTCACGCCGCTGGAGAAGATCAGCGCCATCCACACCCTCGCCAAGGACGAGGAGGTCGCTGCGACGCGCGGCAGCACCACGAGCCCCACCGTGTCGTCGGAGCGTTTGACGATCTGAAGGGTGAGCCCGCACTTCTCGGCCGCCCAGTCCACCAGCCGGCCCGCATAGCCGTCGTCCGCCCAGACCAGGTGGATGGAGACGAGACAGTCCACGACCAGGTGCCGCTTGCGGCCTGCCCCATCTTCCTTCTTCCGCCGTCCCAGCTGGACGTTGAACGCGGGATGTGCGCCGCCGCCCACAACGACTGCGAGTCCACGATGGCAACCGTCGGGTCCGGTGAGTGGCCTTCCTGCTGACGGGCCTTGTCGCGCAGCCGGTCGTGGAGTTCTGCGAGCAGACCCGTCACCCGGCAGCGGCGGGCGAACACGTGCGCGCGCCGGTACGGCGGGAAGTCACGGGGCAGGTTGACCCACTTGACGCCGTTGTCGACGACATGGCGGACCGCATCCAGCAGCAACGGTGGCAAATAGCCCTCCGGCCGCCCGCCCCTCCTGAAGCCATGCGGGAACCGGCAGCAACGGCCTGACGATGCCACTCCGCCTCCGTCAGATCGGAGCCGTAACACCGCACGCTGCCCGGACTGTCCGCCATTGTGATGTCGCGTTGGATTCTGCGGAGGGCGAGCACGAAAGACTGCGGCACAGGGCCTCCTGGCGCTGCTCGGTCGGGATCGCAACCCCGAGCTCCCAGGAGGCCCTGCCGTTGTGCCACGGCTGCCGAGAGATCACCCGAACAGGAACCGTGTCCGACTGATCAAGACTGTCGAATGGTAAGCGGAAGGCTTCTACGGCAGGGGCGAATTGCCGTACCCACCGTCGGAGCTCGTCCCCAGCTTGGCCCCGACGTCGATCATCGCAAGCATCGGTTCGCTCAATCGCGCGCCCTGCACCCGGATGTGAGCGAAGCCGTCCTCGATATCCGCGATGTCGGCGGCGGTCAGCTGGACCTGAAGCGCGTCCATGTTTTCGTCCATGTGCCCCTGTGTGATCGGCCCCGGAATGGGCACGATCCACGGCTTGCGGGCGAGCAGCCAGGCGAGCGCTATTTGGGCAGGCGTCGCTTGCTTGCGTGCACCCACGCGCTGCAGCAGTTCGACGACGGGCCAGTTTGCGCGGCGGGCCTCCGGGGTGAAGCGGGGGAGCGTAGCCCGCAGATCCGCGGGGCCATGCACCATCAGCGGGGTGACGGTGCCGGTCAGATAACCCATCCCGAGCGGACTCCACGGCACGAACCCGATACCCAGCTCTTCACAGGCCCGGAGAACTTCTATCTCCGGATCGCGGGTCCAGACGGAGTATTCGTTCTGCACCGCCGTGACGCGCTGCACTTTGTGCGCGCGCCGAATGGTCGCTCCGCCCGCGGCAGAAAGTCCGAAGTGGCGGATTTTGCCCTGGGAGATCAACTCCTGGACCGTCCCGGCCACCTCCTCGATGGGCACCTTGGGATCAACGCGGTGTTGGTACATGAGATCGATGTAATCGGTCTTCAGGCGCCGGAGCGACTGATTGGTCACCCGCTTGATATGGTCAGGACGGCTGTTGAGTCCCTGAATCTGCCCGTCCCGCCCGATGTCGAACCCGAACTTAGTGGCGATAACCACCTGGTCGCGCATCGGCGCCAGTGCCTTGCCGACTATCTCCTCGCCAAGGTACGGCCCGTAGACTTCGGCGATATCGAAGAACGTGACGCCCCGGTCATAGGCCGCCCGGATTACCCGGATCGCTTCCTTCGTGTCGATCGGCGGTCCATACATACCGGCGAAGTTCTGGCAGCCGAGCCCCAGGGCAGACACTTCCAGTGAGCCGAGCATGCGGCGCTGCGTGCTCGACGGGCGTGAACTCGGCGCAGACGGTTTTGGTGTTTTCGCCTGCGCGGTTGAAAGAGGCAGGACAGATGCTGCGCCCACTCCAAGGCCGGCGGCCATGAATCCACGGCGTTTCACGACGGTTCTTCTCCTCTTCGTTCTTTGACTCAGCTTGGGTTTGCTGAAGGCGGCTGATCGTTGAGCGCGCGAGATGCCGAAAGGTCGCAGTAGGCGTGAAAATGAGCCCGCAGGGGCGGCGACCTTCTGCTCGGCTGAGGCGATGTGCAATTCCTGAATCGCTGTGTTGGTTGGCTTGGCCGCTTTCAAGCCACAGTCAGACGATTCGTGACCATGCAATGGGGCTGATTTCGCGGGACTATGCTTTATCTCGCCAAGCCGTCCCCCTGCTCGAATTCAGTTAAGCATCCGCAGACCCGGTGTCGGCTGCTGGAGGGGGTCTCCTTCGTCCAGGGGTCTGCCAGTACCCCCGTAGAGCTCGTAACACGATCTTGTTGGGTTGACCGTGGATCGTGGATGGTGATTGTGGGCGCTGATCGAGCCGCTGCTGCCGACCTGGCCCGATCGGTCGCCGGGCCCGCGGCCGGTGACAGACCGGCTTTGCGTCTGGGGGTTGGCTCCGGGCAGACCTGCTGGCGCCGCATGGAGTGGTGGCAGCAGGCAGGAGTCTTCGATCAGCTGCACCGCGTCCTGCTACTCGAGCTGAACGCGGCCGGCGAACTTGACGGGTCCAGGGCGTGTGTGGACGGCTCCCACATCCGTGCGGACAAGGGGGTGCCGACACCGGTCGTCGCCGGTCGACCGGCGCAAGACGGGCAGCAAACACCACCTGAACTGCCACGGTCGCGGAATTCCGCTCAAGGTCATCACGACTGCGGCCAACGTCAACGTCGTCACCCAGCCCCTCGCCCTGGTCGACGCATCAGGCAGTCCGTCCAATAGGTGCGCGATGCGCGGGGCGTCGTAGCCGGAGTCGAGGACCACCGCAACTCTTCGGGTTTGCCTCGTGCCACTGCCCGGCGACGATGAGCCGCTCGACGACATCGCGCAGCTGGACGCCGGTGACAGCGGCAAGGTCGACGCCGGGCTGAAGGCGGAGCGCATCCAGCGCCGCAATCCACGACGTGCGGCGCCTCCAGCGCGGCCACGACCGAGTAGGGCCGGCCTGGGATCATCTGGTGCTTGGCATCACCCCGGCAGCAGGTGTGGCAGAAGGAGCGGTTCGGGCAAGTGGCGGCGTCCGGCCGCAGCCAAGGCGAAACGTCGGCCGCCAGGACCAGGCGGCCGACCACCGCCTTCGACAGCGGAAGCCCGGCAATCGTCCGCCGCAGCCGGTCAACGCCAGGCGCCTCAGCAGGGCGTCGGTGAGCTCGAACAGCGCGTCACCGCGTCCGGGCAGGCAGTCGTAGAAGTCGCCACGGAAGCGTGACAGCGTCGAGAACACCTCTTACTGGCCCCCTGTTGCAGCACGCTCGTCTCCACAGTCGCGGTCTGGTCAGGTGCGTCCTTGGTGGAGCACATGATCAGGCCGAGGCCACCCGCGTGTCCGGCACAGAGCTGGACGGCGGTCAGCGCTCGATGGCGGCCATGCCGCTCTCGTCGTGGCGCTCGCCGGCGGGCGGGGTGAGGTTGTTCAGCCGTTCGAGCTGCCCGGTGCTGAGCGCGATGCGGTCGGCGGCGGTGTTCTCCTCGACGCGGGCGGCCCGCTTGGTGCCGGGGATCGGGGCGATGTCGTCGCCTTGCGCGAGGAGCCAGGCCAGGGCGATCTGGGCCGTGGTGGCGTCGACCTCGGTGGCGAGGGCCTGGACCTCGTCGACGATGCGCAGGTTGAGCTGGAGGTTCTCGCCGGTGAAGCGCGGATTGGTCTTGCGCCAGTCGTCGTCGGCGATGTCGTCGGTGGAGCGGAACGTGCCGGTGAGGAAGCCGTGGCCGAGCGGCGAGTAGGGCACCAGGCCGATGCCGAGTTCGCGCAGCAGCGGCAGCAGTTCGGCCTCCACGTCGCGGGTCCACAGGGAGTACTCGGTCTGCAGTGCGGCGACCGGGTGGACGGCGTGGGCGCGGCGGATCGTCTCGACCCCGGCCTCGGACAGGCCGATGTGGCGGACCTTGCCCTCGGCGACCAGCTCGGCCAGGGCGCCGACGGTTTCCTCGATGGGGGTGTCGGGGTCGACCCGGTGCTGGTAATACAGGTCGATGTAGTCGGTGCCGAGCCGCTTAAGGGAGCCTTCGACGGCGGTGCGGATGTTCGCCGGGCTGCTGTCGAGGACGTACGGTCCGCCGCCGGCGTGCGAGTACATGCCGAACTTCGTCGCCAGGACGACCTGGTCACGGCGGCCTCGGAGGGCCTGGCCGACCAGTTCCTCATTGATGAACGGCCCGTAGATCTCAGCCGTGTCGAGATGGGTGACGCCCAGGTCCAGTGCCCGGTGGATGGCGCGGATCGACTCGGCGTCATCGGTGCTCGCACCGGAGTAGAAGGCGGACATTCCCATGGCGCCCAGGCCGATCCGGGAGACGTTCAGCCCACCGAGTGAGACGTGCTGCATCAGATAGCTCCGTTCTTAGGTTTCCGATTTCCGGGCGCACTCGCCCCTCATCCAGGCAACCACCCGTCGGCCACGACCGGGCCCGCGTACGGGGTACTGCTTTTCGGGGGGTCCGCCAGTGCCCCCTTCGACGACGCCGTCACCGGGGCATGGATCGGGCCGGTACGGCGGGACAGGGGCAGGCCGGTGCCGTCGTGGGCGTGGGCGATGATCTCGGCGGTGATGGAAATGGCCGTTTCCTGGGGGGTGTGGGCGCCCAGGTCGAGTCCGATCGGGGAGTTGAGGCGCGCGAGGTCCGCCTCGGGTACGCCGGCGTCCCGCAGCAGTTCCAGGCGCTGTTCATGGGTGCGCCGCGAGCCCATGGCCCCGATGTAGCCGACCGGCAGGCTCAGCGCGAGG
The DNA here is from genome assembly GCF_040656035.1 of Streptomyces sp. NPDC050211. Classification (NCBI taxonomy): domain Bacteria; kingdom Bacillati; phylum Actinomycetota; class Actinomycetes; order Kitasatosporales; family Streptomycetaceae; genus Streptomyces; species Streptomyces sp. NPDC050211. The sequence continues at coordinate 57,154 of NZ_JBFALC010000035.1, forward strand.
CGGAGAAGGGGGATGTCGAACTTGGCGTCGTGGGTGAGGACGCAGATGGCGGTACGGGAGTCCATTTCGGTGGCGGCCAGGTACCGGTGCGGCCAGTCGGCCACGACCTCGTCCGCATGCGGGAAGCGCGCGCGGGTGGCGAAGACAGGGCGGGCGTCGCAGACCGTGACCCGGTAGCCCAGAAAACGCCCCGCCTCGCTCAGCGCATCGGCGAAGTCGACGGCACCGAAGATCAGCATGCGGGGAGGCCGGGCACTGGTGTGGACGAGAACCGACAGCCGCTCGGGGCAGGTGTCGGCGTCTCCTCCGACCTCGATCCGGCCGGTGCGGCCGGCCCGCAGCAGCGCACGTGCCTGCGCCGCGACGACCTCGTCCTCGCGTCGCCCGCCCAGGATTCCGTCGTACGGGCCCTCGGCAGGCACGTAAAGGGTGCTGCCGAGGAGTTCTTCCGGGCCGTCCACGATCTGGGCCACCGCGGCGGGCCGGCCCGCCACCATCTCGGCGAGGGCTGCGGTGAGATGGGGCTGCACCATGGGATCCACCCGCTGTACCAGGATCTCGATCTCGCCGCCGCAGGTCAGGCCCACGGCGAAGGCGTCGGAGTCCGAGTAGCCGAAGCGCGTCAGCACCGGAGCACCGCCGGATTCGAGGGTCTCGCGGCACAGTTCGTAGACCGCTGCCTCCACGCAGCCGCCGGAGACGCTGCCGACCACGTCGCCGTCGGCGCTCACGGCGAGCGCGGTGCCGGGCGGCAGGGGTGCGCTGCCGCTGACATCGACGACGGTGGCGAGGGCGAAGGGCTGGGCTTCCCGGCACCAGGCGTACAGCGTTTCCGCGATGTTCAGCATGGACGGGTCTTCCTCAAGGACGTGGTGAACGGGCCGCCGCCGCACCGCCGGGGGGACGGAGTTCGCGGCGGCGGCCCTGGTGGGCCCTGCATGGCGGGGGGTGGCGGGGGGTGGCCCGCAGGGCGGTCGTGGCGAGCCCGGTTGCTCAGAGCAGGGCTTCGGCCGTGATGGGCAGGTGGCGGATGCGGCGTCCGGTGGCGTGGAAGACCGCGTTGGTGAGGGCGGCGGCCACCCCAAGCTGGACGACTTCGCCGATGCCCTTGACGCCGATGGGGTCGGCCTCGTGGTCCTCGCCGTCGAGGTAGATGGCCTTGAGGTCGGGGATGTCGGCGTTGACGGGGACGAGGTAGTTGGCGAGGTCGGCGTTGACGATGCGGCCGTCGCGCTGGTCCATGACCGTGTGCTCAAGGAGGGCCTGCCCGATGCCGCCGACCATGCCGCCGAGGGCCTGGCTGTCGGCGAGCTTGGGGCTGATGACGCGGCCCACGTCGTACACGCCGAGCATCCGCCGCACCCGGACAAGACCGAGGCGGGCATCGACGGCGACCTCGGCGAACACCGCGCCGTAGGAGTGCACCGAGGCCCGGTGAGACTCTTCGGGGGTGTAGGAGCCGAGCACCTCGAGGTGGGTGCGGTCGTTGCGGGCCAGCAGCCGCTGGTAGGTCTCCCCGCGCGTGGGGTTGTCCTTCACGTACAGCCGCCCGCCTCGTACGACGACTGTGGCGGCGTCGGCGCCGTACAGCGGCGAGTCCTCGTCCTCGACGGCGAGTTCGATTGCCTGCTTGCGCAGCTTGTCGCAGCCGTCCTGGACGGCGGAGCCGACGTTGGCCATGGTCATGGAGCCGCCGTGCGGCGGGGTCACCGGCATACGGGAGTCACCGAGCCGGAAGGTCACGTTGCGCATGGTCAGGCCGAGGGCATCGGCGGCGAGCTGACTCTGGGAGGTGTAGGTGCCGGGGCCCATGTCGCTGGTCGCGGCCTCGACCAGGGCCGTGCCGTCGGCGTTGAGCCGGACCGACGCCTGGGCTGCCCAGTAGAGGTGGTGGTAGACGCCGACGGCCATGCCGGTGCCGATCAGCCAGTCACCGTCGCGGGTCGAGCGGGGCTTGGGGTCGCGGCGGTCCCAGCCGAACTCGCGGGCGCCGGTGGTGTAGCACTCGCGCAGCCGCCGGGTGGAGAACGGCAGTCCGTTCGACTCGTCCTTGGCCGGCTCGTTGCGCCTGCGCAGCTCGATCGGGTCGATGCCGAGTTCGTGGGCGAGTTCGTCCATCGCCGACTCGACGGCGAAGGAGCCGGTGGCGTAGCCGGGCCCGCGCATCCAGCACGGCGTGTTCACGTCGAGCGACACCGTCCGGTACTCCTGGCGGACGTTGGGCGTGCTGTAGAGCATGTGACCGGGGGCCAGGATGCCCTCTTCCGTGAAGTTCTCATAGGTCGAGGTCTCGGCCGTCACGTCGTTGACCATGGCGGTCAGGCGCCCGCGCCGGTCACTGCCCAGGCCCAGCCGGAACTCGTACGTGGGCCGGTAACCGACCCCGAAGTAGAGCTGCTTGCGCGAGAGCACGAGTTTCACCGGGCGGCCCGTCTCACGGGCGGCGACGGCCGCGATCGTGACGTGCGGCCAGGAGCGGATCGCGCCGCCGAACCCGCCGCCGACGAACGGCGAGATGACCCGGATCGACTCCTGCGGGATACCGAACACGGCGGCCAGCTCGACCTGCGTGCCGGGCACCCACTGGGTCTTGTCCCACAGGGTCAGCCGGTTGCCGTCCCAGCGGGCGATGGTGGCGTGCGGCTCCATCGGGTTGTGGTGGTTGCGGCCTGTCCGGTACGTCACGTCCAGCCGTACGGCGGCGGAGTCGAGCGCCTTGTCCGCGTCGCCGCGCGCGTAGGTGACGGGCTTCCAGTCCGGGCGGTCGGCCGGGTCGGCCATGTCGGTCGACGGCTGCCGGGCGTCGTAGGAGACCTTCACCAGGCTTGCCGCGTGCTGCGCCGTCTCCAGCGTGGTGGCGACGACGACGGCGACCGGCTGCCCGTGGAAGAGGACCTGGTCGTTCTGGAAGACGTGCAGTCGATCGCCCTCCAGCGGGTCGATCGAGGCGGGGTTGTCGCGGTAGGCCAGCTTGGGCGCGTTGAGGTGGCTGATCACCTTCAGGACGCCGGGCTGGGCGAGGGCGGCGCGGGTGTCGATGCCGGTGATCCGGCCGCGGGCGACGGTGCTGTCGACGACGACGGCATGGACCACGCCCTTGATGTCGTGCTCGGCGGCGTACGTCGCCTTCCCGGTCACCTTCAGACAGCCGTCCACGCGGGAGAGCGGCGCGCCGACGGCTGCCTGCGGCTGGGGGCTCACTTGGTACCTCCTACGACGCGCAGCTGGCGTTCGACGGTCCGTTTCAGCAACTCGACCTTGAAGCGGTTGTGCTCCAGGGGGCGGGCCCCGTCGGCTGCCTGTTCGGCCGCCGCGGCCCACAGGCTTTCGGACGGCCGCTCGCCGATGAGGTGACGCTCGACCGCGGGCAGTTTCCACGGCACGGTGCCGACGCCTCCGGCGGCGACCTTCGCCTCCTGGATCCGTCCGCCGCGTACGTGCAGGGCGACGGCCGCGGAGGTGAGGGCGAACTCGTACGATTGCCGGTCGCGGACCTTCAGGTAGCCGGACTTGAGGGGACGGGGGTGGGCCGGGATCTCCACGGACGTGATCAACTCGCCCTGGCGGAGGGCCTGTTCGCGGTTGGGGGTGCTGCCGGGCCGCAGCAGGAAGTCGGCGAAGGGGAGACTGCGTTCCCCGTCCGGGCCGAGCAGGTGGACGGTCGCCTCCAGCGCGGCGAAGGCGACGGCCACGTCGGAGGGGTGGGTGGCCACGCAGTCCGCGGAGGTGCCCAGGATCGCGTGGGTGCGGTTGAAGCCTTCCAGTGCCGCACAGCCGGAGCCCGGCTCGCGCTTGTTGCAATTCGCGCTGATGTCACGGAAGTACGTGCAGCGGGTGCGCTGCATGACGTTCCCGCCGATGGTGGCCATGTTCCGCAACTGGGCCGACGCGCTCAGCTCCAGCGCCTGCGAGATCACGGGGTGGAGGGTGCGCACCTTGGGATGGGCGGCGGCCTCGGCCATCCGCACCAGGGCGCCGATGCGCAGGCCCCCGCGCTCGGTGACCGTCACCTCCCGCAGGGGCAGAGCGGTGATGTCGACGAGTGTTCTGGGTCGTTCGACGGTCTCGCGCATCAGGTCGACCAGGGTGGTTCCGCCGGCGATGTAGCGTCCGCCGCGCCGGCCCGCGTCCAGGGCCTCGCGGGTGGTGTCCGCCGTGGTGTAGGAGAAGGGGTACATGGCACTCACTTCCCGTGCGCGGTCTGCTCGACCGCGCGCACGATCTTGACGTAGCAGCCGCAGCGGCAGATGTTGCCGCTCATCCACTCCCGGATCTCCTCCTTGGAGCCGGTGTGGCCCTCCTGGATGCAGCCGACGCCGGACATGATCTGGCCGGGGGTGCAGTAGCCGCACTGGAAGGCGTCCTCGTCGATGAACGCCTGCTGCAGCGGGTGCAGTTCGGCGCCGTCGGCCAGGCCCTCGATGGTGGTGACCTCGGCGCCCTCCAGACGGACGGCCAGCGTCAGGCAGGAGTTGACCCGGCGGCCGTCGACCAGGACCGTACAGGCCCCGCAAGCACCGGCGTTGCAGCCCTTCTTGCTGCCGGTCAGCTCCAGATGCTCGCGCAGCAGATCCAGCAGCGAGGTCCGGTTGTCGACGGTGACGGTGTGCCGCTTCCCGTTGACGGTCAGGGAGACACGGCCGCTGGGCGGCGCGTCAGCGGCGGCCGCCTCCTCGGCGCCGAGGCCGAACGGTCCCGCGACCAGGCCGCCCGCCACCACAGCACCACCGACAGCGGCGGTCGTGGCGACAAAGGTGCGTCGGGACGGTTCCGACGGGGGCGTGACCGGCGGAGGAACAGATGCATCAGTGACTTCAGTAGACATGCGTACGCTTTCGACTCGGTGGAAGGTCAACGGCCTTGCTCATCGGCGCACTTGCAGGAGAAGTGGCGTCATCTGCAAGACGTGGCAACAACCGGCTGGTCTGCCCCGTCGTCTGGCGATGACGGATGCTGCGTCGACGCATGAGGGCGTGCGTCGGCAGGTCCGCTGGACCCATCAGGCGCGCGACCGTCGTTGCCGCTCTGCTCCGGATGCGACCCGGCGCTTGCGTCGCGGGTGTCAGCCGGCGGGGTTGTGTGTCTGTCCGGTGGTGTGGGGGCTGGTGGTGTGCGTGGTGGTCCAGCTGGCGAGGATGTTGAGGGCCTCGGCGGAGGGAGAGGCGGGTTCGGGGGTGTAGATGACGAGGGACTGTTCGGGGTCGCCCTCGACGGCCAGGACTGCGAATTGGAGGGTGAGGTCGCCGACGAGCGGGTGGTGCAGGCGTTTGGTGCCGGTGGTATGGGCGCGGACGTTGTGATCGGCCCACATGCTGCGGAAGGTGTCGCTGTGCAAAGACAACTCGCCGATAAGCTCGGTGAGTTGCGCGTCATCGGGGTGACGGCCGGCGTACAGGCGGAGCCTGGCCACGCACGTCTCGGCCACCTGGTCCCAGTCGGCATACAGCCTGAAGGCGGCGTCGTCGAGGAAGACGTAGCGGGCGAAGTTGCGCTCGCGGCGGGGCCGGGCTTCGAAGTCCGTGTAAAGAGCGCAGGCGAGCTTGTTGGCTGCCAGAACGTCCAGGCGTCGCCCCTCGATCACCGCGGGGACGCTGAGTGCGTCCAGGGCGCGGTAGAGGACCGGGTGGACCCTTTGGGGGGCGAGCGGGCGCTTGCGGCGGGTCCGGGCGGTGGGCTTGGGCTGGGCGAGGGTGAAGAGATGGGCGCGTTCGGTGTCGTCCAGTTGCAGGGCGCGGGCGACGGCGTCCAGGACGGTTTCGGAGACGCCCTGGGTGCGGCCTCGCTCCAGCCGGACGTAGTAGTCGACGCTGACCCCGGCGAGCTGGGCGACTTCCTCGCGGCGCAGCCCCGGTACGCGGCGGGGCCCCGGGTGTGGGGTGAGGCCAGCCTGCTCAGGGGTGATCCGGGCCCGGCGGGTGCGCAGGAACTCACGGATCTCGCTGCTGCGGTCCATGGGACCACCGTAGGACGGCGTTTCGCCCGCCGGGGCCTTGTAAGGGGTACTGGCAGACCCCCCGAAGAGCGGGGCCCGTACGGCGGCGCACGTGGGCACCGCGGGTGGTTGCCTGGACGGCGGGTACTCACGAGCGCGCCCCCATGCCGGCGCTACCGAGGTCGCCGATGCAAAGCCAAGGGAATTCATCGCGCAGCCGATCTGGGCCTGCGGAGTGCGCAGTGATGAGCGCGGCGCCCCGGTCGATGGCAGTCGCTCACCGTCAACGGTCGGCTCGCGCTGACCAGTCAGGGCATACGCGGACGGCGAGTACAGCGGCGGCAGCGGATCCATCGACGTGGCGGTCACCCTCGACGAGGGCGTGATCAAACCGACGTCACCGTCACCCTGCGTGCCACCGACCCGACATCGCACGATCTGCAGGAGCGCTTCGCCAGTCCAGGTCGTACGTGGCGAAGGCTTCGGCGTCGGTCCACTCGGCGCCCGTGAGGTTCGACTGCAGATCCTCGCGCTCGAAGCGGCCGCGGGCGTGGCGGCGGCCGAACTCCTCGAGCTCGGCATTGGTCCAGCGGCGGGAGGCTGCGAACACGTCGATCAGATCGCGAGGCGCCCCGCGGTCGGCGAGGGCGCGCGCTGATCGGCGGTGAGCGCAACCCCAGGTTCTGGCCCGGCTCGCCGTCGGCGCACTGAAGGACAAAGAACCCCCAGTGCACTGGTGGAGCCGGTTCGCCCAGCTCTTCCAGCGATTCGGGCCGCTATCTCAACTGATCGCGGCGGGGCGCTGCACGCCTCGGCCAATCAGGTGGCGTGGCTGACTGCGCTCATCTGGACCCCGAACCTGCTTGCAATCGTCCTCGGTGTCTGGGTCGACCACCGCGTCCACAAGCGGCGCCTGATGGTTCTCGCTGACTTGTGCGGGCGGCAGTGCTGCTCTCTCTCGACCCAGCACGGTTCATAGGCGCAACCGGAGAGTCAGGTGGCCGATGCGTTGATGCGGGTGCTGGCGGCCCAGGAGGCGAGCAGGCGCAGGCCGTCATGCGCGGGCGTGCCGGGTTCGGCGGTCCACACGAGGAGGTGCTGGTCGGGGTCGGTACCGGCGGTGAGCGTGTCCCAGTCCAGCGTGAGATCGCCGGCGACAGGGTGGTGGAGCGTCTTGGTGCCGACACTTCCGGTGGTGACCTGGTGGCTGCCCCACCAGGTGCGGAAGTCGTCGTCCCGTACGGACAGTTCGCCGACCAGGGAGGCCAGGCGCGCGTCCTGCGGGTACTTGGCGGCTTCCATGCGCAGCATGGCCACGGCCAGGCGGGCGACGGCGCTCCAGTCGGGGTAGAAGGTGCGCATGGCGGGGTCGGTGAACAGGATCCGGACGTAGTTGCGGTGCTTGTCGGGGATCTTGGAGAAGTCGGTGACCAGGGCGGCGGCGAGGGTGTTCCAGGCGAGGACGTCGGTGCGGCGGCCGATCACGATGGCCGGGGTGGAGTTCAGGTCGTCCAGGAGGCGTCGCAGCTGGGGCTGGACCTTCTGAACGCTGCGGTGCCGGGGCCGGACGGTGTCCCGTCCCGCCAGCTTGAACGCGTAGTCCCGCTGGTCGTCGCTGAGGTGCAGGACCCGCACGAGCGCCTGCAGAACAGTTCCCGAGGGTTGCAGGCGGCCCTGTTCGAGCCGGATGTAGTAATCGGTGCTGATGGACGCCAGCCGGGCGACCTCCTCCCGGCGTAGCCCCGGGACGCGGCGCGGGGTGTCGGGCAGACCGACGGTGCGGGGGCTGAGTTCGGCACGGCGGGCCTTGAGGAACTCGCCCAGCTCTTTCAGGGGCGCATTGCTGGTCATGGCCCCAGTCTGCACCGTAGCCCGGCCAAGCTGGGTGGGAGAGTTTTTCCTACGGCAGCCGTTTCCCAGGAGGGCTCTCTCCCATTTGCGAAGCACCTGGGCCGTGTGAACGTAGAGGTCGAGGCCGTCCCGGAAGCCTGCGAAGGCAGCCGGAAACGCAGCCCGATCGCACCGTTTCTTGCATGGCAGGAGCCGCACCATGGCAGAGCAGCAGTCCGCAGCGCAGCAGCTGATCGGCGAGTGGCGCCGGAGCTGGCCGACCTGACCCACGACGTCCTCTTCGGCGACATCCGGGGGCGCCCCGGCCTCCGGCACCGCCCTGATCGGCGCCCGCGACGGCACCGCCTCCGAGGCCCACCCCGGCGAGACCGTCGCCTGCCCTCCGTACGAGGAGCAATGGCACGGCGCCGCCCGGCCGCTTCATGGACTACATCGCGCGGTGGGAGTGCAAAGGCGACGGCATCCCCGCGACCACCTGGAACGAGCCGGTCATCGACGACCAGTACCAGGCACCCCGTACCCGCACCCAGTAACCCCCTTTTTCCAGACAAGGAACTCCCTGGTGAAGACCGAAGTCAGCTTCCCGAGCAAGGGCCTGAAGGTCGCAGGCATCCTGTACCTGCCCGACACCTACTCGGGCCGGCCGCTGCCCGCGGTGGTCGTAGGCCACCCCTGGGGCAGCGTGAAGGAACAGACCGCCTCCGTCTATGCCGAGCGCCTGGCCCGCGAAGGCTTCGCCGCCCTCGTCTTCGACGCCGCCCACCAGGGCGAGAGCGAGGGCGAGCCCCGCAACCTGGAGGACCCCTTCCAGCGCACAGAGGACTTCCGCTCCGCCGTCTCCTACCTCGCATCCCGCGGCGACATCGACCCTGACCGCGTCGGCGGCCTCGGTATCTGCGCCTCCGGCGGCTACCTTTCGTCCGCTTCCCAGACCGACCGCCGTATCAAGGCCGTAGCCACTGTCAGCGCCTTCGACATCGCCGGCGGACTGTTCGAGGGCGTGGGTAGGGTGCAGGGCCTCGAGGTTCGCGACGCCCTGCTGGACCAGGCCGGTGTGCTGCGCAACGCAGAGGCACGCGGCGAGGGAGTCATCAACCTGACCCTGGTCCCGCCCACCGCGGCGGAGGCCGCCGCCTTCCCGGAGCGCAGCATCTACCGCGAGGGACACGAGTACTACCGCACCCCGCGCGCCCAGCACCCGCGTTCCGCCAACTGGGCCGTTGTCCGGGCCGACGTGATGGCCCAGTACAGCGCCTTCGCGCACCAGAGCTGGATCTCCCCGCGCCCGTTGCTGATGATCGCGGGCACGGACGCCGACACCCGCTACTTCAGCGAGGAGGCCATCGCCCAGGCTGCCGAGCCGAAGGAGCTGTTCCTGATCGAGGGCGCGACCCACATCGACCTGTACGACAAGGACGCGTACGTGACGTCCGCGGTCGCCAAGCTGTCGGAGTTCTTCGGCAAGCACCTGGGGCTGTAGCACCCCCAGCGGCTGGCCTGCTCATGGCGCGGGTCGGCCGCACCCGGGCTGCCCGCGACAACCACACTTCGACGGGCGGCCACGAAACGAAGACCCGACACGCGACATCACACAGCAGAGGGCAGCACTCCGATCACACTGAACGTCGGAAGCACCGCGATCCCCGCCGCCCTGAACAACACGCTCACCGCCCAGCGTTTTCAAGGACAGACTGTCCTTCACCGCTTGCTGCGAGAGAAGGCGGGCAAGCCGCCGTACCGGGAGATGGCCGCGAAGGCGTGCTACTCGACGCCGGCCCGGGCGAGTGGGAGTGCCGCTGGCGAGAGGCGGACGCGGAGGTTCGGGCGCCCTCGGCCGAGGAGCGGGCGCCGACCTGGCCGGGAACACTTCCCTGCTGGCCCGGCAATGCTCACAGACTCACCGGTCTGGAGACCGGTCGGCTCCAGGTAGCGGCGCGGGCACTCGGCGTACCTGACATGCCGTCACCCGTTGTCACCCCTGCTCACCTCTCCTGCGCGGGATCGGTCTGGGGAATTCGGCGGGATCCCGTGCTGACCCCTGGGCCGCAGTTCCTGAAGAGCGCGTCCGGCAGCCCTCGTCTACGGGGCCGCTGCCGGGGTGCCGCATCCTCCTCTTTTCCCCGATCAGCGTTGACTCTCGGGTGGTTCCTCTTCCGTTCCGGCCATCGCCGGCGGTGTCCGTTTCGGTAGCGGCAGCCCGGTCACGGCGTTCGCGAGGTCGGCAACAGGGTCCCCCCGTTTCTCCCGGTCCTGGCGCCAGACGGCCAGGGTCGTCACTTCCAGGTGGGCACCGTCGATGGGCAGGCAGAGCACCTTCTCGTCCGCGAAAATGCGCTGGACGACGCCGCTTTCGTCGTTCGCCATGACGGTGAAGGCGTGTCCTGTGGAGACGACATGAGGGAGGCCGACCGGGCTGTCGACGGTCAGCCGCCGGTGCACTCCGGCGTCGTGGAGGAGGCCGTCGACGTGTCTCAGCAGCGCCGGGGAGTCCTCCTGCCCGTACATGGCGAAGGTCAGCGGGGCTAGTTCCTCCAGACGGACCGACGCGCGTCCGTCGAACACGGACCCGGCCGCGACGACGATCCCGAGCGGACGGCGGCTGACCGGGTGGGTACGCAGACCCTGGTCCACGACCGGGCCGCAGACCAGGGCCAGGTCCACTTCCCCGGCGTGCACCGAGTTCAGGAGTTGGCGGGAGGCCCCGGGACGGATGTCGATCTCCAGGTCAGGGGCCGCGGCGTTCACGGCGTCCAGGACCCTGGCGCGTACGGCGCCGGGTATCTCCCCGCCGATGCCCACGGTGGCGGTGCGTGACGGACCGTGCACCGCGGACGCCAGGGTGGCGGGGACGGCGTCGAAACGGGCGATGATGTCCCGGGCGAGCGGAAGCAGTGCCTCACCGGCCGGCGTGAGGCACGTGGTGCGGTGGTCACGGAGGAACAGTCGCTGCCCGAGTTCCTTCTCCAGGTCCTGGATCCGCCGGCTCAGCGGTGAACTCGACATGTTCAGGCGATGTGCCGCGCGGGTGAAGTTGAGCTCCTCGGCCACGGCGATGAAGTAGCGCAGGTGCCACACGTCCACCGCTGCACCGTACCCGGTGCGTCCGTCGCGGTCGCACTCACGTCCGCCGATCGGACGTGGACCGGTACCGGGCCCGGCCCTAGCGTGAGCAGTGACGTCGAACGGCTGCGACGAGCTCCTGGCCCGGCCGCCGGCACGAGACCGGCCGGCGGCCGGGCCGTGGCACACCACCCGCCTGAGAAAGGGGCACCTCCATGCCTCCTGCCGGATCTGCGACACCCACCCTCACCGAGAGGCTGGAGTCCTCACTGGCGCATCCGGCGACCGGCGACGGGTTCAACGTGCACGCGGAGCTGGAGGCAGTACTCGCCGGTGTCGGCCTGAGCGCTGAGAACTCGGGTGGTACGGGACGAGCTCGATCTGATCGTCCGTTCCTCGCTCGGCCTGCGTTGGTCCGCCCTCGGCCCGTTCCTCGGCCTTCACCTCGGCGGCGGACCGGTCGGCTACCGCGGCCTCGTCGCGCCCGGCGTACCGGACGAGGAGCACCCGGTCATGCTCCGCGACAAGGTGGTCCAGCTCGTGGAGGACACCTACGGGCTCAACCGGTACGGACACTTCACCACCACGCGGGACGACAGACAGCGGGCGGTCCTCGACGCGCTCGCCGGACTGCCGCTGCCCGAACCCTGCAACAACTGACTGGGCACAACTGAGAGGAAGCGGTCAATGGACCTGCAATTGGACGGCCGCCGAGCCGTCGTCACCGGAGGCAGCCGGGGCATCGGCTTCGCCGTGGCCCGTGCTCTGGCCGCCGAAGGCGCGGACGTGGCTCTCGTCGCGAGGAACGGTGAGGCGCTGGAGAAGGCGGCGGCGCAGCTCGCCGCCGACAGCAGGGGCCGCGTGATCGCCGTGGCCGCGGACACCGGGGACGACACATCGGTGACGGAGATGGCCCGCGGTGTCGTCGAACAACTGGGCGGCGTCGACATCCTCGTCAACGCGGCTGCCCGGCCCAATTCCGGCGCCATCGCCGAAGACGACTTCGAAACGGAGATCAACGTCAAGGTCCGGGGATATCTGCGCACCGTCCGCGCCTTCGCCCCGCTGATGCGGGACCAGGGCTGGGGCCGCGTCATCAACATCGGCGGGGTCGCCGCACGCCAGACCGGCTCGGTGGTCGGGTCGGTCCGCAACATCGCGGTGGCGGCCATGAGCAAGAACCTCGCCGACGACCTTGGCCCTCACGGGGTGAACGTGGTCGTCGTACACCCGGGTCCGACCCGCACCGAGGCGTTTGAGCAGCACGTTCAGTCGCTGGCCCGAGCCCGGGACGTCTCCGTCGAGGAGGCGGAGCGCCTGGCGGCGTCGACGGTCTCGATCGGCCGCATGGTGACCGCCGAGGAGGTCGCGGACGTCGTGGCCTTCCTGGCCAGCCCCCGCAGCGTCGCCCTCAACGGCGACCCGGTCGTCGCCAGCGGAGGAATGCGCGGACCCATCCACTACTGACGGGCCGCGCTAATCGCCTCCCCGAACTGCTCTCTCGCCTGCGTGCGTTGCGGCGCCGGGCCGCGCCCTCGCCGCGGGCCCAGGGGGACGTACCGGCCGGCGGCCTGCTGGGGACCGCCTCCCTGTGCATCGCCCCGGACGCCCGCCGCGCCTGGTGGGCCGACGAGGAACTGCAGCTGCCGAGAACCGAGTTCGATCTGCTGGAGCTGATGGTGCGACGAGGGGATCGTGCTGGCACACTCGACGGTCTCCAGCCGGATATGGGGCTACGACTGCGGGCCGCACACCAACAATCTGGCGTGCTGCGTCGGCTGTCTGCGGCGCAAGCTCGCCGACGCCGGCGCGCCCGACCTGATCCACACGGTGCGTACCGTGGGCTACGGGGTGCGGCGGCCATGAGCCTCGCTTCCCTGCAGTTCCAGGCCGAGATCCTGGGCCACGTCGCCCGAAGCCGTGTCGCCGTTGTGGTGTTTGGCGCGCTGGATCTGCTCGTACACGTGCGCACGCAGTTCGGCGAAGCGCGTGCTGGAGCGGGTGTGCAACTGGTCGCGCTCGTCGGGGAGATCGATCGTCAGGTCTTCCAGCACCACGGTCGGCGAGGTGGACAGGATGATGGTGCGCTGGCCGAGATAGACGGCTTCGTCGATGTCGTGGGTGACGAACAGGACGGTGACGCCCAGTTCGCGCCACAACCGCCGGATGAGGTCCTCCAGTTCGGCGCGGGTCTGCGCGTCGACGGCGGCGAACGGCTCGTCCATGAGCAGCACCTTCGGTTCGAAGGCGACGGCGCGGGCGATGGCGACGCGCTGCTGCATTCCGCCGGACAGCTGCCACGGATAGGCCTGGTGGGCGTCGGCGAGACCGACCACCTCCAGCGCGTGGTCGACCAGTTCCTTCTCGCGGGCCTTGCCGAGCTTCTTGCGGCGCAGGGGCAGGGCGACGTTGTCGCGGACGTTCATCCAGGCGAACAGGGAGCGGCCGTATTCCTGGAAGACGACCGCCATGCCGGGCGGGGGTCCGTCGACCGGGCGGCCGTCCAGGCGTACTTCGCCGCTGGTCGGGTCGAGCAGGCCGGCCATGCACTTCAGCAGGGTGGTCTTGCCGCAGCCCGACGGGCCGACCAGGCATACGAGTTCGCCGGCATCGATATGGAATGTGAGATTCCGAAGTGCTTCGACGCTGCGATTGCGTCCGGTGTAGATCTTCTGCAGGTTGCGTACGTCGAGCATCGACGTCTCCTTGTCAGGGGTTGCGCTGGGCCCGGCGCAGGCCGTGGTACCAGGCCAGGACCCGGTTCTCGGCGATGCGGAAGAGCAGGGAGAGGGCGAATCCGAGCAGGCCGAGCAGCAGGACACCGCTCCACATCTCGGGGATGGCGAAGGAACGCTGGAACTGCACGATGGTGAAGCCGAGTCCGTTGCTGGCGGCGAACATCTCGCTGATGACCATGAGAATGATCGCGATGGAGAGGGCCTGGCGCATGCCGGTGACGATCTGCGGGCTGGCCGAGCGCAGCACCAGGTGCCACAGCCGGGACGGGCCGCTGATGCCGTAGGAGCGGCAGGTGTCGCTGAGGACCTCGTCGACGGCGCGGACGCCTTCGACGGTGTTGAGCAGGATCGGCCACATACAGCCGCTGACGATGACGATCACCTTCATGGTGTCGCCGATGCCGGCGAACAGCATGATGACGGGCACGAGCACCGGGGGCGGGATGGCCCGGAAGAGTTCCAGGACGGGCTCCAGGACATCCCGCACGACGCGGCTCATGCCGACCACCAGGCCGAGCCCCACCCCGACGACGACGGCGAGGAGATAGCCGGCGACCAGCCGGGCCAGGCTGGGTACGACGTCTGACAGCAGCCGCTCGCCCGTCCACACTTCCCCGAACCTGCCCAGGATGGTGGACAGCGGGGGGACGTAGAAGTCGGTGCTGTCCGCGGTGGCGAACCACCACACGGCGAACAGGACCGTGGGCAGGCCCAGGACCAGCCCGGTCCGCCTGGCCAGTATGAGGACGTTCGTCACTGTCCCTCCCTGCGCATCGATTGGTGCCAGTGCAGTGCCCGCCGCTCGACCGCCCGCGCCACCAGGTTGACTGCGACCCCGAGGAGTCCGGTGACCAGGACCAGGGCGTAGACCCGGGGTACGGCGCCGGAGGTCTGCGCGACCGCGAGCTGGTTGCCGAGGCCGGGCGCGCCGATGACGAGCTCGGCGGTGATCGCCAGGACCAGTGCCACCGTCGCGGCCAGCCGCACGCCGGTCATCACGTACGGCAGCGCGGTGGGCCATACGACATACCGCACCCGCCCCCAACTGCCCATGTGATAGCTGCGGGCGGTGTCCTCGGCGACCGGGTCGACGTCCTGTGTGCCTGCCAGCACCTGGACGAGCACCTGCCAGAAGGAGGCGTACACCACCAGCAGCAGCTTCGACTCCAGGTCGGTGCCGTAGAGCAGCACCGCCACCGGGATCAGGGCCACCGACGGGATGGGGCGCAGGAACTCGATGGTGGAGGCGGTCACCGCGCGCAGTACCGGAACGGAGCCGATCACCACGCCGGCGACCACACCACCCACGACCGCGATGGCCAGGCCCAGGCCCCACCCCGTCAGGGTGTCACCGAGCGCCGTCCAGAACGCGTTCTCGGCGAGCAGGTGCCACAGCGCGCGGCCGGTCTCCGACGCGGGCGGAAGGTAGTCGGCCGAGACCGCACCGGTGCGGGGAAGCACCTCAAGGACCGCCACCAGACCTGCCAGGCCGGCGAGTCCGCGCAGTGCGGCGGTGGTGCCCGGGCTGCGCCGGGCGGGAGCACCGCCGGGACCGGTACCGGTCCCGGCGGGCTTCGTCTTCACGGACGTGATGGCCGATGTCATGAGAACAGGGCGTTCAGGTCGGGCTTCTTGTCGCTGAAGAGACCGTCCTTCTCGCCGAGCGCGGCCAGCTTCTCCAGGGAGGCCATGTCGTACTGCGCGGGCCAGGAGGGCAGCGTCAGGTTCTTGAGCACCGCGCCGTCGATCTTGGTGTACGTGGTGAGGATCTGGCGTGCCTCGTCCGGGTGTGCGGAGGCGTAGGTGAGCGACTCGGTCATCGCCTCGGCGAACTTCTTCACCAGGTCGGGGTTTTCCTTCGTCAGCTGGGTGGAGGTGAAGTAGGTCGCCACCGTGAGCTTGGGGTCGGTCTCGGCGAACGGCGACGCCACGACCCGGGCCCCCTGGGACTTGGCGATCGTCAGCGCGGGCTCGCCCATCCAGGCCGCGTCCACCTGGCCGCCGTCGAGGGCGGCCGGCATCTGGTCGAAGGCCATCTCCACGAACTTGACCTTCGAGGGGTCACCGCCGTCCTTGCGGACGGCCTCGCGCACGGTGGTGTCACCGATGTTCTGCAGGGTGTTCACCGCGACCGTCTTGCCGACGAGATCCTTGGCGGACTTGACCGGGCTGTCCTTCTTGACGGCGACGCCGGTGACGTCGGCGCCGACCTTGCCGTTGGTGGCCGCTCCGTTGACCACCGACGTGACCGGAACTCCCTTGGTCTGGGCGATCATCAGCGACGTGGTGTTGCTGAACCCGAACTGGAACTGTCCGCTCACCACACCGGGGATGATCGCTGCACCGCCCTGGGCGCTCTCCATTTTCAGATCGATGCCGCGGCTGCTGAAGAAGCCCTTCTTCTGGCCCAGATAGAGCGGCGCGACATCGACGATCGGGATGATGCCGACCTTGACCTGTGTGGTTTTGCCGCCGCCCGAGGACGACGAACCACTCGTCCCAGCGGACGAGGACCCGCATCCGGCCGCACCGGCGACCGTGACCACTGCTATCGCAAGCCCGAGAATGCGCCGTCGCATAGGGCTCCTCCTGACGGAAGTGTGAATGAGAAAATGATTAATTTGCGCAGTTATGCGCCGAGTTGAGCGAGTTGCGCGAACGTTATGACGCTGTCGAACAAGTCGTCAATGGGAGAGTCGCGGACGTTTCGCGCATGGTGCCTGGCTTCCGCCGGCGTGGTTTGTGGGGTGGGGCTGGGCCTCCCGCGATGACTCCGTGTGGAGTGAGGTGGATCGCGTCGGGGTCGAAGCTGTGTATGTTGTGCAGCTTCTTGACGGCCGCAATCTACACGCCTAACTTCGCGGTGTCATGCCCCAGCACAGAGGGACCGTGAAGGCTTGCCCCCGGCTTCCCGGTCTCCGGCTGCGCCCCTTCCCCGGAGGAGACGGGACTCCCCTGTCGCTCCACGCGCAGTGCTGTTCCCGCCACCTTCACCGAGACAATGGAGTCCGCATCGTGAAGTCCCGCATCCGCAGACGTACGGTCGTCGCCCTGGCGGCACTGCTGCTCGCCACACCCCTCGCCCCGTCCGCCCAGGCGGCCGAGACCGACGCCCACGTCGAAGGCACGTTGCCGTCCGGCGCGAGCTACGTGATGGACAAGCCGGAATCCTGGAACGGCACGGTCCTGCTGTTCAGCCACGGCTACACCCCGGCGGGCCTGCCCAATCCCGCGCGGAACGCCCCCGACGACGCCACCAAGTCCATTCTGCTGAAGGAGGGTTACGCCCTCATCGGCTCCTCTTACGCGAGCAACGGGTGGGCGGTGAGCGAGGCGGTCCCGGACCAGCTCGCCACGCTCGACGCCTTCACCTCGCGCTTCGGCACGGCCCGGCGGACCATCGCCTGGGGCGCCTCCTACGGTGGGCTCGTGACCTCGATGATCGCCGAGCGCCACCCGGACCGCATCAGCGGATCACTGTCCATGTGCGGTCTGCTCCAGGGTGGCGTGGCCAACTGGAACAGCACCCTCGACCCGGTCTTCGCGTTGAAGACACTGCTCGCCCCGGATGCGGACATCCGCCTGACCGGTCTGGGGAGCCAGGCGGCCGCTGCCGAGGCGTCCGGCACTCTGGCCGGGGCCGTCACCGAGGCGCAGAACACGGCCTCGGGGCGGGCCCGTATCGCGCTGGCCGCCGCCCTGCACAACATCCCCGGCTGGAACGACACCTCCCAGACCCAACCGGAACCGACTGACTGGGACGCCCAGCAGGCCAACCAGTTCCAGACGGTCATGGGCCTGGTGCAGATGCCTGCCTTCTCCTGGCGTCAGGAAGCCGAAAGCCGGGTCGGGGGCAACATGTCCTGGAACACCGGTGTCGACTACGCCGCGATGCTTCACGACTCCCCCCTCTACAAGGAGGTCAGCGAGCTCTATACCAAGGCTGGTCTGTCCCTGACCAAGGACCTCACCACGCTGAACGGCGCTCCTCGGATCGCCGCCGACACCGAGGCCGTCGACAAGATGGCCCTCACGAGCTCCTTCACCGGCCGGCTGGCCAAGCCGCAACTGACCGTGCACACCACGGGCGACGGCCTCATCCCGGTACAGTCGGCGAGCGCCTACAACCGTGCGGTCACCGCGGCAGGCGCCGCCCCCCTGCTGCGTCAGGCCTTCGTCGAGAACGCGGGGCACTGCACGTTCAGCAGCGCCGAAGGGGTCGCCGCCCTGCACACCCTGGAGACCCGTATCACCACCGGCCACTGGCAGGGCACCGATCCAGCCGCCCTCAACGCCCGTGCCACGGAGGTCGATCCCTCCGAACCGGCGCGTTACGTGAGCTACCAGCCCGCACAGTACCCGCGCCCCTACGACCTGGCCCACCCCACCGACCGGTACCGCCCCTGACGCCACGCCGCCCGCCGTGCCCACGGCGGGCGGCCATACCCTTGCCAAGGTGGCGCTCTCCCAGGTGAACTCCCTCGACGTGGACGACAGGTACCCCGACGCCGCCCCGGACTCCCCGGTCGGCCCGCAGCTGCGCCCCCAGTCACTGCTGCTCGCCTTCTTCGGCAACCACGTCCTGGAAGAGGGCCCGCTGTCTGTGTACTCGGGCAGCATCATCGACGTCCTCGCACGTGTGGGAGTCGGGGAGCAGGCCGTCCGCTCCACCCTCACCCGTATGGTGGGCCGCGGCCTGCTGCAGCGCCGGCGACAAGGGCGGCGCATGTACTTCGGCCTGACCCCGCACGCGGCGCAGATCCTCCACGACGGCCGGAAACGTATCTGGCACACCAGCGCGGTCAACGACGACTGGGACGGGAACTGGACCCTGTTCGGTTTCTCGCTGCCCGAAGCCTGGCAGCGTCAGCGCCACGACCTGCGCTCACATCTCACCTGGTCCGGCTTCGGTTCCCTCTACAGCGGGCTGTGGATCGCGCCGGGTGATGTCGACGTCTCCGAGATCGTCGCCGAGCTGGGCATCGCAGACCACGTCAAGATCTTCCACGCGCGGGCCGACGCGGCAACCGACATCGACGTGATGATTCGCGACACCTGGGACCTTCAGACCATCGCCGCCCGCCACACCGCCTTCGAGAACCGATGGATCGCCCACGTCGGCAATCCGTCCGGCGACCCACTGGCCACCCACCTGCGCCTGGTCGCCGAGTGGCTGGACACCATCCGCACGGATCCCCGGCTGCCCGCCCGGCACCTGCCACCCGACTGGCCCGCCCGATCGGCGGAGGAGACTTTCCGGCGCATCGCGGAACAGGCGGGGGAGCCTGCCCGCCGGGTGGCCGCCGAGCTGCTGGAGACAGCGCCGCTGCAAACCTCCTGAGCGGTTCCCTGTCGTTGGGCTCCGTGTACCGGGCCCGCGGCGCAGGGTGGCGTCCCGCAGTCGGACCGTCGCAGGCAGTGAACCCACCACGTCCGCACGCCGGTTGAGCGGGCTCACGACCAGCGCCCCGGCTTGTACGCGCCGGGCGCCCGTCGGACCGCCAACTCGGCCCGGAAGCGGGCGATCTCCTCCGGTGTGAACACGGTGGCTTATCCATGAGCCTCCTTCGGACCGGCGTGCTCGTCGACCGACCTCGACCTGCGACAGGCACGGCCGCGCACCGCGACGGGCTGATGGTGCGCGGCCTTCGCCTTGCCTCTCCCGGTTCTCGGTACTCCGGCGACTGGGCCGTCGGAGAGCGGGCATCGTTCACGCCGCGAGGGTCTCGGGGCGCTCTGTAAGGTGGCGTTCCACGAGATGGCGTCCGACGAGATGGCCGCGCAGCATGTTCCGGCGCGGGCCAGGGTGACGGAAGACAGGTGACCCGCGCGGCAGAGCCGTACGGGTCACCTGGCGGGCGAAGGAATGCGATCAGGCCCAGGGGCTGACCGCCTTGAAGGAACTGTCGGCGCGGAACGTGGCGTTGTCCTGGAAGGGGTCGACGCGCAGCTCGTAGTTGAAGTGGCGGAGGTAGCGGCCGGGGTAGTTGTACGACTCCAGGCCGACCGAGCCGGGGGCCGAACCCGGCCGGGCGCAGTAGGTGGCGTCCTTGTTGAAGAGCGTCGTGCCGTTGCTCGCGTCGAAGCGGATCCGGAAGTCCAGGTGGCGCAGGTAGCGACCGGACGCGTCACGGAACGAGTAACAGCTGCCGTCGGCCAGGCCGGGGACGACGGTGAAGGTGGCGCTCTGCTTGACCGCCGTGGTGCTGGAGGACGTCACCGAGTCGAGGTAGCCCAGGCTGTCCGACCGTACGACGGCGTAGCGGCCGGGGAAGTTGACCGACTGGAGCGAGCGGGTGGTGTTCGTGGGCAGGGTGGTGCCGCCGGAGACCGGGTCGATGCTGCTCAGGGTGGGGACGACCTTCTTGATCAGGCCCGCCGAGTCGAACTCCATCTTGTCGATGGTGGTTTCGCGGTGGGTGCCGTCACCGCCGGGGATGGCGAACCGGTGGTAGGCGATGTACCAGTCGTCGGTGCCCGGCACCTGGACGACCGAGTGGTGGCCGGGTCCCTTGATGCCGAGGGAGAGGTCCTTCTCCAGGATCACGCCGCGCTTGGTCCACGGGCCGGTGGGGGAGGAGCCGGTGGCGTAGGCGACGCGGTAGTTCTCGTCCCGGGTGTCGTTCTCCGACCACATGAGGTAGTAGGTGCCGTTGCGCTTGATGACGAAGGTGCCCTCGTTGTAGCCGGTGGGGGTGATGTCGGTGACCTTCGAGGAGTCGAAGGAGACCATGTCGTCGTTCAGCGGGACGACGTAGGCGTGACCATTGCCCCAGTAGAGGTACGACTGCCCGTCGTCGTCGGTGAAGACCGCCGGGTCGATCATCTGGCCGGTGTAGGCGCCACGGGCGACCAGCGGCTTGCCCAGGGGGTCCTTGAACGGGCCGGTGGGCGAGTCGGAGACCGCTACGCCGATGTTCGTGTCGGCGGAGTAGTAGAAGTAGTACTTCCCGTTCTTCGCGGTCGCCGTCGGGGCCCAGGCGCGGGCGTCGGCCCAGCTGATGTCGGGACCGAGGTCCAGGATGACGCCGTGGTCCGTCCAGTGGACCAGGTCCTTGGAGGAGTAGGCCTTGAACTGCGTGCCGCTCCAGCCCGCGAAGCCGTCGGTGGTCGGGTAGATGTAGTACGTGTCGCCGAACCGCACGATGTTCGGGTCGGCGTTGAGCCCCGGCAGGACCGGGCTCTTCATGATGAGCGCCGAGACCGTCCAGGTGCGTTTCGCGCCGTCGGAGCCGGTCACCTCGTACGTCACGGGCTTGGTGAAGTCGCGCGGGGTGCCGGAGGCCGGGCTGATGGACGCACCCTGGGCAATGGTGAACTGCGGGGCGAGCGCGGTGAGGTCTGTGCCCTCCTTCACCGGCAGCGTGATCCTGCTGCCCGCGTCGTCGACGATGGCGGCGATCTTCAGCGACGGGTGGGTGGCCGCGGCGATGCCCGTGGTGTTCCCGCTGAGTTCGAGGACCTCTCCGGGTGCCAGCGCGCGGTTGTAGACCCGGAAGTCGCGCATCTTGCCCTTGAAGAGCTTGTCACCGCTGTAGAGCGACTTGCCTATGGAGTTGGCCGTGGTGATGCCGGACCCGATGGAGCCGGGGGTGAGGGTGACCGACGTGTTGCGGGCCACCTCCACGCCGTCCTGGTAGAGGACGCCCGTGGTGCCGGTCTGGGTGTAGGTGACGTGCTTCCAGACCGAGCGCGGCAGCGCGGCGGAGGTCTGGGTGTTCTGTTCGGTGGAGAAGTTCCCGGAGGCGATGGCGGTCCGGAACGAGTTGCCGGTGGTGAACAGGTACCCGTTGCCGGCGCCGTTGGCGGTGTTGCCGAAGCCGTAGAGGAAGTACGGCGTGGCCTGGGCGGTGTCGATCTGCACGTCCATCGAGACGGTGATCGAGTTCATGCCGCTCATGATGTTGTCCGGCACCTTGATATAGGTGTCGGAGCCGTTGAAGGTGAGCCCTTCGGCACCTGACCAGCTTGCAGTGCCGTTGACGGTTCCGTTGCGGCCGTTGCCGGAGGCGTCCACCGCCACGGTGCCCGAGGTGGCGTCGAGTCTGTACCAGAGAGCCAGGCCGTCGGTGATCTCCGCCGCCTGGGCGGGGGCCGCCGGGCCGACGACGCCCACCAGGAGCGAGGCGGCGGCCGCGGCGGCCAGAGCGGCGGGTCGGAATCTTCGGCGGCCCTGAGGTCTCACGCTGTGCATGGGTTCACATCCCCTGAAGAAGAGAAGAAGACATGCCTGAGGAGGGGGCTGGAGACCTCGGCCGAGGCCCTGACGTTCCGCCCGTATGACATCGCGTTGCGTGAGTGTGAATTGGGGCATGAGTCACCGTCAATAGTTTTCGAACAGCGTCCGACAGGTCGAACCATTTCTTTCCGGCTCGGCAACTCGCAGCCGCCCGCGGACGCTTGGTACGTCCGACCGCCGGACAAACACGAGAGGTCTTCACCGTCGCCGGCATCCGCCGCCGGGGAGGATTCGTCCCTTCTGTGAATACTCTCGCCGTCACCGCACAGACCGGCGCGGTGCTCCGAGCGCCGGCGACTTCGTGGTAGCGGCCCGCAACCGCGCGAGAAAGTGAGGGCAACGGCGGCCTTCGCCGCCCGGCGGATTGCTTCCGCACGGCTGCCGCCGCGCGGCGCGGTGATGCACTGCTTCACCGAGTGGCGCGACGAGGGCACCGACCAGACCATCGACGACCTGCGTGCGGGAGCAGCGGCTCGCAGTCAGCGCTTTGCAGTGTGGGTGATGTTCGTACGGCCCTGGCCGCAGCTGAGACGGTGTCCTACCGCATCCGCAGTAGGACACGGCCGTCAGCCTGCTGATGCGGTAGGTGAGAGCCTGCGCATGAGGGACGAGTCCACCTGGTGATCCTTGCGACACTGCCGGCCCAGCAGTCGATTTCAAGGAGTACAGATGAGGCTCGGAAGGGTCCCGGCCCTGGTGTGCGCGGCATTGGCGATCACTCTCACAGGCGCGTGTTCGTCCACGTCGTCCGGCACCGCGGCATCCAAGGCCACCGCGTCGTCGTCGGCTGGCGACAACTGCACGGACACGGGAAGCAGCCAGCCGCCCGCAGCGCCGCCCGCCGCTGCTTCGCAGGGGGAGCCGAGTGCCGGGGCCCCCGGCAGCAGCGTCGGCCCGGGCGGCCTGGCACAGGCGATGAAAGGCTTCGGCAAGACGGTCAAGCCCATCGACGACAGCACGAGTACGGTGCTCGACACCAAGGGGCAGCGGCTGGTCACGTGTGAGACGTCGTCGGTCAAGGTGACGACGAAGAAGGACGTCATGTTCTCTACGGTCACCACCCGCTACGGCGACAAGCAGCAACTCAAGCTCGACCTGTTGATCCCGCAGGGCAGCGGCGACAAGCCGCTGGTCGTGTACATTCCCGGCGGCGGCTTCCACACCCCCATGAAGGGCGGCGGCGCGACCGGCGTGCAGACGTACCTCGCGCAGCAGGGGTACGCGGTGGCGAGCATCGTCTACCGCGGCCTGGAGGACGGTATCTATTCCGACGCGGTCGTCGACGCCAAGTCCGCGATCCGGTTCCTGCGCGCACACGCGAGCGAGTACGGCTACGACGCCGCGAACGTAGCCGTGTGGGGTCAGTCCGCCGGCGGCTGGCTCGCGGCGATGGTCGGCACTACCAACGGGGTGAAGAAGTTCGACAAGGGTGCCAACCTCGACCAGAGCAGTGTCGTGCAAGCCGTCGTCGACGAGTACGGCCTGTCCGACCTGACCAAGGTCGGCGCCGACTTCGACGAGGCGGCCGAGAAGGAGCACCAGACCGCCACGATCACCGAGGCACAGTTCGTCAACGGCAAGAACAGCGGTAAGACCATCGCCGACGACCCTGCCGCCGCCAAGGCCGCCAATCCGATCAATTACATTGACGGTGAGGATCCCGCCTTCATGCTGGCGCACGGCAGCGCCGACAACATCGTGTCACCCAGCCAGTCCCTGCTCCTGCACACGGCCCTGCGCAAGGCCGGGGTGAGCAGCAACCGCTATGTGATCGAGGGCGAAGGGCATGGTGCAGCCGGTTTCAACACCGTGCTCTACATGACGAAGATGGTCGGCTTCCTCAACAAGCACATCGGGAAGTGATGGATGGACGACGGCCGGGGTGACACCGGGCACACGACACCAGCCGGCAGGAGCCGGCCGGGTCCTGTGCTGCACCGAATGATCAACAATGTCTCACCGGCCAGCGCCGCCCTCCTCGCTGTCGTCCTGGTCCTTCTTGCACTGCCACCGCACGGCGGTTGGCGCCAGCTGCTGGCGCTGGCCGCGATGGTCATCCTTTCCTTCGCACCGCTGGTCCTGCGCACCCGTGCGCCCCTGGCCACGGTCGCCGCGACCACCGCCATCGAGTCCGCCTACATGGCACTGCTGCCGTTCGTCTTTCCCATTCCGATCACCACCATGTGCGCGCTGCACTCGGCCGCCCTGCACAGCTCGCGACGCAGGACTTGGACGGCGGCCGCAGCGGCCGCGCTCTGCATGACCGCCTGCGCCTCAATCGGACGCCCCGTACCCCTCTTCGGAAACGGATATCTGATCATCATCGGCTGGATCGGTTTGGCCACCGCCCTCGGCGACTCCGCACGCAACCGCACGGCATACGTGGAAGCACTGCAGGAACGCGCCGCCCACGCCGAAGCCACCCGCGAGGAGGAGGCCCGTCGGCGGGTCCTCGACGAACGGCTGCGCATCGCCCGTGAACTGCACGACTCTGTCGCCCACCAACTCGTCTCGATCACCGCCCAACTCGGCGTTGCCCGCTATCTATTCGCCCGCGGCAGGGCCGTCCAGCCGCAGACCATCGACCAGGCACACCGCAGCAGCCAGGCCGCTATGCGCGAATTGCGCTCCGCGGTGGGGCTTCTCCGCGCCGAATCCGGCGGTGAATCGCCGCGCACGCCCTTGCCGGGGCTCACGATGTTGCCGGAGCTGATCACCTCGGCCGAGGCAATGGGCATCACGGTACGGTCGCAGCACTCCGGAGCGCCCCGCCGGCCACCGCCCGGAGTCGGGCTGGCCGCCTACCGCATCCTGCAGGAGTCCCTCACCAACGTCGCCAAGCACGCCGGACCGCGCGCCGAGGCGCGGATGACGGTCGAGTACCGAGACACCGCCCTGCATCTGACCGTGCGCAACCGCCTCCTCGGGCCGGTGGCCCCACCCGATCCGGCGTGTTACGGCATCGCGGGCATGCGCGAACGCGCCGCTGCCGTCGGCGGCACCCTGAACGCCGGCCTTGATGGAGGAGACTTCCTGGTCGAGGCCCACCTGCCGCTGGAGGTGGCTTCGTGACCATCCGTGTCCTGCTCGTCGACGACCAGACACTGCTGCGAGCGACGTTCAAGATGCTCATCGACTCCGAACCGGACCTGGAAGTGGTCGGCGAGGCCGCCACCGGACGGGAGGCCGTCGAGCAGGTCCGGGCCCGGCGGCCCGACGTTGTCCTGATGGACATCCGCATGCCCGGTCTCGACGGCATCGAAGCCACCCGGGAGATCACCCGTCTGGGCACCCCGGCGAAGGTCCTTATCCTGACCACCTACGAGACCGACGAGTACGTCACCGAGGCGCTGCGCGCCGGCGCCGCCGGATTCCTTGGCAAGACCGCCGACCCGGAAGAGGTCGTCCACGGCATCCGCCGTGCCGCACAGGGTCGGCCCCTCTTGTCCGCGGTCGCCACCGAGATGCTTGTAGAGCACTTCCTCGCCACACCCGATGAGACAACCACGGCCGTCGATCCGCGCTTGGAAGAGCTCACCCAACGCGAACTGCAGATGGTCGCGCTCGCCGCCGAAGGGCTCTCCAACGAGCAGATCGGGCAACGGCTCAACCTCGCCGTCCTCACTGTCAAGACCCACGTCAACCGCGCCATGGCCAAATTGGGGGTCCACGACCGCGCCGGCCTTGTCGTCCTTGCCTACCGCTCAGGGCTGGTCAACCACCTTCTTGGCTGAACCGCAGCGGATGAACGGACCCCAGGCCACGAACGCCGTTGGGTGCAGATCCAATGAGCCTCACTGGTCTCGACCCTTTGCACGGGCGGGGGCGTGCTTCGGGTAGAGGCTGCGGATGGGCGTGACAACGCCCGTCTGACCCCTCCCAACCGAAACGGGGAGGTTCGACGACACTCCCGGCGTCGGTCACCACCGCCAAGCGGTGGGCCTACCGCTCCAGCCGACCGCACCACAGTCTGCGTCGCACGCCGACCCGCACCGAGCGGCGCATCATCAAGGTACGGCTGCTACGGCGGTGGGGTCCGGCACAAGTCGCCGGTCTGCTGCACCACCCTCTTCCCGGTGCTGTGGACCTTGGACACCGAGGATCGGAAGTCCCCCGACGCGGCGAAGGGCACCCGGAGCGTCATCGACAAGGCCAAGCGCAACGACGTCGTCCTCATGCATGACATCCACGCCACGTCGGTCGGCGCCGTCCCGCGGATTTTGCGCACGCTCACCGCCCAGGGCTGCCGCCTCGTGAACGTGAGTCATCCCGCGCGCCACATGTGACGCGCGGGATGACTCGTGGGTGGGATGCCGGCGCCTTGCCCGCTGGGGGCGGCGGGCGGCGGGTGGGAGGGCGCCGTGAGGGCGCCGGCATCCCGGTCGGGTCAGCTCGTCACGCGGAAGGTGGCGTCACCGCGTCCCGTCGCGTTGGTGATCGGGTCGAGCCGCAGTTGGTAGGAGTAGTGGCGGATGTAGCGGTCGGGGTAGTTGTACGACTGGAACGACGACCATGTGGAGTCGGCGAGTCCGGCGACCTGGCGGAAGGTGGCGTCCTGGGCGAACGCGGTGGTGCCGTCGTTGTAGGCCAGTGAGAAGTCGAAGTCGGTGTGGCGCAGGAAGTATCCGGGGAAGTTAACCGACTCGAAGGAGACGGTGCCGGAACCGGCCAGGCCGGTCCTCAACCGGAACTGGGAGTCGTCGACGGGGCTGACGTTCTGGTCGATGCGCACGTCGAAGTTGGTGTGCCGCACGTACCGGTCCTGGAAGTTGTACGACTGGAGCCGGTTGACCGTCGTGTTGGGCCAGCGTGCGAGCACGCGGCTCTCCTCGGCGGCCGTCATGTTCAGGATCCAGCCGTGGCGCTTCTTGGTGCCGCCCATGTTGTAGCTTCCCGACGCCTGCCTCTGGTAGCTGGCTGGGTCGGAGGGGTTGGTCGTCAGGACCGGCATGTACCCGCCGCCCGTGGCGTACTGGTCGAGGTAGAGGGCCCACTTGTTGCTGCCGTTGAACTTCATCCACATCGGGCCTTCGACCTGGGAGCCGGTGAGGCCGATGCCGGAGAGGTTGCCGAGGTTGGTCCACGTCCCCAGGATCGAGTTGCTGCCTTCGAGCGTGATCTGGCCGTCGCCGGAGGCCCGCACGTACCGGTAGTTGCCGACGCCGGACGGCGTCTCGATGATCTGGGTGTCGATGATGCCCTGGGTGCCGGCGCGGTCGATGTAGAGCTGGGGGGTGGTGATGGTGCGGAAGTCCATGGTGCGGGCGTAGTAGATGCGGTGCTTCAGCACGCCGTTGAGGGTGGCGTTCGTCGCCCAGTACAGGACGTAGTCGTTGGTCTCCGGGTTCCAGATCGCCTCGGGCGCCCACGCGTTGCGGCCGTCGGGGATCGCGCCGGCGACGTTGAGGAGCCGCGGCTGCGACCAGGTGGCCAGGTCTGTGGACTCCCACACCACCAGGTTGCGGCTGCCGTTGGACATGGAGTCGCCCCACGTCTGTCCGCAGTTGATGCACAGGTCGGTCGCGATGATCCAGTACTTGCTGCCGTCGGGGGATCGCACCAGTGCGGGGTCGCGCACCCCCTTCGTACCGACCGTGGAGCGCAGGACCATGCCGCCGCCGTTGAGGTCGTTCCAGTTCACGCCGTCCGTGCTGTGCGAGAGGTACATCTGCTGATTGGTCGAACCCTCCCCGGTGAAGTGCACCATCAGGTAGCCCGGATCAGCGGCGGCGGCCCGCTGCGGTGCGGTCAGAGTCTGGCATGTGAGGAGAAGGCCGACGGCGACCAAGAGCGTCGCCAGCCGTGAGAACAGCGCGGATATGTGCATTTTTTGTCTTTCTTCGAGTGCATTGATCACATGAGAGTGGGGTCAGCGGACCGTGCAGCAGGCGGCCGGTGCTGTTTCCAGGGACGTCTGGGTCTGCCAGGGGATCAGTGATGACGGCGGCCAGGCGCGTGTGTGGCTTTCACGTTCGTGACCACTGGAAGCTGGCGGCGGTGCCGCAGGTGCGCTGTTCGAGCAGGGCGGCGTCCGCGGTCGAGGCGCCGACGACGTTGACGCACTTGCCGCTGTGGCGGACTTTGAGCTGGTTGTATCCGTCGACGGCGACCCACTGGAACTGCTGGTTCCGGCCGGAGTGGCAGGGGTACTGGATGATGTTGGCGCCGTCGGCGGTGGACACGCCGTTCACGTCCAGGCACTTGCCGCTGTTGAGGCTCTCGATCTGGAAGTAGCCGTCGCCCACGTCGACGAAGCGCCACTTCTGCCAGGGCCTGCCGTTCGAGGTGTACTGGCCGATCTTCGCGCCGTTGTCGGTGTTGGGTGCCTGGACGTCCATGACCTTGCCGCTGTTGCGGTTGGTCAGCCGGTAGTACGTCACCACCGGCTCGCCGGACGGAACGGTCAGCGCGGTGCCCATGGCCACCGGCACGCCGAGGTTCGGTGACCCGTCCGTGTTCCAGGTGATCTTCTGGATCCGGGTGGTGCGGGTGGTGCCGCAGCCCTGGGACGACGAGGAGTTGGCGTGGTAGACGATCCAGTCCTCGGTGCCGTCCGGGGACCGGAAGAAGCCGTTGTGGCCCGGACCGTACACGCTGTTCGTGTCACTGCGCTGGAAGGCCGGCTCCATGCTCTTGACCCAGGAACTCGCGTTCAGCGGGTCGCCGCCGGTGAGGGTGAGCAGGCCCAGCTTGTAGTCCGGGCCCTGGCAGGCGCTGGCCGAGTAGGTGAGGAACGTCTTTCCGTCGTGCTGCACCGCGACCGGGCCCTCGTTCATCGGGGTGCCCTGCTTCTCCCAGGAGTAGGTCGGGGTGGAGATCTGCGTACGGGATCCGGTCACGGTCCACGGATTGCTCAACTCGACGATGTAGATGCTCGGATCGGATCCGGCCCACTGCGGCGTCGGCACCCCCGACCAGGTGAAGTACAGCCGGCCGTTGATGGTGACCACGTTTCCGTCGATGCCCCACCAGTCGTTCGCACCGAAGATCATGCCCTTGTACGTGTACGGGCCGAGCGGGTCGGTGCCGGCGCTCTCCAGCACGTGCACGCGCTGGTCCTCGATGTCGCCCGTACCGGCGGAGTAGTAGATGTACCAGCGTTTGCCGTTGGGGCCATCTAGCAGGTGCATCTCCGGCGCCCATATGTAGTGGTCACGGCCAGCGGCGTGGGCACTGAACACCGGCACCGGCGCCGCTGCCTTCAGCGCCTCGATCGTGGGCGCCTTCCGCATCGTCAACGCCCCGCTGTACGGCGTCGTCATCAGGTAGTAGTTGCCGTTGTAGTAGGTCATGTACGGGTCGGCGCCGGAACTGTTGAGCGGGTTCGTGAACGTCGCCGTGGCCGCCTGCGCGCCGGGTGCGGTCAGCACCGTCCCGAACGTCAGACCACCGACGAGGGCGGCGAGAGCCGTCGCCGTGGCGCACAGCCGCCGGAGGAGAGAAGAGCTTTTCCGCACCCGGGTGTTTGAATTGCCCATGACAGAAACATCCTTGTTCGCGTCGGGGAGCGTAAGCGCGGTGTTCTTCCAAAACGCGTTGTCGTGTCGGGCCGTGCGCTCGGACGCCGTCGCGTTCCTGTCATGGCCCGGGGTATTGGGGCTGGTCGTGCCGTTCGTCCGAACGAGGTGGTAGAGGACGACCAGACCGTTCACTGCAGTCGCTTGCGCAGGTCGATACGCGAGCGAGGCGAGGACCAACGGCCCATTTTGTTCGATATTTAGAATGCCGTTTGGAAATTCGGCCAGACGCTATAGGGGCGGTAAGAAGGTGTCAAGACGGCTGGGGAAAGAGGGGCGGCTGCCGTGGCGATGAGATCGGCAGAAAGCTGTTACGGCGATCCGTCCGGCAAGGGGCCGCCGCATCCTCGCTGGTAACCTGCGGCGCCAACCGTCGTTTGTCGGAAAGTCGTTGAATTTGGTATCAGCGGTTTTCAGCCCGGTGAGCCCGAGTCCCCGCTTTCATGGTCCCGGGCATGGGCGATGGTCCACGTTTCAGCTGGGTCATGTGGGTCTTGACGGTCTGCTCGGCCACCACCAGCCTCGCGGTGATCTCGGTGTTCGACAGGCCCTGCGCGACCAGTAGCAGGACCTCCCTCTCCCGTGGCGTGAGGCTGTTCAGTCGCAGGCGGGCGTTCCGGGCGGGGCGGCGCCGGGAGACGCCCTCGATGAGGCGGCGGGTGACGGACGGGGCGAGCAGCGCGCCTCCGGCGGCGATCACCCGTACCGCCTGGACGAGTTCGGCGATAGGCGCGTCCTTGAGCAGGAAACCGCTGACTCCTGTCTGCAGAGCCTCGTAGACGTAGTCGTCACAGTCGAAGGTGGTCAGGATGATCACCTTGGGGCAGTGGACCACACCGGGCGGCGGGTCGAGCAGCCGCCGCGCGGCCTCCAGGCCGTCCATCTCCGGCATCCGTACGTCCATCAGGACCACGTCGGGGTACGTGCTGCGCCTGACGTCGATGCCGAGCCGGCCGTTGGGCGCCTCACCCACGACGTCGATGTCGCTCTACGCGGACAGCACCGCGGCGAACCCCGAACGCACCATGGCTGGTCGTCCACGACGACCACTCGGATAGTCATGCCCATCTCTCTCTTCCGGCTCCTCTGACGAACTGGTGCGCCCCGGTCGCCTCGCGGCGCGTAAGCGTGGCTGCGGCGACATCGCCGCGCTCCTGCAGGCGGGGCGAAGACCGCGCTGCAGTCTTCCCGCGCCGCGGGGACCACCGCCTCGGTCGAACGGCCTGAACAACCGGCCCTGACAGGTGAACCTCAGCCGAATGGCGGATTGATCGGGCACGGGCAGGCGGAGTCCGCATGAGTCCTCGAACGGCGCCCGCAGCATGCGGCCCCCATCCGGCAGCCGGATCGTCGGCCTCGCCAGGCGCGTGGACGCCGCCAGCTGATTCAGCCACACAGAAACCTATGAGAAACGACAGAACCATTGACCTGCCGGTGCCCCACCTCTACTTTCTGACCGACCCAGCGAACCCCGTGCGGTATTTCGGACGGGACCCAGTGTCCTCGCGATGTCAGTTTTCTCCCTCCCTTCCCCCTGGAGAGCCGCATGTCGCACAGCCCTGCTCGCAGATGGGCCAGACGCGTCACCGCCCAGGTCCTCGCCGTCGGGCTCGGCGTCATAGGTCTGGCGGCCCTCGACCGACAAGAACCCTCGGCGCCCCTGTCCGCCGAACCGGCCGCCGTGAGCACCAGCCAGATCGGCGTCACACCGCCGCCGATGGGCTGGGCGTCCTGGAACAGCTTCGCCAGCAGCATCGACTACAACGTGATCAAACAGCAGGCAGACGCCCTGGTCTCCTCCGGCATGGCGGACGCAGGCTACAAGTACGTCAACCTCGACGACGGCTGGTGGCAGGGCGACCGGGACGCGAACGGCAACATCGTCGTCGACGAGAACCTGTTCCCCGGCGGCATGAAGGCCATGGCCGACTACATCCACAGCAAGGGCCTGAAGGCCGGCATCTACACCGACGCCGGCAAGCAGGGCTGCGGCTACTACTACCCCACCACCCGCCCGGCCGCCCCCAACACCGGTATGGAGGGCCACTACCAGCAGGACCTGGAGACCTTCCAGCGCTGGGGCTTCGACTACGTCAAGATCGACTGGTGCGGCGGCCGCGTGGAGGGCCTGGACCAGGAGACCCAGTACAAGCAGATCGCCGCCGCCAACGAGGCCGCCTCGGCGGTGACCGGCCGCAAGCTCGTGCTGTCCTTCTGCGAGTGGGGCACCGGACGGCCCTGGAACTGGGCGACCGGTTACGGCGACCTGTGGCGCACCAGCACCGACGTCATCTTCTGGGGCCAGACGCCCACGACGGCCATGATGCTCACCAACTTCGACCAGGCCCTGCACCCGGCCGCCCATCACACCGGCTACTACAACGACCCCGACATGCTGATGACCGGGATGAGCGGCCTGACCGCCGCGCAGAACCGGCTGCACATGGGCCTGTGGGCGATCTCCGGCGCTCCGCTGCTGGCGGGCAACAACCTGGCCACGATGAGCACCGAGACCCGTGATATCCTCACCAACCGCGAAATGATCGCCATCGACCAGGACCCACGCGGGCTGCAGGGCGTCAAGGTCGCCGAGGACACCCGGAACCTGCAGGTGTACGGCAAGGTCCTCTCCGGCACGGGCAAGCGCGCCGTGCTGCTGCTCAACCGCACGGGCTCGGCGGCATCGATGACCGTGCGCTGGGCCGACCTCGGCCTCACCTCGGCCACCGCGTCCGTACGCAATGTCTGGACGGGCACCGATGCCGGCTCCTTCGCCACCAGCCACACCACGACCGTCCCGGCGAACGACGCGGTCCTGCTGACCGTCTCCGGCACCGAGGCCCCCGGCTCCACCTTCGAGGACACCACCACCGCCCCCACCCCGACCTTCAGCAACGTCACCACCTCCACGGCGGGCACGAAGCTGGTGGACATCACCTACGCCAACGGCGGCAGCACCACCCGCAAGGCCACCATCCAGGTGATTGGCCAGTACAAGTACGTCGTGGCCTTCCCGCCGACCGGCTCGGCCACGACCTACCGCACCGTGTCCGTGCTCGCACACCTGGCCAAGGGTGCCAACACCGTGAAGTTCGCGACGGTCTCTGGCAGCACGGCCCCCGACGTCGACGCCCTCCGCGTCCAGGGCATCCCCGGCACCGACGGTGTCGCCCTCGTCGGCTCCGCCTCCAACCGGTGTGTGGACCTTGACAAGAACACCAACGTCAACGGCACCCAGGCACAGATCTGGGACTGCTCCGGCGGACGCAACGAGACCTTCACCCAGACCTCGCGCGGCGAACTCGTCGTCTACGGCAACAAGTGCCTCGACGCCGACAACAACGGCACCACCAACGGAACCAAGGTCATCATCTGGGACTGCACAGGCGGCACCAACCAGAAGTGGACCGCCAACTCCAACGGCACCATCACCAACAACCTCTCAGGCCTCTGCCTGGACGCCACGAACGCGGCAACAGCCAACGGCACCAAGCTGATCCTGTGGACCTGCAACGGCCAGAACAACCAGAAGTGGACCCGCAACTGACATCCACCACAGGAGCATGATGCAGAACCGGCGAGGCGCGACAGTGCCTCACCGGTTGTGCCTTCGCGTCGCAGGAACGCAAACGAGGGTGCGCTACGGGCGTGCAGCGGCTGTGCCCTCGTGGGCGTGAGCCCGGACGGGGACTTCGAGGCGAAAACGTCCTCCAGTGTGCGCAGCCGCAGCCGCAGCCCGGGCCGGTCAGGGACGGCGAAGCCGCGGGCCGTCAGCAGCGGGCGGACCTCTCGGACCGCTGCGGAGACGGTGGAGCGGTCCACGCCGTACAGCTGTGCCAGAGCGGCGTGCGGCAGCCCCAGCCGCAGGTGCACCAGCGTGACCAGGAGCCGGTCAACGAAGACCGGCGGTGCTTGGGCCCGGCACCAACAGCCCGCCTGCGGTCCCCGCCCCGCCGCTCACGCAAGGCCGACTCACGGGCGGCATGCCACTTGGGGGCGAGTTCTTCGAGCAACTCGCCCCCAAGACGCAGGCCGCACGGGCCCAGGCTTGCGTCACCGCTTGCCCAACCCGTGCGGACCCTCGCCGGTAACGGCCAAGGCGCCTGCCATGATCGTCATCATGGGGATACACATTGCACCGGCCGGGGTGGCCGACTTCCACCGGATCCTGACTGATCACCTGTCAATCCCCTATTTTTCGTAGAGGCGTTGGTTATGCGGCCCGGCCTTCCTGATCGGTCCGGGCTCGCGCCTCCTGGATGATCCGTTCGAACTCGACGGGCGGTTTCCCGCCGGCCGCGCTGTGACGCCGCTTCGCGTTGTAGAAGTCCGCGATCCACGTCGCGATCTTCAGCCTCGCCTCGGCCCGCGTCGCGAAGGTGTGCCGGTGGACGTACTCGACCTTGAGGACCGAGTGGAACGACTCCGCAGCGGCGTTGTCCAGCCAGGCGAGCATGGAAGGCGATGATCAGCCGTGGTTGCTCCCGCAAGAGCATCCGGGTGTTCCGCTCGGGCCCGGCCGAGCGCCACGCCCTCGGCCTCGTGCGTTGCTCGGCCTGCCAGTCCACCGGGTGACAGCGGTGGCGGTCGCCGCCGAGTCCGTTCCATTCGCACCAGAGGTGCGCCGCCCGGTCAGCACCTGACGCGGCACCCTCGATCACGACGAGCCGATCACCGTGACGCGCCGCCAGGCGGTTCAACACTGCGGCGACGGTGCAGGGCCAGGCCCACTGGCGGTCGCCGCACACCAGCACGCGAGGATCAGCCAGTTCCACACTGCTCCCCGTTCTCCCGAGCCCCGTCGCCGGCCGGTCTCTCCGCGACCGCTTCGTCGTGCGGCATGCAGGATGTGGAGCAGGCCTTCCGACGCTCGCATTCCGCAATCGCGAGCGCGTCTTCAAGTTCCCTCAGTTCTCGCTCACTGATCAGCGAGGCGATGGGCTCGGTGTTGTCCGTGAAGACGATACGCGTTCCGGAATGGGAGATTCGTCGGACAAGGTTTCCGAGTCGCACTGGGAGTCTTGAAATGGGGATGCGGTCCGTGTCGCTCAGTGGTGAATCAAGCCAAGCGCAGGTATGTGGCAGAAAATTCAGTAAACATTCCTGACCTGCTGTCCCCGTAGAGCGATCGCGAGCCAGCGCATCTTTGATCGCCTGGCTCAAGAACTCCTCCGCGCTCTTTCCTGCCACCCTGGCCCAGGCGCGGATTCTCCTCTTCACGCTGGGCGCGAATGGAATGCTCATCCGCACCATCCCGTCCGGCCCCGGGAAGAGGGTGCACAGTACGTCAATCGGAAGCGAGTCCTGAAGCCGCCGCCATACCCTTCTGATGGCCAGCTCCTCGTCCCGTGCCGATACGAGAACGGCGATGCTCTTTCCGTCGCGCGACGATGCCATCGGCATGCCGCTGATCCGCCGAGCTGCTTTCAGCTCGACTCCGTTTACGGTCCGAGTCAGGATGATCTCAATGGCGTGCAGAGGCATGGGGACTCCAGATCAATAGAGCGAGATAGGGCCGTCGGGAAGCCAACCTTCCACGTATCCGGAGACCAGCAGGGTCACGCCCTCAGGTGAGATGTCCGGTGGTGATTCTTGAGCTCGCTGATTTCCCACCGGGTGTGCGACGGAGACATCGCCTGAAACGAGTCCGACTCTTCGGTGCTGATCCTCACGATGAAAACGCGGGAAACTGTGCGCTGGTCATGTTCCCAGCAGTCGGACTCTCGCGTTTCACGAACGCCATAGACGGATCCGAAGCGGGGATTCTCGATGTGAAATCGCTCGGTCAGATACTGAGTGGCCCCATCCGTGAAATCGGCGCCGGCTCCGAGCAGCGCCTGCGGGACTGTCCAGCCGCCGCAGCATCCGCCGCACAGCATCAGACGATCCTGGTCGTCCAGGAGGAGCAGGAGGATGCGGCGGTCGGCGACCGACGCGGCGTGGGAGGTTGCCATGCGGCGAGACTGCCGTCTGGCTATTCAAGTAGCACCGCGGGTGCCGTCCCATGGGTGACAGCTTCACTCGAGCAGTCGCAGATGTGTGCTGCGTGCCGTGGCCTGCCTACCCCCGCCAGCGTGCACAGGTTGCACTGAATTCGGGCGCTCTACTGCACCCTGTGAACGCGTCATGAGCTGCGAAAACGCTGAAACGGCGTTTGGGATTCGGGGCTACCGCGTTTTGGGGCGTCGCACGCCACCGGGCCTGACCTGCGGCGACGGAATTTCCCACACATCCCGCTTTGTCACGTTCAGGTGCATGGTCCGACGCGCAAGCCACAGCGGCATTCGCGCTGCATGCTGCCTCCCAGATCGTTGACTCTCTGCCGCATGAGGCCTCGACATGGCTCAGCAACGCGTACGCTGGCCTGCATCGGGCGACGCTGCCCTCGCACCGGCAGCGCAACCTTCAGGTGCTTTGCTGGCAGATCCTCACTCAGTCCTGGATTTCGACGCCCTCGCTCCCGTTCGTGCTGACCGGCCTGCGCGCCGGCAGGGAGGCAGTCGCCGATACCGACGCCCCGCTGCAGGCCGCCCTCACTCAGTACTACGGCGCCCTCATCGACCAAGTCGACCATGTCACCGCCGCGAGCGCGCTCATGGGTCTGTTCGCCCTCACCGACGAGGAGGACAAGGCCATCGCGGCGCGCACGGTGTTGACCTACCGCGCCCGGTAGACAACAGGGGGCAGCGGCGCCTGGCAACACCGCGCCGCAGTCCGAGGCCTACACCGATGGTATGGAAGCGGAGGGTGCCACCGACGCTGAGGACGTGAAAGGGTTGGGCGCCTGAAAAGGGACAACTGTTCCTCGGCGCCGGGCGTGGCACGAGCTCTGAGGCGACGCCGTCCGCCGGGATTCAACCGTGGAGGCCTGCTCACGGTGCGTCTCTCTCGGGCGGTTTGAGATCAGGCGGGTAGCCCTTGGCGCGCAGCCAGATGTCGAGGGCGAGGGCGACGACGTCGCCGTGAGCTATATCGTGGTCGGCGTTGTAGCGGCGGATGCGGCGCTGAAGCTGCAGGGCATCAGGGACGGCGTAGTTGAGTTGCCCCCGTCTGGCGTGCCGGTTGCGGATGGTGTCCATCGTGTCAGGGTGCGGTGCGAGAACGTCTTCGAACGGCTGTACCTCGGCGTCGAGCGCGTCGGCGATCTCACGCAAGCGGCGGGCGTACAGGGAGTGATCAGGCACGAGAGCTGCTCCGGTCGGTCCGGCTAGGCGGATAGCTAGCCGCCTATTGGGCTATTGGAATAGTCGGCAGAAGGGGCGGCCGCACCCCGACATGGGGGCGGCCGCCTCGTGTACTGCGGTCGGGTTCAGAACCCGCGGGCGGTGAGCCACTCGTCCAGCGCGACGGAGACGATGTCGCCGATGGGCAGGTGATCGAGTTCGTTGTCCAGTGCGAAGCGTTTGATCCGCTTCTTCAGCTTCAGTGCAGTAGGGACTGACGAGTCGAGGCTCTCGCGCGCGATGATGCGCTGGTTGAGAATGACGGCCGTCTCAGGAATGTCTTTGGGACGGCCGGATCCCTGAGCCCACGGTGTTCCTTCGCTGGGCGCTGCCTGCGATTGCACGTTCTGTTCCTGGCGAGCCCGTGGAACATCGTTCTTCACAGGGAAACCGTTGCCGCCTGCCGCCGGAGGAGCTACCGGGCGAAGCGCCACCTCGGCGGCCGGGGCTGCGCCAGGAGCCGTGGCCGGGCCGTGCTGCGGAACGGGCTCGGTCGGCTGCGTGGGCTGGACCGCATGTGCTGTGGGTTCGGAAGCCGGGAGGACAGGCGGTACCCGTGTCTCCATTGGCTCCCCAGCGGAATCCATCCTCGTCCCGTGGGCGGCGACGCCCAGATGCCCGGTGTCTGGTTCCGTCACGGGGCCGCTCTGTGTGACCTCAACGGTCGGCTGGGCGGAGGGCTCCGCCACTTCGTGCGCCGCCTCGGTCCGGCCCCGTGCCGACCGCTCGACGGGAACCGTCGAAGGAGCGGACTGAACCTGAGGCTCGCCGGTGGGGGGAGGACCTTCGCCGGGGGCGGCGGCCTGTTCGGCGACGAACTGCTCCGGCGTGAGTTCGGCGGCCGGTGGAGGGGGCGGCGGGGTTGTCTTTTTGGCCCCGCCCAGGGTGCGACCGACTGTGCGGCGGGCCGGAGGCTTCGGCCTTTCGTTCTTTTCGCTCATGCCTGGGTCAGCTCCGTCATCAGGTTGGCGTACTCGCTCAGTTCGGTCGGGATCTCGCCGAAGGCCTCCATGTAGTGCACCCAGGAGTGGATGGTTGTCTCGGCGAGCGGGAAGGGTTCGTCGCGGTCCGGGCCGATGCCCTCGCCCTGGGCGGGCTGAAGCAGCTTGTCCTTCGCGGTGCGGGGCAGGCTGGTGCGGTCGTCGGCCTTGACCATCACGACGTGGGCGGTGACGTCGCGTTCGTTGCGGGCGGCGGCGCGCTCGGCCTCGTCGAAGGTGGCCACGAGCTTGCGGCGTTCGATCTTGGTGGGGGCGACCGGCACGATCAGCCGGTTCGCCTCGGTAACAGCCTCGTGGAAGATGCGGGCGCTGCCGCCGCCGGCGTCGACCACGATCGCGCCGAACTCGGCGCGCCTGGCGCGGATGTACTCGGCGATGTCGTCGAACGGGTACCGCTCGATGACCAGGTTGGCGGGGATGTCGAAGCCTTCGGCCTGGGCGACTTTGAACCAGTCCCAGGCGGACTGGCTGGTCGCGTCGGCGTCCAGCAGCAGCGTCGGCAGGTCGAGGACGACCGCGTAGTACAGGGCGATGAACCAGGCGGAGGTGGTCTTGCCGGTGCCGCCCTTGAGCATGCCGACGACGATCACGAAGGCGTCCCAGGCGTGGGCTGTGGCCGCCGCCAGGGTCTTGTGACGGGTGTTCTCGTTCACGTGTGTTCGATCTCCAGAAGGTAGAAGGGTGTTGTTTGTGCGGCCGGTGCGGTCGCACGCGCTTGGCGCGGCGCTTGGGGAGGGGCGCGTGCCGCGCGGCTGCGGCGGGGATGGCACCACTGCGCAGTCGGCAGCTGACCGGTACGCCCGGCAAGACCAGCGAGGGCACAGCCTGGGTGGGTCACGACCGCTCCTCATCGCCGGGAGTAGGGCCATGTCGGTGCTGGGGCCGCATGAGGGTCTTCGCTTGGTGAAGGAGCCGGTAGACCGTGGCGACCGAGTAGTTGCAGTCCTCAGCGAGCTCCGGCACGGAGGCGCCAGCCTCGTACCGTGCCCGCAGGGACACCGCGAGCTTCTGCCGCTCGGCGGCCCGCGCCGCGGCGCGCATCCGCAGCGTCTGCTGCGGGGTGCGCACAGCGCCGCCGGCCTCGGTCAGCAGGCGCCGGGCAGCACGCCTCGTCCCAGCCCCCGCCGCGGCGAGCTCGGTGAGGGTCGCGCCGTGCTGCTCGTACAGGGCGCGCAGGTGGGCCGCGAGCCGCTGGCGCGCTTGCGGATCCTGGCGCATCCGGCGGCTCTGCCACGACGTGCGCATCACCGTGCCGGCATCGTGCAGCCGGTTGAGCACCGTGCCGTACGACAGGCCGCTGACGGCGACGAGTTCGTCGACCGTGGCCCCGGACTCGTACTGCTGGCGCAGAGCCTCCGGGGTCACCGGCCGGTTCTCGGCTGCGGTGGTTGGAGGGCGTTGTGGGTTCATGCGGCGCAGTTCCATTCGCTGAGGGCTTCGGCATGGGCGGCGGCCAGCTCGTCGTAACTGCGCTGGTCCGATGGGGTGATGAGGATCAGGCGGCCATCGGTGGCGATGCGCCAGTCGGCGGCAGGGCGGCCGGTGGCCGGGTCGAGAACGCACCCGCCGGGGGCGTGCCACGTCGGTGGGATCTCGTCGGGACGTGGTGCGGGGACCAGCACCTGGCGCCCGTCACGGACGATGACCACGGCCCTGCTGCGGTGCTCTGCAAGGTGGTCCAGCGCCTCCCGGTACGCCGCACGCTGAGCCGCGTGCAGGGCCTTACGCCGGGATGCAACGCCGGTGGTGCCGTGCTGCTCGGCGACCTCGTCCCAGCCCTGTGCCGGCGCTGCTTCCGGGCCGGCATCAGCCTCAGTACGG
The DNA here is from genome assembly GCF_040656035.1 of Streptomyces sp. NPDC050211. Taxonomy (NCBI): domain Bacteria; kingdom Bacillati; phylum Actinomycetota; class Actinomycetes; order Kitasatosporales; family Streptomycetaceae; genus Streptomyces; species Streptomyces sp. NPDC050211. The sequence continues at coordinate 96,536 of NZ_JBFALC010000035.1, forward strand.
CTGTTACCGATGCCCTCCAGAGCCCGGGGCGCGAGGGACCAGGTCTCCCCGGTGTGGTGGACGAGGCCGTGGTCGGCGAGGTGTTGCAGGGTCCGGTAGGTGGTCGCTCGGGAGACCGAGGAGGTACCGACGAGCTCGCTGACCGTCTGGTCAGGACGTTGGTGCAGAGCGCTGATGAGCATGAGGGCGGCGCTGCCGAGGCCGTGTCGGGCGAAGGCGTCATGGCCCATCAGCCGGCCGAGGACGATGGAGTCGATGTCGGCCGTCGTGGCCGTCTCAGGGGTGGTCCACTCCTCAAGTGCCGGGTCGGGGGGGAACTGAGTGGTCCGGAAACGAGACGGCAGAGCAGGGGCATCGTGGCTGGGGGCGCTGCCGTCGCCCAGGTACCAGGTTGAGCCCTCCCGGCCGTGGCCGGTCCGCAGTCGGCGCAGCCAGCCCTGGGGGTTGAGGACCGTTTCGTAGACGGCCCGCAAGGTGGTGCGGGAGATGCCCGCTTCCTCCGCGGTCTGCCGTTCACTGGCGTAGTGCAGGGGGCCGCCCGCCATCTCGGCGAAGGTCAGATGCGCCCGCAGCACCCGCAGCGCGTTCCGTCCGCGCTCCCCGCGCCAGGGCGTCGTCTCGATCCGGTCCCGCAGCGCGGCCAGAACCTCGTACGCGTCGTGCCGGGAGCCCATCGCCCTGGTGGTACTGACCGCTTCCGAGGCGCTGGCCCAGACCCGGCGGATGTAGTCCAGCGCGCGTGGATGCCCGGATCGCAGGGCGATGTTCCTCGCGTGCCGTCCGCCTTCGTGCTCGGGGTGCAGCAGGAGCTGTGTGAGCTGGTCGACGGTGCCGCCGGCGCGGGCCACGTGGCAGGCGATGGCCGCGGTGATCCGGTGCCCGTGCTCGGCCGCCCCCTGTCGGTCCGCGCGCAGGACCAGGCTCTGATGGTCGGAACCGAGTCGGCTGTAACTGCCGGTGGCGTAGCGACCGGTGAGGTCTCCGAGCAAAATGAGATCGGTCGCGGCCGACGGTAGTCGGGGGTATTCCAAAGGGCCGCGGAATTGGGTGGAGTGTCGTTGAGAGAGGGCGTGATGGGTGCTGTTTGGCACGGTGGGGTCGTCTCGCAAAAACGTGGACGCCACCCAGGCCCGCTAAAACCACGGGTGGTGTCCGAAACCGACCTCTATCGGCGCCAGAAAGGTCTCCAGAATGGCCGTCCTGGAGGCCTTCATAAGCCTGGCTCCGAGTGGAGGCAGGCGTCCCCATCGCAGCTCGACCGAGGTCGAACCAGAGCCCCGCCAAAGTGGTCCACTCGTGATCCACACCGGCCAACTCAGGTCCCTCAGAGCCCAGTTGCAGAGGCTGATGCCTCTGACTGCCTCTGAGCGGCCCGGGTCGAACCGGGGTCGAATCAGAGTGTTTTCCTCTGACTGCCTCCGCTCGCCTCTGCAACCCGTCCTAGCAGGCCACAGCCTCATCGCCCCCACACAAGCGCAGGTCAGAAAGGTGCGCTAGCTGTACCACTGGTTCCTGGCGAAACTGGTCGTGTGCGGCATGGGGGCGACTCCCGTCTCTGATGGGTGGTGGCATCGTCGACGAGAGCGTCATAGGGTCGCAATGCCTCTTCCGCCTCGCGGAAGCTCTCGAATAAAGCGCCTGGTTAGAGCCGCGGTAGGGATGCAGGAACAGAGCCGATAGTCGGCCGAGTCGCAGTCTCGATGAGTGGCCGTGCTGATGGGCTGCGTCATCGTGGTGTTCAAGAATTGCGTTCACGTGACCGTTATTAAGGGTTCTGTGGCAATTTCGATGCCACAAACTATTGGTGGTCACCGAGTCGCCGGACCGCGTCAACGAGGCCCTCGTCGCCATCAACGGCACCGGCCGCCGCGCGCTGGCCGAACTCCGGTTCCTGCTCGGCGTGCTGGAGGCGACCGGCGATTCGGTGCCCCGGACGCTGATGCCGGGCCGGGTGCCTGACCTGGTGGAGCAGACACGAGCGGGCGGCCAGCCGATCGAGCTGGTCGAGGACGGAGAGCAGCCGGACATGGCCATAGGTGCCCACCTGATGACGTATCGCGTCGTGCAGGAATCCCTGACGAACGCTGTGAAGTACGCCGCGGGCAGGCGGACGCTGGTACGGCTCGCGCACACCCCCGGCTGGACGGACGTCGAGGTCACCACCGCCGGGACGGCCGACGGCACGTCCGAGTCCGCCGCCCTCCGCAACGGCGGCCCGCACGTCTCGGGAGGCCGGGGTCTGACCGGGCTGCGGGAACGGGTGGAGATGCTGGGCGGCGAGTTCGCGGCAGGGCCCCGCTCCGAGGGCGGGTTCCGCGTGCACGCACGTATCCCCACGGGAGGTTCCGCGTGAGTGTTCCGCCCGCTGCGGTCAGGGTGCTGGTCTGCGAGGACCAGGTCCTCGTACGCACCGGCTTCGTCACGATCCTCTCCGCCCAGCCCGACATGGAGGTCGTAGGAGAGGCCGTGGACGGCCGAGCGGCGATCCGGAGCGCGGAGGAGCTGAAGCCGGACGTCGTCGTCATGGACATCCGCATGCCCCTGCTCGACGGAATCGAGGCCACCCGCCACCTGGCGGGTCCCGATTCCCTCAGTCCTGCGAAGATCCTGGTCGTCACCACCTTCAACGTCGACGAGTACGTGTACGAGGCCCTCCGCGCCGGTGCCAGCGGCTTCATGCTGAAGGACGCCACACCTCCCGAACTGGTCAGCGCGGTGCGCACCGTTGCCCGCGGCGAGTCCCTGCTGGCCCCCGCCGTCACCCGCGCCTTGATCGGCCGCTTCGCCGAACGCGTACGTCCCTCCGCCGCCTCCGCGTCCCCCGAACGCGACCGCCTCAAGGTCCTCGCCCCCCGCGAGCACGAGGTCCTCCTCCTCATCAGTGAGGGCCTGTCCAACGCCGTGATAGCCGCCGAGTTGATCATCAGCCCTGAGACGGTGAAGACCTACGTCTCCCGCATCCTCACCAAACTGAACCTCCGCGACCGCGTCCAGGCGGTGGTCCTGGCGTATCGGGCGGGGTTGGCGGGGCGCGGGGACTGAGTGCGTTGTCCCCCGAGCGAGCTACCTGATGTGTCCACCCAGGGGTGAAGTGCGGCACCGGCGGTCTCTTGTTGACTCCGTGACTGTCAAAGCAGCGGACAGCAGGAGGGCAACACCATGAGAAAGACGCGCAGTTCCGGGAAGTCCGGTTTCCCGGGGAGCCGCCGTTTCGCCGCGGCCCTGGTGATTTCGACGCTGGCCGGAACCGGGCTGGCCGCATGCGACGCGAACGCCGGGGACACGCCGCAGGCCCAGTCCGCCAAGCAGACCGCGGACCACGCCGAGTTCACCTGGGGCACGTGCCCGGAGCCGGCCGAGGGAGCGAGCCGAAATCCTCGTCTGACCTGCGGGACGTTGAAGGTCCCGATGGACTACCGCGATCCGGGCGGCACGAAGATCGACGTGGCGGTCTCGCGGCTGGCCACAGCCAAACCCGGGAAGAGGCGCGGCGTCCTGCTGCTGAACCCCGGCGGCCCGGCCGTGGGCGGTCTCGACATGCCCGCAACCATGGCGCCCACGCTGCCGAAGTCGGTGCTGGACAGCTACGACCTGATCGGCTTCGACCCGCGCGGCGTCGAGCACAGCACTCCACAGAGCTGCGGTCTGAAGGACCCCAGTGTGTTCGGGCTCTTCCCCTATCCCGCCGCGGACGGCTCGATCACCAAGAACGTGGCCTTCGCCAAGGCCCACGCCGAGACGTGCGCCGACACGGCGGGCGACAACCTGCAGTACTTCACCACCGCCAACACCGCCCGCGACATGGACCGCATCCGCCAGGCGCTCGGCGAGCGGAAGATCTCCTACTGGGGCCAGTCCTACGGCACCTACCTCGGCGCCGTCTACAGGTCCCTGTTCCAGGACCGGACCGACCGGATGATCCTGGAAGGCAACATCGACCCCACCAAGGTGTGGGCCGACGAAGTGGCGGACAAATGGGGCAAGGGCATGGCCGACCGGTTTCCCGACGCGGCCGCCGTCGCCGCGGCCCAGGACGACACCCTCGGGCTGGGCAACAGCGTCAAGCAGGTGACCCAGAGTTACCTCACCCTCGCCGAGCGGCTCGACCGCAAGCCCGTCCCCGTGCCCGGCATGCCGCTGTCGTTGGACGGACCGCTGCTCCGGACCATCACCTACGGCATGCTTCTGCGCAACGAGACGCTTCCACCGCTGGTCGGTTTCTGGAAAGCCGCCGCCGACCTGGCCGACGGCAGCGCCACCGACGCCGACAACGCAGTTCTCCAGCAGATCCTCGCCGACACCCCGCCGGCTCCGGGTGTCCCTGCGGACAACCAGGCCACCATGTTCCTGGCACTCCTCTGCGGCGACGCCGAATGGCCCCACGACACCGACGGCTACGCCACCCGCACCGCCGCCGACCGCAAGGCGTGGCCCCTCACCGCGGGAATGCCGGCCAACATCTGGGCGTGCGCCTACTGGAAGAAGCCGGCTGAGCAGCCCGTCACCGTGACCGGCGAAGGCCCACGCAACACCCTGATCCTCCAGAACCGCCGGGACAACGCCACTCCGTGGGAGGGCGGCATAGGGCTGCACAAGGCCCTCGGCGACAGTTCTGCCTTCGTCGGCGTGGACAACGGCGGCCACTACGTCTACAACGACGGCTCCGCCTGCGCCGACAAGGCGACCGTCGACTTCCTGACCACCGGTCACCTGCCGGGCAAGGACGTCTACTGCACCGACGTCAACCGGAAGGGTTGACGTCGGTGACGCGAGCGAGTGCCTGAAGAGGCGGAAATAGCCGAGCCTATACGCGAATTGATCAACCGTGCACTGACGGGAGAACAGGCATGAGTGGAACGCTGGTCGTGGCGGACCGGGCTCGCCGCAGGCCTGGTCAGGGCCGACATGTCTCCGGCGGACGCCGTGCCTGTGGTATTCCCGTACTACGCCCAGCTGCTAGCCACAATCACCGACGAACTCGCGCAGAGCAGCGAGATGCTCAACCTAGCCTCGATCTTGCGTGACGGTCCGCCGACGGAGTCGGTGGGCCGTTTTGCATTCCCTGCGGGTTGATGGGCAGGCCGAGGGCCCGACTTTCGT
>NZ_JBFALC010000036.1:0-54212 GCF_040656035.1 Streptomyces sp. NPDC050211
ATCGGCCGGTGCGGCGGCGGCCCGGGTACGGCGTCGGCGCTGCGGCAGGCCGCCGGCATCCCGCGGGCTGTGGTGACCGGACCCGGCGGCCTCCTCGTCCTGTTCGCTGCCGTAACTGTGAACGGCGGCGGGCACCTTCTTGCGCGTCGAGCGCGGGGCGCTGGCCGCAGGCGGCTGGGCGGCGGGGTCGATACGGCTGAGTAGATGGCTGTTGACGAGCAGCACCGCGCGTACGCCGCCGTACGGGGAGGGCGAGGAGAGGTCCACGCTCAGGTCGAACTGCCGGGTCAGCCGGCCGATCGCGGCGAGTCCCATGCGCGGCGGGTCACCGAGGTCGGTGAGCAGGATCGGCTCGGTACCGGCCACCATCCGCTGGGCGCGGGCCCGTTCGTCCTGCGTCATGCCGAGACCGGCGTCGTCGATGGTGACGCAGACGCCGTGATGGACATGTTCCAGGCTGACCGTGACGTCGGTGTCGGGCGCGGAGTGGCGCAGGGCGTTGTCGAGGAGTTCGGCGACGATGATGGCGACCGGCTCGACCGCGTGGGACACCAGGGCGGTGCCCGCCTCCAGGTGGTTGTGGACCCGGACCCGGTGATAGCCCGCCAGCCGGGCCTGACCACCCGTCACCGCCTCCACCAGGTGCGACTCCTCGCGGGCCAGTCCGACCCAGGCGCCGCACACGACCGCGGCGACCTGCGCCCGCCGCAGCGACTGCTCGTTCTCGTGGTCCAGTTGGAACAGCGTCTGCGCCAACTCCGGGTCGTCGTACCGCTGTTGCAGCCCGCGCAGGGCGTCCTGGAGCCGGTACAGGCCCGCCTGGATCTCCCGCGTGACGCCGCGCATCCCGGCCTGCGCCGCCGCGTCGATCCGGGTGCGCTGCGCCGCCAACTCCTTGCGCAGTCCCTTCAGCACGTGCTCCATCGCGACACCGAACGGCGTACCGGCGATCTGCGGATTCAGCGGCCCCGGCACCACGACGTGCGGATGCGCCAGTTGCCGTTCGGCGGCTGGCACGCGGCGTGCCGCGAGATGCTCGACCTCGGAGGTGAACGCCAGGGGAGCGCCGTCGAGTTGGGCACGTAATCGGGCGATCTCCTCACGCTGCGCGGCCTGTTGACGCCGGGATCGCAGCAGCCCGCCGAGGAGGGCGAGCGCGGACAGTGTGCCGAGGGCGAGACCGCCGGCCACCAGGTCCGGTAGTTCGATCATCGAATCGGTTTCCATGCGAAGTCGGGCAGGGGAGGGTCCGAGGCCCGTGGACCAGGCACTCGTTGCACAGTACACACCGTCATCGACCCGTCTCGCACGGTCGATCGAAACATCGTTCCGAAAGGGGCCGTTTTCTGTTCGTATCTCATACGGCGCTTGTATCTCATACGGCGGTGCGGGCGATGCAGCCTGGAGCGCGCCGCCTTTCCAGCCGACCGGCGGACCACGTACGCCGATGTGACCGAGATCGTCAAGAGCCGCACGATCGGGCCGGCTCCGGTTGCGGGCGCGAACGGGTGGGTGTCCCCTGAGCCGTACGCGCTGCGCGCGTGGTGGGCTGGGCGGCCCGGCCGGGATCGCAGGGAGGCGGGATGCCAGGACGGTGGTACGCCTCAGGCATCGCGGCGGTGGTGGTCGCCGTCACCGTCGGCTCGTGCGGCACACCCGCCGAGCGGCGTGAGCGCGTCACCGCCGACGTCACCCGTTTCGAGCGGGCGCTGGACGCCGAGCAGTACCGGGATCTGTGCGCGGCGCTCGCGCCCTCCACCAGGCAGGAACTGGAGCAGTCGGCCAAGAGCCGGTGCGAGCGGGCGATCGGTGAGGAAGAGCTTCCCGTGGCCGGTGCCGTACGGCAGGTGGACGTGTACGGCCTCCAGGCCCGGGTGGTGCTGGAGCACGACACCGTCTTCCTGGCCCGTTTCCCCGAGGGCTGGAAGGTGACCGCCGCCGGATGTCGGCCCCGGCCCCAGCAGCCGTACCAGTGCGAGATCAAGGGCGGGTGAGAAGACCATGAGGACGATGTTCGTGGGGACGCTCCTGGTGATCGCTCTCGGCCTGGCCTACTTCATGGCCTTGGGACTGATGCGCCGATGAATACGGAACCGGCGCCCGGCAACGGCACCACCGCGGCCCCGCACCGTGCGCGGCGGTTCCTCCGCCACAACAGTCTCGGCCTGTTCTTCATGGGCACGTTCCTGCTCGCCCTGGCCGGCCAGGCCGTGGTGGGGCACGCGGCGTTCAACAACCAGCTCCGGACCGACGGCATGGCACCCATCAGCTTCGGCGCCTACGTGACCACGTCGGACTTCGCCGTCGACGTCACCGAGAACTGGCAGTCCGAGTATCTGCAGTTCTTCCTCTACATCTTCGCCACCGTCTGGCTGGTGCAGCGCGGTTCACCGGAGTCCAAGGAACTCGACAGGGCGGGCACCGAGTCGGACGAGGGACAGATGACCGGCGAACACGCCACGGACGAATCCCCGCGCTGGGCCGCGGCCACGGACTGGCGCGGCGTGATCTTCTCCCGCTCGCTGGGCCTGGTCATGGCAACCATCTTCCTGCTGTCCTGGCTGGCCCAGTCCGTCACGGGTGTCGCCGCCTACAACGAACAGCAATTGCGCCAACTCCAGGCCCCCATGTCCTGGGCCGAGTACCTCTCCTCCGCGGACTTCTGGGACCGCACCCTGCAGAACTGGCAGTCCGAGCTTCTCGCCGTCGGCTCCATGGCCGTCCTCACCATTTACCTGAGACAACGAGGTTCACCGGAGTCCAAGCCCGTCGGGGCGTCCCACTCCGCCACCGGCGTCGAAGGCTGAGTGCACCGGGGCCGGGAAGGGCGGCGTCAGCAAGTCCATGCGCGCCGCGCCCCAGGTCGCGGCGGGCGTCCCCCCGCCCCCTCGCAGTGCTGCCCCTCTTGGCATTGCCAGAGCCCTGGTCGCGGCACTCCTGAATCGAGCCGGCGGCCCCAAAGTCAGATGGCGTCGCGAATGGCCCGTTCGAAGCCCACGACGTGACTGCGGGCCAGCTCTGACGCCTTGTCGGGGTCGCCGGTGACGATCGACTCGATCAGCGGTCCGTGTTCCTCGACGTGGCCGGCCATGTCGGGCAGGCGGTCGATGAACAGGCACCAGATGCGGGTGGCCAGGTTGTCGTGGCGGACGAGGGTGTCCTCCAGGTACGGGTTGTGCGTGGCGGCATAGATGGCGCGGTGCACCTGAAGGTCCAGGCGCATCAGCTCGGCGGCGTCCTGCCGACGGGAATCCACGCTCTCCAGCTCCCGCAGTGCGGCCGTCAGGGTCGCCCGGTCCGCGGCCGTGGCCCGCCGCGCGGCCTGTGCGGCGGCCAGGGGCTCCAGTTCCTGGCGCACCTCGGAGATATGCGCCAGGTCCGTGATGTTGACGTCGGTGGCGAAGGTGCCGCGCCGGGGGTAGGTCGTGATCAGGCGCTCGTACTGGAGCCGCTTGAGCGCCTCGCGCACCGGCGTCCGGCCGACGCCGAGGGACTGCCCCAGCTGGTCCTCGTTGATCGGCGCGCCCGGGCGGATCTCCAGCATCACGAGCCGGTCGCGGATGGCGCGGTAGGCGCGTTCGGCGAGGGACAGCTCCTCACCCGTGGGCTCGGTCGCCAGCTGCTGCATCAATGCCCCCTTGACCTGTCCGGCGAGCTCCCATACCTTACCGCACAGGCTGATATATCAGTTGCTCTTTAGTTGACGCTCAGGATGGTGCACAGATGGCAACGACCCCGTCGACCACCACGGTCACCTCCCCCCTCTCCCTCCCGCTCAGCGCACTCGACCCGGATGTCGCCGCCGCGGTGGACGCCGAGCTGAACCGCCAGCAGTCGACCCTCGAGATGATCGCCTCGGAGAACTTCGCCCCGGCCGCCGTCATGGAGGCCCAGGGCTCGGTCCTGACCAACAAGTACGCCGAGGGCTACCCCGGCCGTCGCTACTACGGCGGCTGTGAACACGTCGACGTCATCGAGCAGTTGGCCATCACCCGCGTCAAGGAACTCTTCGGCGCCGAGGCCGCGAACGTACAGCCGCACTCGGGCGCCCAGGCCAACGCGGCGGCCATGTTCGCGCTGCTGAACCCCGGCGACACGATCCTCGGCCTCGACCTCGCGCACGGCGGCCACCTGACCCACGGCATGCGCCTCAACTACTCCGGCAAGCTCTACAACGTCGTGCCGTACCACGTGCGCACGTCGGACATGCGCATCGACATGGACGAGGTGGAGCAGCTCGCGCTCGCCCACCGGCCCAAGATGATCGTCGCCGGCTGGTCGGCCTACCCCCGCCACCTGGACTTCGCCGAGTTCCGGCGGATCGCCGACGCGGTGGGCGCGTATCTGCTGGTGGACATGGCGCACTTCGCCGGTCTGGTGGCCGCGGGCCTGCACCCGAGCCCGGTGCCGTACGCCGACGTCGTCACGACCACTACGCACAAGACGCTCGGCGGCCCGCGCGGCGGGGTGATCCTCAGCCGGGCCGGCCTCGCCAAGAAGATCAACTCCGCGGTCTTCCCGGGACAGCAGGGCGGACCGCTGGAACACGTCATCGCGGCCAAGGCGGTGGCCTTCAAGGTGGCCGCGGGGGAGGAGTTCACGGAGCGCCAGCAGCGCACGCTGCACGGCGCGCGGATCCTCGCCGGCCGGCTGTTGGCCGACGACGTGGCCGAGGCCGGGATCACCGTGCTGACCGGCGGTACCGAGGTCCACCTGGTCCTCGTCGACCTGCGCAACTCCGAGCTGGACGGGCAGCAGGCCGAGGACCGGCTGCACCGCGTCGGCATCACCGTCAACCGCAACGCGGTGCCCTTCGACCCCCGCCCGCCGATGGTCTCCTCGGGCCTGCGGATCGGCACCCCGGCCCTCGCCACCCGAGGCTTCGGCGGCACGGAGTTCCGGGAGGTCGCCGACATCATCGCCCAGGCCCTGAAGGGCGAGCAGCCCGATGACGAACTGCGTGCCCGGGTCGGGAAACTCGCCGCCGCCTTCCCCCTCTACCCCCACCTGAACGGAGCCGCGGCATGACCGCCGAGCCGCTGCCGGAGCACCCGGACTTCCTCTGGCGCAACCCCGAGCCGCGCTCCTCGTACGACGTCGTCATCGTCGGCGGGGGCGGCCACGGCCTGGCCACCGCCTACTACCTCGCCAAGAACCACGGCATCACCAACGTCGCCGTCCTGGAAAAGGGCTGGCTCGCGGGCGGCAACATGGCCCGCAACACCACGATCATCCGCTCCAACTACCTGTGGGACGAGAGCGCGGCGATCTACGAACACGCGCTCAAGCTGTGGGAGCAGCTCCCGGAGGAACTGGACTACGACTTCCTGTTCAGCCAGCGCGGCGTGCTCAACCTGGCGCACACCCTCCAGGACGTCCGCGAGGGCATGCGCCGCGTGGGCGCCAACCGCCTCAACGGAGTCGACGCCCAGTGGCTCGAGCCGGACGAGGTCGCCAAGGTCTGCCCCATCCTCAACGTCTCGTCCCGGACCCGCTATCCGGTCCTCGGCGGCACCTTCCAGCCGCGGGCCGGCATCGCCAAGCACGACCACGTCGCCTGGGCGCTGGCCCGCCGCGCCGACGAGCTGGGCGTGGACCTGATCCAGGGCTGCGAGGTCACCGGCTTCCTCAAGGACGGCGACCGCGTCGTGGGCGTCGAGACCAACCGCGGCCGCATCCTCGCCGGGCGGGTCGGTCTCGCGGCGGCCGGGCACAGCAGCGTGCTGGCCGAGCGGGCGGGCGTACGGCTGCCGGTGCAGTCGCACCCGCTGCAGGCTCTGGTCTCCGAACTGCACGAACCGGTGCACCCCACCGTCGTCATGTCGAACCACGTCCACGTCTACGTCTCCCAGGCCCACAAGGGCGAGCTGGTGATGGGCGCGGGCGTCGACTCGTACAACGGCTACGGGCAGCGCGGCTCCTTCCACGTGATCGAGCAGCAGATGGCCGCCGCCGTCGAGCTGTTCCCGATCTTCGCCCGCGCGCACGTCCTGCGAACCTGGGGCGGCATCGTCGACGTCACCCCGGACGCGTCCCCGATCATCGGCAGCACCCCCGTGGAGAACCTCTACGTCAACTGCGGCTGGGGCACCGGCGGATTCAAGGCCACCCCGGCCGCCGGCTGGACCTTCGCGCACACCCTCGCCACCGGCGAACCGCATCCGCTGAACGCCCCCTTCGCCCTCGAACGCTTCACGACGGGCGCGTTGATCGACGAGCACGGCGCCGCGGCCGTGGCCCACTGAGGAGAACACTGTGCTGCTGATCAGCTGCCCATGGTGCGGTCCGCGTGACGAGACCGAGTACCACTACGGGGGACAGGCCCACGTCCCCTACCCCGAGACCCCCGCCGACCTCACCGACGAACAGTGGGCCGAGTACGTCTTCTACCGCGACAACCCCAAGGGCCCCTTCGCCGAGCGCTGGATGCACAGCACCGGCTGCCGCCGCTGGTTCAACGTCCTGCGGGACACCGCCAGTTACGAGGTGCTCGCCTCCTACCGGGTCGACGAGCCCCGCCCCGAACTGCCCCAGGCCGGAGGGAACCGATGACCGACCAGCACTTCCGGCTCCGGCACGGAGGTCGCATCGACCGCGGCACCGTGCTGAGATTCACCGTCGACGGACGGGAGTTGACCGGGCACCCCGGTGACACCGTCGCCTCCGCGATGCTGGCGAACGGCATCGTCGAGGTCGCCCCCTCGCTCTACCGCGGCCGCCCGCGCGGCATCGTCGCCGCGGGTGTCGAAGAGCCCAACGCCCTGTTGCAGATCGACGGTTCGTGCTCCGAGGGCATGCTGCCCGCGACCACCGTCGAGCTGTACGACGGACTGTCCGCCACCACGCTCTCCGGCATGGGCCGACTGGACCCGACCCCCGACCCCGCCGTCTACGACAAGAAGTACGTCCACACCGACGTCCTGGTCGTCGGCGCCGGCCCGGCCGGGCTAGCGGCAGCCGCCGCTGCCGCCGAGTCCGGCGCCCGCGTGATCCTCATCGACGAGCAGCCGGAGTCCGGTGACTGGGAGGGGGCCACCGAAATGCGCGCGGCGTTCGACGCGGCGCCCGAGGCCGTCGTACTGCATCGGACCACAGCTTTCGGGTCGTACGACGACAACTACGTGCTGGCGCTGCAACGGCGCACCGACCATCTCGGAGCCGACGCCCCCGCCGGCGTCTCGCGGCAGCGGCTGTGGCACATCCGCGCCCGCCAGGTGGTTCTGGCGACCGGCGCGCATGAGCGTCCGCTGGTCTTCGCGGGCAACGACCGGCCCGGGGTGATGCTCGCCGGTGCCGTCCGTACCTACCTCAACCGGTATGGCGTGGCGGCGGGTTCCCGGGTCGTGGTGAGCACGAACAACGACAGCGCCTACGACACGGTCGCCGACCTGCACGCCGCGGGTGTCGCGGTGAGCGTTGTCGTGGACGCACGCCCCGAGCTGTCCGAGCGGGCCACCGAGGTCGCCGCGGCCACCGGCGTACGGGTCCTGACGGGCAGCGCGGTCGTCGACACGGCGGGCCAGGGACGGATCACCTCGGTCGCGGTCCAGGGCCTTGATGCGGACGGCCGACTCACCGGTGTGGCCGAGTCCTTCGCGTGCGACCTGCTCGCCGTCTCCGGCGGCTGGAGCCCGGTGGTGCACCTGCACAGCCAGCGCCAGGGGCGGCTGCGCTGGGACTCCGAGTTGGTCGCCTTCGTGCCCGACGGGAACGTGCGGGACCAACACGTCGTCGGTGCGGCGCGCGGGACGTACTCGCTCGGCGGATGCGTGGCCGAGGGGGCGCGAGCCGGTGCGCTGGCGGCGACGGCGGCCGGATTCCCCGTGCCGGTGCCGACGGCGTCGTACGAGGAGATGCGTCCTGAGGTGCGCGCCCTGTGGCTCGTGCCGGGCACTGACGACAGCTGGGACACCCACTTCGTCGACCTCCAGCGCGATGTCACCGTCGCCGACGTCTGGCGCTCCACCGGCGCCGGCATGCGCGGCGTCGAGCACGTCAAGCGCTACACCTCGCTCGGCACCGCCAACGACCAGGGCAAGACGTCCGGCGTCAACGCGATCGGTGTGATCGCCGAGGTGCTGGGCGGTTCACTGGGAGAAATCGGCACGACGGCCTACCGGGCGCCGTACGCACCGGTGGCGTTCGCCGCCCTGGCCGGGCGTGAGCGCGGTGAGCTGTTCGACCCGGAGCGGACCACCTCCATCCACGCCTGGCACGTCGCTCAAGGCGCCATGTTCGAGGACGTCGGTCAGTGGAAGCGCCCCTGGTACTACCCTCAGCCGGGCGAGGACATGGACGCGGCCGTGGCCCGCGAGTGCCGTGCGGCCCGTGAGGGCGTGGCGTTCATGGACGCCTCCACCCTCGGCAAGATCGAGATCTGGGGCGCGGACGCGGGCGAGTTCCTCAACCGCGTCTACACCAACGCCTTCAAGAAGCTGAAGCCCGGCCACGCCCGCTACGGCGTGATGTGCAAGCCGGACGGCATGATCTTCGACGACGGCGTGACCCTGCGCCTCGACGACAACCGCTACTTCATGACCACGACGACCGGCGGCGCAGCCAACGTTCTGGACTGGCTGGAGGAGTGGCTGCAGACCGAGTGGCCCGAACTCGACGTGTACTGCACCTCGGTGACGGAGCAGTGGGCGACGATCGCCGTCGTCGGCCCGCAGTCGCGCGAGGTCGTCGCGCAGCTCGCGCCCGACGTCGACCTGTCCGCCGAGGCCTTCCCCTTCATGGCCTTCCGCGAGACCACCCTGGCCTCCGGCATCCCGGCCCGCATCTGCCGGATCTCCTTCTCCGGCGAACTGGCCTACGAGATCAACGTCTCCGCGTGGTACGGCCTGGAGGTCTGGGAGGAGGTGTACGCGATCGGCCGGCCGTACGGCATCACCCCGTACGGCACTGAGACCATGCACGTCCTGCGGGCCGAGAAGGGCTACATCATCGTCGGCCAGGACACCGACGGCACCGTCACCCCGCAGGACGCGGGCATGTCCTGGGTGGTCTCGAAGCAGAAGGACTTCATCGGCAAGCGGTCCTACGCCCGCGCCGACACCTCCCGCACCGACCGCAAGCAACTCGTCGGCCTGCTGCCGAGCGACCGCACGACCCGGCTGCCGGAAGGCACCCAACTCGTCGCGCCGGACATCTCCTTGGAGACGGTGCCCGTGCCGATGCTCGGCCACGTCACCTCCAGCTACCACAGCCCGGCCCTCGGCCGCCCCTTCGCCCTAGCCCTCGTCGCCGACGGGCGTTCGAGGATCGGCGAGACCCTGCTCGCCCCCGTGGGCGAGGACCTCGTGCCCGTCGAGGTGGCCGACTTCGTCCTCTACGACCCCGAAGGGACCAAGCGAGATGGCTGAGCTGACCGAGTCCGGCCCGGTGTGCGTGCGCCGCAGCCCCCTGACCCACCTGGAAGACCGGATGCACGCCGCCACGGTCACCGGCGCCCGCGCTGTCGCGCTGACAGAGCGGCCGTTCCTCACGATGGTGAACCTGCGCGTCGCCCCAGCTTCCGAAGCGGCCGACCGCATCGAAGAGGCCCTGGGTGCGCCGCTCCCGCGGCAGTGCGGAGACACCACCTCATCCGCCGCCCACACGATCGTATGGCTCGGCCCGGACGAGTGGCTCGTCCTGTCCCAGGCCGACGCGACTGCCCTGGCCGCCGAGTTGAAGGAGGCGCTCGGCGGGGCCCCGGGCTCGGTCGTGGACGTCTCGGCGAACCGCACCACGCTGGAACTGACCGGCCCAGCCGCCCGCCAAGTGCTGGAGAAGGGCTGCCCGCTGGACCTGCACCCCCGCGTCTTCGGACCCGGCCGGGCGCTGTCGACCACAGTGGGACCGGTCGCGGCGCTGCTCTGGCAGGTCGACGACGCACCCACGTACCGCCTGTTCCCGCGCTCCTCGTTCGCCGACTACCTGGCCCGCTGGCTCATCGACGCGATGAGCGAGTACGACGGCCCGGAGGTGCCCTGAAGTCGGCCGCGGTTCACCCGCGCTCCGAAGGGGCGCGGGGCTGTATCGATATGCGGCTCCGCCGCGTGGGCGCGACCAGCCACGACGGACCCGCAGACGAGCGACGGCCATGCTCGCGGAGCGCTTAGCGCCGGCGCCCCGCCGGATCGTTAGCCGCCGCCTCCCGTTCCGCACCGGAGGTCATGCGTGCCGTGCCAGCGCCCGCGTCGGCCGTCGGTTCCGCCCGGTCCCCATGCCCCGGCCACCACGCCGCGTGGCCGATCAGCGCGGTGAGACTCGGGGTGAAGAACATCGACATGACGAACGCGGCGATCGTGATGCCGAAGGAGACGGCGAAACCCATCTCCGTGAGCAGGGAGTTGCCCGCCAGCATCATCGTGGCGAAGGTCGCCGCGAGGATGACACCCGCCGCGGCCACGGTCGGACCGGCGTGTTTGATCGCCATGCTGGCCGCCTCGCGCGGTTCGCGGCCCTCGCGTGCCTCCTCGCGGAGCCGGGCGATCATGAGGATGTTGTAGTCGGTGCCGATGGCGACCACGAAGAGATACATGATCACCGGAAGCATGAACATCAGGCCCGAATGCCCCGCCCCGTCCTGGAAGATCCACACCGTCGCACCCAGGGTGGCGCCGAATCCGAGCCCCACCGACGCGATCAGATACCAGGGGGCGACCACGCTGCGCAGCAGCAGCCCCAGGATGACCATGATCAGCAACGCGGCGACGGGGAAGACCGTCCGGTAGTCGTGGTTGACCGCGGTGTCGATGTCCTTGTAGATGGAGGACATACCGCCGACCAGAGCCTCGGTGCCCTCGGGCGCGTCGGAGTGCGCGACATCCCGTACCCGGCTCACCGCGTCGATCGCCTTGTCCGTCGACGCCTCGTACTGGAGCGTGACGGTGAAGTCCGCGGTGGTGCCCTCCTTGTTCACCTGCGTCATACGGGCACTCGCGACGCCGTCCACGGCACCGAGCTTCTGCGCGTACGCGTCGAAGGCGGACTTGTCGAGTGACTCGCCGTCGGTGCTGGACAGGTAGACGTCGGTCGGCGCGGCGGCACCGGCCGAGTACGCCTTCTGCATCTCGTCCTGGACGACCATGGACTCCTTGGTCTTGGGCATGGAGCCCGAGGCCAGGTCGAACGTCGCCTTGTAGCCGAACGTACCCAGCGACAGCACGAGCAGGACGAGACCGGACACCACGGCGGTCAGCGCGGGGCGGCGCTGCACGCTCCGGCCGAGGGCGGCGAAACGGGCGTTCTCCGGCTCCTGTTGCCAGGAATTGGAGGGCCAGAAGACCTTCGGTCCGATGAGCGAGACCACGGCCGGGATCAGGGTCAGGCCCGCGACCAGGGTGGCGGCCACGGCGATGGCCAGCGCCGGCCCCATCTGTTTGAGGAAGCCCAGTGTGGACAGCACCAGCGCGAGGAAGGCGATGATGACCGCCCCGGCGGCCGAGGCGATGGCCTCACCGACCCGGGCCACCGCGTTGACCATGGCCTGCTTGGACTCGTCACCGGCGCGCAGGCGTTCGCGGTAACGGAACATCAGGAAGAGGAAGTAGTCCGTGCCCACGCCGAAGAGCACGACGATCAGGATCGACGAGATCGAGCTGTTGGCCTGCAGATCGAACAGCTTGGTGGCGTACGCGATCAGCCCGTTGGCGATCGCGGACACCACGCCGATCAGGATCAGGGGGAGCACGGCCAGGATCGGTGCCCGGAAGATGATCAGCAGGGTCACCAGGATGATGACGAAGGTGCCGATGCCGATCAGCGCCTCGCCGCGTTGGGACGAGTCCTGCTGATCCAGGGCCTGTGCTGCGGAGCCGCCGAGTTTGACTTCCAGATCGGTGCCTTGGGCGAGTTTCTTGACGTCCTCGCGCAACACCTTTGCCGCGTCGGCCTGTTTGGGCGTGCCGGCGTTCTTGCTGTCCATCTGAACCAGCGTCAGGGCGTACCTGCCGTCCTCGGACGGCTGGCCGGGGACGACCTTCTGCACCTGGTCGATGTTCTTCCTGCCCAGCTCGGTGGTGATCCGGGCGACGTCCTGCTGGTCGGCGGCGGTCAACTTGCCGCCGTCGGTGCGCTGGTAGAGCGCGATCGCGGAGGGAGTGAAGGCGCTGGGGAACGCCTTCTCCTGGAGGTCTGCGGCTTTGATGGACTCGTAACTCTTGGGCAGGAAACTGCTCTCGTCGCTGGTGGACGGCAGGCTCGGGGCGGTGGCCACGATGGCCACCGCCGCGATCAGCCATGCCACGATCGTCCAGACGGGATGTCGGACGACAGCGCTGCCAATACGTCGGAACATGCGGGAGGGTCCTCCTGGGAAGGAAGATCACCGCAGCCCGGGGAGCGGACCCTGGCATCGGCGACCTCGACCGGCCCGCACCGACCGAGCCGGTCGAATGGTTGTCTGAGGCTCTCAATCGTAGTGACCGAAGGGGTTCCGTACGTCAAGAGGGTCCGATCACAGGGCCCGGGCCACCAGAAGGGCGACGTCGTCGTGGTCGTCGGAGGTGCGCAGGCCGTACAGCAGGAGGTCGCACGTCTCCTCGAGCGGGCGGTGTGATTCGTCGAGGAAGCTGAGAAGGACGTTCAGGCGTTCGTCGATCGGGTGGTGGCGGGTCTCGACGAGGCCGTCGGTGTAGAGGACCAGCAGATCGCCGGGGCTCAGATCGACCGTGGTGGCCTCGAAGGGGATGCCGCCGACCCCGAGCGGGGCCCCCGAGGGCAGATCGAGGAGTGCGGGGGCGTGTCCGGGGCCGGCCAGCGCCGGGGGCATATGGCCCGCGTTGGCGATGAGGCACTGCCTGGTCCGCGGGTCGTACACGGCGTAGAGGCAGGTGACGATGTAGTGCTCCAGGTCGCAGGTGATCTTGTCCAGGTGCTGGAGCACGGCGCCGGGAGCGAGGTCGAGGTCCGCGTAGGCGCAGGTGGCGGTGCGCAGCCGGCCCATGGTGGCGGCGGCGTCGATGCCGTTGCCCATGACGTCGCCCACGACCAGGGCGGTCTTGTCGTCGCTGAGGGGGATGACGTCGTACCAGTCGCCGCCGACCTCGCTGGTGGCCTGGGCGGGCTGGTAGCGGGAGGCGAGTTCCAGCCCGGTGTGGTGCGGCGGATGGTCGGGCAGCAGGCTGCGCTGGAGAGTGAGGGCGGTGTTGCGCACGCTCTGGAACCAGCGGGCGTTGTCGATCGCCACGGCGGCACGGCCGGCCAGCTCACAGGCGAGGACGACATCGTCCGCGGCGAAGGGCAGCGGATTGCTGGTGCGCTTGAGATCGAGCGCACCGAGCACCTCGCCGTGGGCGATCAACGGCACCGCCAGATAGGAGTGGACGCCGGCCTGCGACAGCAGCGCGGCGGCTTCGGCGTCGCGGGCGATGCGCGGCAGATCCTGGTCGCCGACATGGGAGACGAGGATCGGCCGCCCGGTGTGGACGCACAGGGTGACCAGCCGGTCGCCGTCGTAGGCGGCGAGGTCGCCGGGAGGGTCGGCTGCGCGCAGAGCCACCGTGGGGTGGGCCGCTTTGAGGGCGAGAGCGCGGAAGTACTCCGGGCTGTTGTCGGTTCTGCGGATACGCCGGCAGGCCAGCGCCGAGTCGAGGACGTCCACGGCGACCACGTCCGCGAGCGTCCCCGTGGCGACCTCCGCCAGCTCCCGGGCGGTCTGCTCCACCTCCAGACTCGTGCCGACGCGCGTCGAGGCGTCGGCGATGAGGGCCAGGCGCCGCCGGGCCCGGTCGGCCTCGGCGGCCGCGCGGTGCCGTTCGGTGACGTCGACGACCGAGGTGGCCGCCCCCAGGACCCGGCCGCCGGGGTCCTCCAGCCGGTAGAACGAGAGGGACCAGGCGTGCTCGTGCTCCGGATCGGCCGGGGGACGGCCCACGTGGTACTGGTCGAGCAGCGGAGTGCCCGTGGTGAGCACCTGACGCAGCGCGGACTCGATCGTGTCGATGTCGGGCAGGGGCAGGGTCTCCCGCAGCGTCCGGCCGAGGTGGTCCTCGGCGGGAATGCCGTCGATGCGCTCCAGCGCCGGGTTGACCAGGAGATACCGCAAGTCGGGGTCCATCAGCGCCAGCCCGATGGGGGACTGGTTGATCAGCCGCTCGCACAGGGCCAGATCGGTCTCGACGCGCTGGAGCAGGCTGTGGTCGGCCGCGATGCCCAGCGCGTAGACGTCTCCGAGATCGTCCAGCAGCCGCATGTTGCGGAACTCCGTCAGACGGGTGCTGCCGTCCTTGAGCCGGACGGGGAAGGCGCCCGCCCAGCTCCGGCCGGTCTCCAGTACGTCCGAGAACAGCTTCGCCACGACCTCGAGGTGTTCGGGGTGGATGAACAGCCGCGCCGCGTACGTGCCGAGAGCCTCATCGGAGGTGTAGCCGAAGAGCTCCTCCGCCTGCGGGGTCCAGAACACGATGCGCCCATCGGCGTCGACGACCACCGCGGCCACGCTCAGGACATCCAGCAGGCCGGTCGGCCGGGGCGGCTCGGGGCGGTACTCGTCACCGTCGGACGGGAAGGAATCGGCTGTCATCCCTCGGCCCTCCTCCAGCGGCCGGCAGGACGTACCGACCTGTGCCGGCCATACCGGGTACCAGCGACCGGCACTTCCATGCTGCCCCCGGCCGGGGCCGTGCGCATCGGGCGGGCGAGCAGGAACATAGTCGTGTAGAGGGTGAGCCCCATGGATTCTGCGCGAAATGGTTCCGATGAGCAGCCGACACCGGCGGGGCCGCGCGACCTGCTCGACGCGTCCACCGACGCGGCGGCGGTCGTAGCGGCCGACGGCGTCGTGATCGGCTGGACCCGGGGCGCCGAAGAACTCCTCGGCTACCCGGCTGGGGAGGTGGTCGGCGGCTCCGCCGCGAGGCTGCTGGCGATGCCCGGGGACCCGGCACGTGTCGCCGGCATCGCGGACCGCTGCCGCGCCGGAATGGGGTGGAGCGGTCTCATCCCCGTACGGCACCGAGACGGCCGGTCCCTCGACGTCGACCTGCGCGTCTCCGCGTCCTTCCGCATCGGCGAGGACGAGTGCTTCCTGCTCTCGGCGCGGGAGCAGCGGCCGCAATGGACGGTCGGCCAGTCCGTCCTCGACGGATTCCTGACCCGCTCGCCGGTCGGCATGGCGGTCATGGACACCGAGCTGCGCTACGTCTGGCTCAACGACACGCTGGAACGCTTCGGCGGCGTGCCCCGGGAGCAGCGGCTGGGCCGCCGGCTGAGCGACCTGTTGCCCGGCCTGCAGGCGGAGACCATCGAGGGGCTGATGCGCAAGGTGCTGACGACCGGCGTCCCGGTGACCGACTACGAGTACGTGGGATGGAGCTGGGCCGATCCCCACCGCCAGCACGCCTACTCGACGTCCTTCTTCCCGCTGGTGGACGCCGAGAACTCCGTCACCGGGGTCTGCTACATGGTCCTGGACGTGACCGAGCGATGGAACGCCCGCCAGCTCCTGTCGATGGTCAACGAGGCCGGAACGCGCATCGGCACCACGCTCGACGTGCTGCGGACGGCACAGGAACTGGCCGACTTCGCCGTTCCCCGCTTCGCGGACTTCGTCGTCGTAGACCTTCTGGAGCCCGTCCTCAGCACCGAGGGGCACGGGGCGTGGCTGACCGACGCGGGCCCGGCACCCGCCACGCCGAGGATGCGACGGGCTGGACTGAGCTCGGTGCGAGAGGGCTGCCCCGAGGCCGTGGCGCGGGTCGGGGAGAGGGTGGACTTCCTGCCCCCGTCGCACGACGCGCGTCTCTTCATCGACGGCGAGCCGATCCTCATCCCGGTCCTCGACCCGTCCGACGACGTCTGGATGGCCGAGCAGCCCGCGCGAGCGGCGAGCATCCGTGAGTTCGGGCTGCATTCCCTCATCTCCGTGCCGATGCACGCGCGGAACACCGCCCTGGGCCTGACCACGTTCATACGGTCGCTCAATCCCGTCTCGTTCCAGCCCGACGACGTCCTGCTGGCCCGGGAGCTGGTGGCACGGGCCGCGCTCTGCGTCGACAACGCCCGCCGCTACACCCGCGAGCACACGGCGGCGGTCACGCTGCAGCGCAGTCTGCTGCCCCAGGCCCTGACGGGCGGAACCGCGCTGGAGGTGGCCTCCTTCTACCAGCCGGCCGACCCGACGGGCGGGGTCGGCGGCGACTGGTTCGACGTGATTCCGCTGTCCGGCGCCCGCGTGGCCCTCGTCGTCGGCGATGTGGTCGGGCACGGCATCACCGCGGCGGCGACCATGGGCCGGCTGCGCACCGCGGTGCAGACCCTCGCCGACATGGAGATGCCTCCCGACGAACTGCTGGCGCACCTCGACGACCTGGTGCTCCGGCTGAGCGAACCGGAGACCGACGACGAGGCGGCCCTACAGAGCGCGACCGCCTTCCTCGGGGCAACCTGCCTGTACGCCGTCTACGACCCGGTGCGAAGGCGCTGCACGATGGCCCGGGCCGGCCATCCACCGCCAGTCGTCATCACCCCCGACGGCCAGGTCTCCTTCCCCGAGCTGCCCGCCGGGCCTCCGCTCGGGCTGGGCGGACTGGCGTTCGAGGCCGCCGAGATCGAACTCGCCGAGAACAGCCTGCTCGGCCTCTACACGGACGGCCTCGTCGAGGGTGCCGACCGAGACATGGAGCGGGGCATGTTCCGACTCGGCGACACGCTGGCCCGTTCGGCCTCCGATCTCACGACGCTCTGTTCCTCCGCGGTGCGGCAGCTCGTACCCGTGCCCCAACCCGACGACATCGCCCTTCTCCTGGCCCGCACCCACGGCTTGGGCGCCGACCATGTCGCCTCGTGGGATGTACCCGCGGACCCGGCCGCGGTCGCCGACATCCGGGCGCGGGCGACCCGCCGGGTGGAGGAGTGGGGGCTGGCGGACCTGGCCATGACGACCGAGCTCATCGTGAGCGAACTGGTCACCAACGCGATCCGCCACGCCGCACCGCCCATTCGGCTACGACTGCTCCGCGACGCCCGCCTCACCTGCGAGGTCGCCGACGCCAGCAGCACCGCCCCGCGGCTGAGACACGCCCGGAGTATGGACGAAGGCGGCCGCGGTCTCTTCCTGGTGGCCCAGCTCACCCATCGCTGGGGCGCCCGGTACACGGCCGACGGGAAGATCATCTGGGCGGAGCAGGAGATCCCGTGAACGGTACGGACCGCCACGTCCCGTCCGGCCCGGGACGTGGCGGTCGTACGCCGCTCAGTCGAACGGCGTCAGGAAGTCCCCTGTGGACAGGGGCCTGTTGACGATGCGGGTGTCGCCGATCCATCCGTAGAAGCCCTGCCCGAACCGCTCGTCGAACTGCGTGGCGCCGATGACGAAGGGCTTGCCGAGCGTGGTGATGCCCGTCGACGGCTGCGTGGGATTGCGGGCGATCTTCGAGCCGTCCACGTACATCACCGTCCGCCGGCCGTCATTGACGAGGGCGATGTGCATCCAGCGGCCGACCGGCACGGCGTGGCTCCACGACGTCGGGTCGGCGTCCTGCTTGTAGGGGTAGACGACGAACTGGAGAAACCGCTCCGGAGACAGATTGAGACTGCAGGTGGGCTCCAGCGGGGACCAGCCCGTGGTCTTGCCCGCGTCGCCGTTGCGGCCCTCCCAGCTCAGGATGCCCATCCAGCTGTGGTCGCCCTCGAAGGGCTCGGGCAACATGATGTGCGTCTCGATGGTGTAGCCGTGGGCGAACTTCGCGCTGTTCACGGCGGCGCGCGCGGCGGTCGTCAGGATGGCACCGCGGTCCGGGCTCTTGCCGCCGTCGAAGCGGAGGCTGGCATGCGCCGGCTGGCCGGGGTGATGGTCGGGGGACCAGGTCAGCGCGTCGGGTCCACTGGAGTGCAGGCGGCTGACGGTCAGATCGTTGCCATTGCCCGTGAGATCGCGTACGACCGCTCCGTCGGCCACGGGGGCGCCCGGCGTTCCGGCGGCGGACGTCCCGGACGCGTCGAAGCGCCAGTACGCGACCGTGCCGCGAGGCATGACCGCGGAGGCCGGACGCGGCTTCGGCGCGGGAGTCGGGGCGAAGCCCTTGAAGCGCTTGTCGAAGTCGATGTCCAGGCTGAACCGGTCGGTGGGGCCGGTCAGTTCGATCGTCTCCGCCTCCAGCGGTGACCGCTTCTCCGGGTCGCGGGCGAGGAACCACGGCGAGAAGGTCTCGACGTCGATGACACCGCGGGCGAGGTCGAAGGCGTAGGTGCGGATCATGCCGGCGCCGCCGTAGTAGCGGTCCTGGTAGTTGGTGATGTGAAGGTGGACATCGTTGTCAGAGTCGTTGGTCAGAACCGTCCGCCCGGGCGGCCAGTAGTGGCCGCCCAACGCCAGGAAGATCTGGTCGTTGCCGCGGATGAGACCGTCCCACAGGCGCCTGCCGTTGTCCGACAGCTGGGCCTCGCCGTCGTCGTCCGACCAGACGAGGTCATGCGTGGTCAGGATGACGGGGAGCGTCGGATGCGCGTCCAGAACACCCTGCGCCCAGCGCAGGCCCTTGTCCGAGACCCGCCAGTCCAGGGCCAGGATCAGCCACGGGCGGCCCGCCGCGCGCAGCACGTGGTAGCTGTTGTAGCCGTCCGGCGACGCGCCACGGAAGGTCGGCATCGACGCGTAGCGCCTAGGACCGAACGCCGCGAGGTACGCGGAGTCGCCGCGCTGGTCGTCCGTGGAGGAGCGGATGTCGTGGTTCCCGGCCAGGACGCTGTAGGGCACCTTGCCGTGGATCGCCCTGAACGTGTCGGCGGCGAGCGCTATTTCCTGCTCGGTGCCGTGCTCCGTGACATCACCGAGGTGGGTCATGAAGGCGATGTTCGCCTCCTCCCGCTCGGCGGCGAGATAGTGGAACGTGGCACGCAGGGGCGCCGGGTCGGAGCTGTCGGCGTCGAAGAGATACTGCGTGTCGGGAAGCACCGCGAGCGCGAACCGCGGGCTCTCGGTGTCGAAGTGGGACCGTCCGCTGCCGCGGGCGGCCGAGTCCGCGTGCGCCGGGCGCGCCTCGGCCGCGGTGACCACGGCGCCGGCCGCGGGGATCACGACCGCGGCCTGCAGCAGTCCGCGTCTGTCCAGCCGGTGTTGGTGCCCGTCCGTGCTCATGTGCCCTCCAGATGACGACCGTTGGGGTAGGAAGGCACACTGCTGACCACTTGTGACCATGTCATGGCAAGAAGCTGAACGCCGAATTCTGTTCGCGGCACGAATGACAGTTTCGCCGCGACGCCTCATGCCCCGTCAGTAGACAGACATGCCGTAGGCGCTCAGTACTTCCTGGATCGGCTGGTAGTACGTGGTGCCGCCGGTCGCGCAGTTCCCGGAGCCGCCGGAGAGGATGCCGATGACCTTGTCGCCGGCGTAGAGCGGGCCTCCGCTGTCGCCGGGCTCGGCGCAGATGTTGGTCTGGATCAGCCCGTACACGATGGTGCCGCCACCGTAGTTGACGGTCGCGTTCAGCCCGGTGACGAGGCCGCATCGCACACCCGTGGTGGCGCCCCGGGTGCAGACGCGCTGGCCGACGTAGGCGGTCGCCGTCCCGGTCACGTCGACGGTTCCGATGGTGCCGGGGTGCGGTACGGCCGGGTTGGAGTACTGGACGACGCCGAAGTCGTTGCCGGGGAAGCTGGTTGCGGTGGTGGGGCCGACGACGGTGTCCATGGCGGGACCGGTGTACCAGGTGGTGGTGCCGTCGGTGCAGTGACCGGCCGTGACGAAGTAGTACGTGGACCCGCTTCGTACGTTGACACCCGCCGAGCAGCGCCCGCCGCCGGCGTAGATGGCGTCGCCGCCCGACAGGAGGGTGCGCAGCCGGCCGTCGAGCCGCTCGAGGGTCATGGCAGCGGTGAAACGTCCGGCGGCCTGGCGGAGTTGGGCGAGTTCGGTGTCCGTGACCGTGGAGTCGGCGACGACCCGCAGCTTCCCGGTGCGCTCGTCGACGGACCAGGCCGTCCCGTCGATCCCCAGGGACTCGACGGCCGAAGCCGCGCTCGACACCGACGCGGTCGACGCTCCGGCGCCGGCCGTGGGCGCGGCCGTCGCGCTGGTGCCGGACACCGCGAGGGCTGCCACGCAGAGCAGGCTCAGCACGGAAGCGAGGAGCCGTGAGCGTCTGACGGTCGTACGCCGTGCTCTCATACCCACATCTCCCCGAAGACGGTCGGTCAGGCTCGGGCATGCCCCACCGGTCGCCAGGTGGGCTGTGCTGTGCCCGTGGTGCTGGTGCGATGGGGCCGCCGCGCTGCGCGTACCGGAGGCGGGGCAGCGCCCATTGTGCCGGGCCGGGCACGGCGCGGATAGGTCGTCTTCGGGCCATGGCGCCCGCCCCGGCGGAATCGGTCCGAGAGCCCGCCTCTCACCGTGCGGGCGCCTGCCGCGACGGTCAGCCAACCCGGCGGTGCGACCACCCCGCCGAGCTGAACTCACACAAATAGGGCACATAGGTTTTAATGCCCGAAGGGACGCCAAATTTCCGGAGCGGTCGATGTCCCGCAATGACTCAACCGACGACGCCGACGAGCTGCTGGCCAGACTCAGGACGCTGACCGCTCAGGCACGGGAGCGAGCCGAGCTCCAGCGTTCCCTGGTGGAGCTGGCCGTCGCCCTGCAGCGCGGGATGCTTCCGGGAGAGATGCCGGTCGCGCCCGGGTTCGACCTGGCCGTCCAGTACTCACCCGCCTTTCACGGCCTGAACGTGGGAGGCGACTGGTACGACGCCTTCCGGATGCCCGATGGACGCATCGGCCTGTCCATCGGCGACGTACAGGGCCACAACATCGAGGCCGCCGCCTTCATGGGGCAGGTCCGGGTGGGGCTGCGCGCGCTCGCCTCGGTCACGAGCGAGCCGGGGGAGCTTCTCTCCAGGACGAACGACCTGCTCCTGACGCTCGGCGCCGACCTCTTCGCGACCTGCACCTTCATGAGGCTCGACCCGTCCACCGGAGTGCTGGAGAGCGCCAGGGCCGGGCACATCCCGTGCGTGTGGGCCACCGCGGACGGGAAGTCCGGCATCGCCGAGGACGAAGGGGGACCACCTCTGGGCATCGAACAGGGGCAGGAGTACCCGGTGACCCGGTACCGGCTCAGCACCGGCGGAGTCTTCGTCCTGATGACGGACGGCGTGGTGGAGGGGCCCTCACTGAGCCTCGACGACGGACTCGACCAGGTCGTGAGGCTCGCGGGAGTCGCCGCCGTCGCGGGCATGGACGCCGGCTCGCTCGCCGCCGCTGTGATCAAGGGCGCCGAGCGGGTCGGACACGAGGACGACGCGGCCGTACTGGTCGTAGGCCACGACGCGGCAGACGTACGCCGGTAGGGGAGAGCCCCGCTTCTTCCTCGGCTCGCCGAGAGGGCGGCGCCGTTGTCTGATGGCTGCTGTGGTGGCTATCCATGATCTACGGCGACCAGCCCTCTACGCCCTCGAGACGCTGGCAGTCACCGCCTGCTACTTCGCCGCGGGGCGGCTGGGCCTCATGCGGCAGCTCGTCGTCCAGGGCGCCGTGGTGACACCCATTTGGCCGCCCACGGGCGTAGCGCTGGCCTGCCTGCTGATCTTCGGGATCCGTGCCCTGCCGGGCATCAGCCTGGGGGTCCTCTTCGTGGTCATGTCGATCACCTCGCTCCAGCCCGCGGTGATCGGGACACTGGCCGGCAACACCGCGGCCCCGCTCTGCGCGTACCTCCTGCTGCGCAGGGTGGGGTTCCGGACGGACCTCAGCCGCTTGCGGGACGGCGTCGCGCTGGTGTTCCTGGGAGCCCTGGCCAGCATGCTGATCAGCGCGAGCGCCGGCGTCGGTCTGCTCGTTCTCACGGACAAGCTCGATGCGCCCGGTGTCTGGCCGGTGTGGCTCGCGTGGTGGGTGGGCGACGCGATGGGAGTCCTGCTCGTCACGCCCGTTCTGCTGCTGCTCCACACGGTGCGCCGGCCGCCGAGCCCCGCCCGCTGGAAGGAGGCGATCGGGCTGGCCCTCATCGCCTGCGGACTCGTACCACTGGCCGCGTACAGCACCATCAGCATGCTCTTCCTCGTCTATCCCCTCCTGATCTGGGCCGCCCTGCGCTTCCAGCTGGCGGGCAGCATCCTGTGCGCCCTCCTCGCCTCCACCATGACCACCATCGCGGCGACGGACCGGACCGGCTCCTTCGTACATCTCACCCATATCGAGGTGATGATCAAACTGCAGGCGTTCAACGGCTCCATGGCCCTCACGGCCCTGCTTCTCTCCGCCGTCATCACCGAGCAGCACCACACCAGGCGCTCGGTGGAGCGGGCCTGCCAGGACCTCGTCGAGGTGCTGGAACACCTCACTGCCGGTGACACTCCCCGCACCCGGCCACCGCCGGACCAGCAGCGAGGCCGGTGATCCACTCCGGGCCACGCCGAAATTCGTTTCGTGCGGATCGGAGAGCGCTCTACCGTTGCGTGGTGACGACTCAGATGATCATTCTCAACGGCGGTTCGAGCTCGGGAAAGTCCGGGATCGTACGGTGTCTCCAAGCCGAACTGCCCGATCCGTGGCTGGCGTTCGGGTGCGACTCGTTCGTCGACGCGCTGCCCGCGAGGATGCAGGCGTCGGACGAGGGCATCGTGTTCGCCGCTGACGGCGGGGTGAGTGTCGGGCCGGAGTTCATGGCGCTGTAGACGGCGTGGATGGAGGGCGTCGCGGCGATGGCCCGTGCGGGCGCCAGGGTCATCATCGATGACGTGTTCCTCGGCGGAGCGGGGTCCCAGCAGCGGTGGCAGAAGACCGTGGACGGACTGGCCGTGCTGTGGGTCGGCGTCACGTGCGAGAGCGCGGTCGCCGCAGGCCGTGAGATCGCGCGCGGCGACCGCGTCCGTGGGATGGCCGCGTCGCAGGCCGACGTGGTTCACGAAGGGGTGTCCTACGACGTGGAGGTGGACACGACGCATACCGAGTCCCTGGTGTGCGCGCGAACCATCGCCGCCCACGTCAGCTGATCACCGGCCCGTCTCGGCCGCCGCCATCTTCGCCGCCGCCAGCTTGATGGCCTCACGGACGCGGAAGTACGTCCCGCAGCGGCAGACGTTGTCGATCGCGTCGATATCGGCGTCGGTGGGGTTGCTGGTCCTCTTCAGCAGGGCGACGGCGGCCATGATCTGGCCGGGCTGGCAGTAACCGCACTGGGGGACGTCCTGCTCCAGCCAGGCCTCCTGGACAGGATGGAGACGCTCTCCGTCGGCGAGGCCCTCGATGGTCGTGACCTGGCGTCCGGCGGCCTCGGAGACAGGGACCACGCACGGGTTGACGGCTTCGCCGTCCAGATGGCTGGTGCAGGCCTTGCAGACGTCGATGCCGCAGCCGTACTTGGGCCCGCGGATGCCGAGCAGATCGCGCAGAACCCACAGCAGAGGCAGGTCGGCGGGGGCATCGACGGTCACGGAGGTGCCGTTCACGGTGAAGGTGTGCTGGGGCATGCGGGCGCTCCTGCGCGGTGTGGGGCCGGGCCTGTGGTGGGGGCCTCAGCGCGGGAAGGGTTCGAAGTCGACGGGGAAGTGGACGGGGAAACTGCGAGGACGGGTGCCGGTGGCCCGGGCGTACGCGTTCGCGATGGCGCCGACCGCGGCCGGGACGCCCAGCTCACCCGCCCCGCCCGGTTCACCGTGCGCGGGCATGACGATGACCTGCACGTCGGTCGGTGAATGCCGCTGCCGCGCATAGTGGAACTGCGAGTAACTCCCCTCCAGGGGCAGCCCTTTGTCGATGTGCAGTCCGGCGGTCAGCGTCGTGGAGATCGCGTCCGTCAGCCCGCCGAGCATCTGCGCCTCGAGGCCGCGAGGGTTGATCGGCCGCCCGACGTCCACGGCGATCACCGCTCTCGTCACGCGCGGGGCCTTGGGGTCCCGGGCGTCGATCTCGACCAGACAGGCCGTGCGCGACTTGTACTCGGCGTGGAAGCCGATGCCCTGGGCGAACCCGTCCGCCATGGCACGACCCCAGTCCCCGGCCGAGGCGGCCCGGTCCAGCACCGCCCGGTCTTCGTCGGTCTTGAGGAACCTGCGCCTGAACGCCACCGGGTCCTGCCCCAGTTCCGCCGCCAGCTCGTCGACGACGACCTCCTCCGCGCCGCGGGTGTTCGCCGAGTACACCGAGCGCCAGGACGCGGTCGGCATCCGCAGCGGGACCTCGGCGAGGGTCTGGCTCGTGAGCCCGAAGTCGTACGGCGAGTGGACCGTGGTGGAGAACAGCGTCTGGGCGAAGGCCTGGTTGCCGCCCGGCAGATGCGCCCCCGACGCGGTGAGGATCTCCCCGAGCCCGTGCCGGAAGTCCGTCTCCACGGCCGCGACCCGGTGCCGGAAGCTGAGCACCTGGTCCGTGGAGCCCGTTGTGTAGGTGGCCCGGATCCGGTGGTGGCTGGCCGGGCGCATACGGCCGTGGCGCATGTCGTCGATGCGGGACCACATCAACCTGACGGGCCGCCCGCTCGCCTTGGACACCAGCGCCGCCTCCAGCGCCGCGTCGAAGAACAGCCGACGGCCGAACGACCCACCGCCCTGCACCACATGCACCGTGACCTTGTCCTGCGGCAGACCGACGGCGGCGGCGATGGTCTGCTGGGCGACGACGGGCGACTTCAGCCCGGCCCAGACGGTCGCCCGGTCGGACCGTACGTCGGCGACGGCGGAGTTCGTCTCCATCGGTGCGTGACTGACGAACGCGAAGTCGAACTCGGCGTCCAGCCGCTTGGTGAGCAGCGGCGGCAGGACGAACGGCGGCGCGGCGGCCCGTAGTTCGGCGCGTATGTCGGCGTCCGAAAGGTCGTCGACCGTCCCGCCGTGCCAGGTGACGTCGAGCGCGTCCTTCGCGTCGAGTGCCTGGCCGAAGGTCTCGGCGACAACGGTGACACCCGTGGGGACGACGACCACATCGACGACGCCCGGCATCGCACGTACGGCGGCCTCGTTCCTGACCGCATCCACCGTTCCGCCCAGAGTCGGCGGCCGTCGCACCATTGCCGGGAGCGCGCCCGGGACATCCAGGTCGAGCGTGTACCGCATCCGGCCGGTGACCATCGCGCGGCTGTCGATCCGCGAGGTCGGCGTCCCGACGAGCGCGTGCTCGGACTCGGGCTTGGGGGAGAGGCCGGGAACGGCGCCGCTCTCACTCGCCGCCGCGGCCACGGACAGCGAGGCGTACGAGGCCGTACGACCGCCCGGCCCATGGACGACGCCGTCGCGCGTGACCAGCCCGTCCACCGACACCTCCCACCGACTCGCCGCAGCCCCGACCATGCGGGCCCGGGCCGCGGCCGCTGTCCGGCGGACCGGGTCGTAGAGCGACCGGATCGAGTTCGAGCTTCCGGTGAGCTGGTTGAACAGCAACTCGGGCCGTGCGTCGTCGAGATGAACCGTGACGGCGGCAAGGGGCACGTCCATCTCCTCGGCCACCAGCATCGCGACAGCGGTCGTCAGGCCCTGCCCGACCTCCTCCCGCGGCAGCCGGAAGTGGACCGCGCCCTCCTCGTCCACGGTCAGTACCAGCAGATGAGCCGTGGGCAGACCGGCAAGGATCAACAGATCCCCGAGGTCGACCGCTTCGGCGAGCGAAGGAGGCGTCGGCGCGGTCGGAGCGGCAGCCGCGGCTGTGGCGGGAACGAGGCCCGTGGCCACGGTCAGGGTGGGGGCGGCGACCAGGTAAGTGAGGAGCGTACGTCGGCCCAGAGCGGCCTTCGGAGTCGGCTGGTCGGCACCGCCCGTGGTCTCCGCCATCGCGTGATCTCCCTCGTCCGCGCGTGGCAGCCAGTTTGTTGTGAGCACGCAGATCTGGGCAACGCGGGAACCGTGAAGGGTTGGTCGCGGTCGTGCGACCGGTCACAGCGTTCCGGGTACGCCACGCGAGTGTGATCGCCAGGAACGCCTGGCGCGGTGCCCGAAGGCGGAGCGTCGGCGGCAACCTCTCGAGGGCACTGAAGATCACACCCTGACCTGAGCCCGGTGTCAGAGCCTCCCGATAGCGTGCCGGCAATCAGATCCGACTCCTCTCCGGGAGAGACCGTGGACATTCTGCTCATCGCCGGCCTCTGGCTCGACGGATCCGCCTGGGACGACGTCGTGCCCGAACTCACCGCGCTCGGCCACCGTCCCGTGCCGCTCACCCTCCCGGGCCAGGGCGACGGCACTGCCTCGGCGACGCTTGACGACCAGTTGGCAGCAGTACTCGCCGCGGTTGACGCGGCGTCCGGAAGGCCCCTGGTGGTAGGGCACTCCGCCGCATCGACCCTTGCCTGGTTGGCCGTCGACGCGCGACCGGAGAAGGTGGCCAAGGTCGCCCTGATCGGCGGCTTCCCCGCCGCCGATGGGCGGGCTTACGCCGATCACTTCGCGATCGAGGACGGTGCCATGCCCTTCCCGGGCTGGGACCCCTTCGAGGGCGCGGACGCCGCCGACCTGGACCAGCAGACCCGCGAACGCTTCGCGTCCGCCGCCATTCCTGTCCCCGAGGCGGTCGCCAGGGGAGTCGTCCGCCTGACCGACGAGCGCCGCTTCGACGTCCCCGTTGTGGTTGTCTGCCCCGAGTTCACCCCCGCCCAGGCCGAGGAGTGGATCGCCGCCGGTGAGAGTCCTGAGCTCGCCCGCGCTACCCACCTCGAGTACGTGGACCTCGACTCGGGCCACTGGCCGATGACCACCCGCCCCCGCGAACTCGCCCGTGTCCTGGCGAAGGCCGCCAACTCCTAGCGGTGCGGGGTGGGGTGGCGGCCGGGCGGTCGGTCGTGGTCTGCCGTCCCGGCGGAGGGCCTTCTCGCTGCGGATATGGGCACGTTCCTGCGTGCCGGTAGGAGTGCAGGGCCCAGGGTTGGCGGTGTAGTTGCGGCGTACTTGGCGCTGGCGGTCACCCCCTGGCGGCCCCCGCTCCCGCCCTGGCGGACCTGCCGCCCAGCCCCGGGATCAGCACCGCCGCCACCGCCAGGTGCATGAGAGCGAGGGAGACCCGGGTGCCGCCGTCCATGCCGTCGCCGATGAACGGCAGGAAGGACACGGTCAGTACGGCGCCGGCCAGCCCGGTCCAGATGGCGCGGGCGCGCCGCGCGCCGAACCGCTCCAGGGCGGCCAGCAGTCCCCAGCCGGAGAGCGACGCGAGCAGTGCGACGACCGCCACGGGCACGGCGCCGATGTCGAGCGTCTCCTCGCCGTCGGCGATCCGGAGCCGGTGCCCCAGCAGTGGGTCCGCGACCAGCCACACCAGGACGGGGGCCAGGACGGCCAGGGCCGTAACCCCCAGGCGCCTTCTCCGCGCGCTCACTTGGCGCCCCCCGAGAGCGCCCCGTGCAGGAAGACCTCCACCAGCTCCTGCCGGGTCAGGTCGGGCTCGTCCTCCGTACGCGGCTGGGTGAAGAGCAGCCCGAAGAAGAGGGCCGCGATCTGCTCCGGCGGCCGGCGCAGGGCCGCCTTGTCGGGCTCCAGCAGCTCCGCGAGGGCCGCGCGGATACGGGTCATCGACTCGTCGCGGCCCGCGCCGCGCACCGTGCCGGGGTGCTTGCCGCCGCGATGCCCCAGTGAGCCGAGGATCGCGCCCATCCTGTCCATGTGTGCCTGCAGCGCCTCGGCCGCCTCCGCGAGCCGGTCGGGCAGCGGCTGGGACACGTCGATCGCGTCGAGTTCGCGGACCGCGTGTTCTGGGGAGAGCGCCTCGGCCATGCAGGCTTGCAGCAGCTCGTCCTTGTCGGCGAAGACCCGGAAGATCGTGCCCTCGCCGATGCCCGCGGCGCGGGCGATCTTCGCGGTCGTCACCGCGGCGCCGTACTCGGCGATCAGCGGGATCGCGGTCTGGATGATCATCAAGCGGCGCTGCTCCGGCGACATGGCGGGGGCGCGACGGCGGGTGGTCTGGTTCTCCTTAGGCGCTGTCATGGCCACGAGCCTACGGAGTGAGGACTCACTCCGTCAATGAGTGAGTCCTCACTCCGCCCAATTTCCGGTACTCGGCTGCTTCAGCCCAACCGTCACACGCGTATCACCATCGGCGTTTCGGCCACGAGACGTCCAGGGCCCACTCCAGGCGCCTCAAGGGTGGGTGCATTCGGCACGTGGAGACTTCCGTGTCCTCGTACGGAATCGGCTCCGACCAAAACACGTGTGTTCGATATCGCGGTCCACGTCGTTGACCCCGGTGGCCCTGCCTCGACTTCAACGACCTCGCAGGAGATGACCAGTTGACTCCAACCGCCTCCAAGGACGCGCAATCCATCGCTCCACCACCGCCGGCCGAGATCACTTACTCGGGGCAGTACTCCGTGAACCCGCTCGGCGAAATCACCTTCCGCAAGCTGTGCGCGCAGCTCCCCGCCGTACTGCGCCGCATCGCCACGATGTCCTGGGTCATCGATCGCCGAGCCGTGCTCCTGCTTCTCGGCTGTCAGCTGATCACCGGTGTGTCCGCCGCCGTACTGCTGACAGCGACGGCCAGGGCCATGCGCCCCATCCTCGGCACCGCTGCCGTCGCCGACCGCCTGCACGCAGCGCTTCCGGCCCTCCTGGTGGTGGCGGGCGCGAGCGCGCTCACCCGCGGCGCAGGGGCCGTAGCCACGTACGCCGAGCGGCGCATCACCCCCAGGCTGACGACCACGACCGACACCGCGCTGGTCGAGGCGGTCTGCCGGGTCGAGGCGGCAGCGTACGCGGTCGACGGCTTCGCAGACCGGCAAGAGGCGGCCGAGATGGGGGTCGTCCGCACGCATGTGATGGTCACGGACGCACAGCGCTTCATGTCGGCACTGGTCAGGATGGTCACGGCCAGCGGCGTGCTGTCGGTGCTGAATCCGCTGATGCTGCCCTTGCTCCTCCTGGCCGTACTCCCGGCCGGCGTCGGAGCGGTGCTCACCGCCCGGGTCGACTACGAGATCCACTACGCCAACATCGCCGACCGCAACGTCCGCGGCATGATGCGCTGGTGGTCGACGACCCCCAAGTACGGCGACGAGGTCCGCGCGAACGGCATGACGGACTACCTCCTGTACTGGTACCGATCCCTGTCCGAGCGCGTCGACAACCGCACCCTGGCCGCCGCGCCCCGGACGCTCCGGATCGCGTTGTTGTCGTCCCTGGTCGGCGGCGGGTTTCTCGTAGCCACCTGGGCGTTCCTCGCGTGGCTGGCCGTCACCGGCCGGATCGCGCTGGCCATCGCGGCCACCGCTGTCGTCGCGGTCCAGACGACCCTGGCGGCGCTGTCCCAGGTCGTCATCAACGGCGCTGCCGTGTTCCATACGAGCCTCTACCTGAGCGACATGCAGGCATTCCTCGACGACGCCGCGGAGCGTGCGCCCAAGCGCGGTGAGCTGACCGTCAGCGCGCCGGTGGACGAGATCCGGCTGGACGAGGTCACGTACCAGTACCCCGGGAAGGACAAGCCGGCTGTCCACAACGTCTCCCTGACCCTGCGCCGCGGAGAGATCCTCGCCATCGTGGGGGTGAACGGGTCCGGCAAGAGCACGCTGACGCGCCTGATCACCGGCATCTACCTCGCGGACAAGGGGCAGGTCACCTGGAACGGCAAGGACCTCGCTCACGTCGACCAGGCCACGATCTGGAACCGTACCGGGCTGGTGCCGCAGATCTTCGCGCAGTGGCCGTTGCGGGTCCGGGAGAACGTGACGTTGGGGCAGCCGCGGAGCCTGGATGACGCACCGGTGTGGGAGGCGCTCGACGAGGTCGGCATGCGCGAAGCGATCGAAGACCTGCCCGCCGGCCTCGACACACTCCTCGCCCGCGAGATCTTCGGCGGGGCCGAACTCTCCGGCGGACAGTGGCAGCGCCTGGCCTGCTCCAGGGCCCTGTACCGCCGCCCGCCCCTGCTGATCCTCGATGAGCCGACCTCGCAGATGGACCCGCGGGGTGAGCACGGAATCTTCGAGAAGATCAAGGACATCGCCGGCGACCGCATCACGATCGTCGTCACACACAGGCTTGAAAACACCAAGATCGCCGACCGCATCGTCGTCATGGAGCAAGGCCGTCTCACCGAGCAAGGCACATACGACGACCTCGTCCACGCCGGCGGCACCTTCGCGGACCTCCTGCGCCTGTCGCAAGACCGATGACCCCGCGCGCCCGGCCCATGCTCAGCCGATCTCACGGAAGGACCGCACCGTATGACCACTCCCGAATCCACTACGACCGCCGCCGACCAGCCGACCCTGGAGACACTGGGCACCACCGCACTGCTGGTCAATGATGCCGGGCAGTACCTGCTGCACTTGCGCGACGCCAACAAGAACATCTGCAGTGCCGGGCAGTGGTCCCTGCTCGGCGGCCATCCCGAACCCGGCGAGAGTCTCGATGAGGCGATCGCCCGCGAACTGCTGGAAGAGGCCGGCCTGCGCATCCCCGGGCTGGCCCCCCTCGCCGTCATCGAGAACACCGACGCCGACGACCGGCCCACGAGCCGGAGCCAGGTGTACGTCGGGACTTGGAACGGCGACCCCGCGAAGTTGCCCCTCACCGAGGGAATCATGCTGCGCTGGACCGATCCCGAGCAGATCCCGTATCTGACCATGGACCCCAAGACCACCGCCGTCATCCACCACCACGACGGCCCACACGCCCGCCCTCGTGCCGGCGACCAGTTGCCCGTGCTACGCGTCCGCAGCACCGGCACGAAGACGGTCCCGAACGTCATCGGCGTCCACCTGTATCTGGAACGGGAGGGCGAGATCCTGCTCGGGCTGCGGCATCCCGACTCCGCCTACGCGCCCCTGGAGCATCACTTCCTGGCCGGCCACTGCGAGCGGGAGTCCGCCGTCGCCTGCCTGATCCGGGAGGCGGGGGAGGGGGCCGGGCTGGTGATCAAGGCTGAGGACGTCGAACTCGTCCACATCGTGCATCTCCTCGGCGCTCCCGGCTCCCAGCCGCGCCTGCAACTGGTCTTCCGGGCCCGACAGTGGCAGGGCGAACCACAACTCCGGGAGCCCGACAAGTGCGTGAGCTGGGGCTGGTGGCCCGCCGACGCCCTGCCGGAGCCGACTGTCGACTACACCCGGGCCGCCATCAAGGGCATCCAGCGCGGACGCCTCTACACCGAACTCGGCTGGACGTGACCCGTGCCCCCCTGTAGGGCCGGGCACGTGCGGGCGCCGCGACAACTGCTGAGGTGGCCTGTTCCTCAGGCGTGCCGGGTCGCCACGATCGACCTGTACGACCACGTCACCTCGGCCGCCGCCCACCTCACCGCCTTTGGCTACCGGCCCACCGTGGTGACGGGGGACGGCGAGGCGGACTGGCCCGACCGGGTGCTCGCCTCCTTCGTCGTTCCTCGTGTCCCACCGGCGTCGGTGGAACAGCTCGCCCCGCAGAGGTTGTTGCCGGCGACGGTCGGCACCACCTCGCCGTCCTGGCCGGGACTGGCGGTACATCCTTCCCGCGGCCGACTGCGCAGCCGCTCGGTCCTAGCAGCCGACGAACGTGACCGTCTCTTCGAGCGGCGCCCGGCCCGTACGCGTGTAGTGCACCGTGACGTCCTCGAACCCGATCGACATGCCGCAGAAGAGGACGAGCTCGTCCGGGGGTGAGAGGACCTCCGCGACGGTCTTGTGATACTTCGCCCACGCCATCTGCGTGCAGCTGTGCAGCGCTTCGGCACGGAGCAGCAACATGACGCTCTGCAGAAACATGCCGACGTCGGACCACTGGGCCGGACCCATGTCGCGGTCGATGTAGCAGAACAGGGCGGCGGGTGCGCCGAAGCAGTTCCAGTTCTCGGCAGCGGCCCTCTGGCGTGCCTCCAGGTCCTCGCGCGGAATGCCGAGTGCACCGTAGCGCTGCTCACCGAAGGCGGAACGGCGGTCGGAGTACGGGGACTTCAGCGCGGGCGGGTACTGCTCGTACTCCGGCTCGTCCCAGGGGTCGCCCGCATCCACGCGCTCGCAGGCGCGCTTCTTGAGTTCGGTCAGCCGCCTGCCGGTCAGCACGTAGGCGTGCCACGGCTGAAGATTGGATGCGGACGGCGCCCAGGCCGCGGCGGACAGCACGCGCTCCAATACCTCCCTCGGTACGGGCCGGTCGGTGAATCCACGTAACGCGCGTCGACTCGTGACCGCCTCATAGACGTCCAAGATCGCCTACCTCCCAAGTGCTCAACGTTCCCCCCTCCGTTGCATTCGCGATGGTATCATTTAATACGGTCGCGTGTTTAACTAACGGCGAGCATCAATCCACCGCCCCGGCACCCTGCCCCGGGCACAGCCCTTTGGAGAACGTCCATGGCCACGCTGCTGCACATCGACTCGTCCGTGTTCCCTGGCGAGGCGTCCTCGTCCCGTTCGGTCGCGGCTGCGTTCCGCACGGTCTGGGAGGAGCAGCACCCGGAGGGCACGGTGATCTACCGCGACCTCGCTGCCAACCCCGTACCGCACATCACCGCCGACGCCTGGTCCGCCGGTTACGCCGCCCCGTCCGAGCGCACCCCTGAGCAGGCCGCCGCGTTCGCCGCGCGCGTGGAGCTCATCGAGGAACTGGAGCAGGCGGACGCCGTCCTGATCGGCGCCCCCATGTACAACTTCTCGATCCCGTCGACCCTCAAGGCGTGGCTGGACAGTGTGCTGCTGCTTGGGCGTACGGCGGGTGAGACCCCCTCCGCCCAGGGCACTCCGGTCGTCGTGGTCGCCAGCCGTGGCGGCTCCTATGCGCCGGGCACCCCGCGCGAGGGCTTCGAGTTCGTCCAGAACTACCTGGAGGCCGTGCTCAAGGGCACCCTCCGCCTGGACCTGCACTTCATCGTCCCGGAACTCACCATGGCGCCCCGCAACCCGGCCATGTCCGAGCTGGTCCCGCTCTACGAGGCCTCCCGTGAGCGCGCCTTCGAGGACGCGACGACCAAGGCCAAGGAGTTCGCGGAGCGCTTCGCCGCATGACCCCTGGAATGGTCACACCGTGTGACTCCTCGACTCAGGAGTCACACGGCGTTCTCGCTGCCGGCGGCCTGGATCACGCCGCAGGCGACCGGTGCGCGGGCGCGCCTACGCTTCATCGCCCTCGGGGTGGGCGAACCGGGTCAGCAGATCCGTCAGTTGCTCGGGTTCGCCAGGCTTCAGTCCGGCAATCAGGCGCTCGGCCAGCGGCGCCGCCGCCACATGAGCCGCGTCGAAAAGCTCGATGCCCTGTGGTGTGATGTCCACTGCGCGAACCCGGCGGTCCCCAGGAACGGCCTTGCGTACGGCCAGCCCCTTGTGCTCCAGGTCGTCCACGACCCGCATGATTCCCGCCTTGTCCGATCCCGTCGCCGTCGCCAAGTCCCGCTGCACCGTGGGCCCGCGGTCGACCAGCACGAGCAGTACGGCGAAATGCCGCAGCTCGATTCCGAGCGGCCTGAGCGCCTCCGTCATCACCGTCGCCGCATGCCAGTGCGCCCGGCGCAGCAGCAGACCGAGAGCGAAAGGCGATTCGTCCCCGGGCCGGTCGGTCGCGCGCGGGGCGGTGGTTTTGGGAGGAACGTCGGCGTTCATGGGGCCACAGTACCGCCCCCATTCATTCGATACGGTTGCGATTGAAACCAAATCGGCTACGGCAGATCCCGACGGGGCTGGAGTGCTGGGCCCACACCTCGTCTGCGAGAACGCATCGTGCGGATCTCCTCGCGGGAGGGGATGCCGAGCTTCGAGAACACCTTGCGGAGGCGCCATCCCCTCACGACGGAAGGCGCCGGCGACCTGCCCGTCGCTCACCAGAGCATGGGCCCAGGCAGAGGTGCCAAGCGCCCAGTCAGTGCCGCTCTGGCCAGGCGGTTGCATCGGTCGTGCATGAATGATCCCGCTCCCGACGGGTTGTGATCGGTATCCACGCAGTGCCGTGAAGAGACCACGGGAGCCACGTGACCACTGCAGCTACCCGGCCGTTGTGCGGGCCTCCGGCGCCACGACCCTGTCACACCGTCCGCCCCTGCCTTGTCTATCTGGTGTCGGACAACCAACAGAGGGAATCATGCGCGAGATTCTGATCGTCGGCGGCGGATACGCGGGCTTCTACACGGCATGGGGCCTTGAAAAGAAGCTGCGCACGGGCGAGGCAAGGGTCACGGTTGTCGACCCACGTCCGTACATGACCTACCAACCCTTCCTGCCGGAGGTAACGGCCGGATCGATCGAGGCACGTCACGCTGCCGTGTCGTTGCGACGGCACCTGCGCAGCACCCGGCTGATCGCGGGGAACGTGACCGAGATCCGCAACGCGGACCGGACGGTCACCGTCCGGCCCGTCAGCGGAGCCGACTACGAACTCCCTTACGACACCCTGGTTGTCACTGCCGGCGCTGTGACCCGCACCTTTCCCATACCCGGGCTCGTGCAGCAGGCAATTGGCCTGAAGCATGTGGAGGAAGCTGTAGCCATCCGGGACCGGTTGATGACCGCGTTCGATCAGGCAGCGTCACTGCCGCCTGGCGCCGAGCGCCAGAAGCTACTCACCGTCACCTTCGTGGGCGGCGGATTCTCCGGCGTCGAGGGCTTCGGTGAACTGCTGTCGCTGGCGACTTCGATGCTCAAGTTCTATCCGGAACTGAGCATCGACGACTTGTCCTTCCACCTGGTTGAGGTCCGAGACCGAATCCTGCCCGAGGTGGGAGACAAGCCCGGTGCCTGGGTTGTGCGCTCATTGGAACGCCGAGGTGCTCACGTCCACCTGAACACGCAGCTCGTCTCCGTCGAAGACGGACACGTCGTGCTCTCCAGCGGAGAGGAGTTCGATTCGTCGCTGATCGTCTGGACCGCAGGCAACGCCTCGAACCCTGTGGTGCACAATCACACGGATCTGCCCGTCGACGAGCGTGGTCTGGTCGTGGTCCGCCCCGATCTGCGCGTGGGTACCGACAGCGAGCCTGTGCCGGATGTGTGGGCGGCCGGTGACGATGCGGCTGTTCCCGATCTGGCCTCGCCCGTGCCGGGGGCGCACACGGTGCCGAACGCTCAGCACGCCGTGCGGCAAGGCAAGCACCTGGCAAAGAACATCGCAGCCAGCCTGCACGACGGGAGGGTCCGAAGCTACCGTCACAGCAGCCTGGGGGTGGTGGCGACGCTGGGACTGGGGCGGGGCATCTTCCAGTACAAGAGACTTGTCATCAAGGGGCTTCCCGCCTGGCTGATGCACCGGGGCTATCACGTCCTGGCCGTGCCCACCTGGGAA
The DNA here is from genome assembly GCF_040656035.1 of Streptomyces sp. NPDC050211. Classification (NCBI taxonomy): domain Bacteria; kingdom Bacillati; phylum Actinomycetota; class Actinomycetes; order Kitasatosporales; family Streptomycetaceae; genus Streptomyces; species Streptomyces sp. NPDC050211. The sequence continues at coordinate 35,088 of NZ_JBFALC010000036.1, forward strand.
CGGAAAGTCCGCGTCCTTGCCGTCTGGCTTACCGCGGCCCTGTTCGGGAGGGATCTCGTCTCCCTGGCCTCTGTGCAGCACCCCCGGGACGCCTTTGTCACGAGCGGTGATCCGCAGCGCGCCGGCGCGAGTCGGGCGAGTGACCACACGGCGGCATGAGCATGGCAGAAAGCGCCAGCTGCTGACGGGCAGCGATGGGGCATGTACCGGCGCTCGGAGCCGCCCACCGGACGACCGGGTTCTATCGGCGCCATCGGCTCCCAGCCCGGCAGGAGCCGGTCGGGTCTTCTGGCCGACGGGAATGCCGTGGCTGCCGTTGATCAAACGACTCATGTTGAGCGACGACTTCATCAGCACCTGGGCCTGCAGGCCCGTGAGCTGTGTGCCCTCGCCTCGCCCGCGGCTACAGCCACACGACTCCGAACCCGTGATCCGCTTCTCGGTGTAATTCGGCTGGGCGGGCAGTGTCAGTGACCGCTGAACGTGACCGCCTCGTCGAGCGGAGCCGGGCCCGTGCTGCTGACCTGGTACCTCACGCCGACAGGACCTGGCCGCTGCCACTGTCAACGCCGAGGCCCCCCAGCTGCGATTGCAAACTAGGCCGATGTCGCCTCGCCGTCGAGCCGCATGGTGCGGATCTCCTTGCGGGAGGAGATGCCGAGCTTCGAGAACACCTTGCGGAGGTGCCACTCGACCGTGTGCCGGCTGATGAACAACTGGACGCCGATCTCGGAGTTCGTCAGCCCTTCGCCGGCGAGACGGGCGATCTGCGCCTCCTGGGCGGTGAGGGCCGCGTGCGTCGCGACAACATGGTTGCGCACCTTCGCCCCTGTGGCCTGCAGCTCGCTTCGCGCGCGTTCGGCGAACGCCTCGGCCCCGATCTCGCTGAACATGTCATGTGCGACGCCCAGTTGGACCCGGGCGTCGGCGCGACGGTTCTCGCGGCGCAGCCACTCTCCGTACAGGAGCTGTGCGCGGGCCAGCTCCACCCGGACCCGGGTCCGGGCGAGCCGCTCGATCGCCTCCCGGTAGAGCCGCTCCGCGGCGTCGCCCTCGCTCAGGAGTGCCCGCGAGCGCGCTTCCACGCCCAGTGCCCAGTCCGTGCCACTGGTTTGTGTCGTCTCGGAGAGTTGCTCGAGCGCGTCGGCCGCCGACTCGGGTGAGCCGCTGCGTACGGCCGCCTCGATCAGCTCGGCCAAGCCCCATCTCGGCGAGGCGAACTCCCACTGGTGGGCGGCTGCCTCTCGGGCCGCGGCCAGCGCTTCCGCGTATTGGCCGAGGCCGTTGCAGAGCACCGCGTGGTAGCCGTGGGTGACGGTGACGGCGGCCCCCTGCCCCAGCGGCACGGCCTCACTCATGATCGCGTCGATCAGCGTGCGGGCCTCGCGCTCGCGACCACGCCACGCGGCCAGGCCCAGCGGCAGTACGCGCGCCGGGTTGCTCCCGATCGCCGCACATACCGTTCCGACCTCCTCGACCAGCGCCGCGGCTGCCGCCAGCTCACCGGCGAGGAGATGCATGTGTGCGCTGGATTCGAGCACATCGGGGAGCGCGCTGAGCGCGCCGGCCCGGCGGGTGATCGTCAGATGACGGGTTGCGACCACGTGCCAGCGCTCGTCGTCCCACAGATCCGAAGCGAGGACCCCTGCGAGCCAGAGCCAGCGCAGCGCTTCCTGGACGGGGATCTCGTCGTCACAGAACGCTTCGAGGGCTCGCCGCATCATCGGCACCGAAGCCGAGTAACCGTCGGTGAGACGCACGGCAATGGCATCCAGCAGCAGGTCGGACACCCGCGCCGGCTGCTGCGGCGGCGGCGCAGCACGGGCAGCCTCGCCCACCTCCGGCAGGCCCGGGCCGTGCGCCAGGCGGCCGGCGAAGATCGCCGCCGCGATGGCGTCCAGGTAGGTCTCCCGGGCGAGCGCGACGTCGAGCGGTCCGAACCGGTGAGCGGCGGCGAGCAGCAGCGGGGGAGCCTCACTGCCGCGGTTCTGGGCGAACGCGATCCCGGCATTCAGTACCTCGAGCCGTGCGCGCCCGAGCTCGTCGAGGGGGCCGGCCTCCGCCGTGGCAAGGAGAGCGGCCGCCGATTCGAACGCTCCGGCGTGGAGCTTTGCCTGTGCGGCATCCACTGCGCGCTGCGCACGTCGTGCGGGATCAGGCGTCAGCTCGGCCGCGCGCTGGAGGAACGCGGCCGCCGCCGCGATGCCGCCGCGCGCCTGCGCCCGGCCCGCCGAGCGCACCAGTTCGGCGGCCACCGTCTCGTCCGGTCCCGCTGTCGCACCGGCCAGATGCCAGGCCCGACGATCGGGATCGAGCTGGACATCGGTCGCGTCGGCCAGCGCCTTGTGTACCTCTCGACGCTCCTTCGGACTCGCCGCGCGATAGGCCGCCGAGCGCACCAGCGGGTGCCGGAACCGCACCCGGGTGCCGAGAGTGATCAGCTCCGCTGCGTCGGCGTGCGACGCGACGGCGGCGACGTCGATCCCCAGCTGCTCGGCCGCACTCCTCAACAACGTCACGTCACCAACCGGCTCGGCGGCGGCGATGAACAGCAGGCGTTGCGTCTCAGCCGGGAGCGACTGGACGCGGCGGAGGAAGCCCTGCTCGATCTGGCTCGACAGAGGCGGTGGGGCGGGGGGCCCGAAGCCACCGGCCAGCTCCAGCGTGCTCAATCCGCGAGGCAGCTCGAGCAGGGCCAGCGGGTTACCGTGAGTCTCGGCGACGATGCGGTCGCGCACCCGCCGATCGAGCGGACCGGTGACGACCGAGGCGAGGAGCTTTCGGGAGTCGCTGTCGACCAGACCCGTCACGGGCAGTTCGGGAAGCCCCGCAAGAATGTCGCCGGCAGCGGGCTCGCGGACCGCGAAGACGAGCAGAATCGATTCCGCGAGCAGTCGACGGGCAACGAACTCCAACGTCTGTACCGACACGCGATCCAGCCACTGCGCGTCGTCGATGACGCAGACCAGCGGCTGGTTCCCTTCGGCCTCTGCGAGGAGGCTCAGCGTGGCCAGACCCACGAGGAACCGGTTGGGGGCATCGCCGCCACGCAACCCGAACGCCGTGCAAAGTGCGTCGCGTTGCGGCCCGGGAAGATTGTCAAGGCCGGCCAGCAGCGGGGCGCAGAGCTGGTGCAGACCGGCGTAGGAGAGCTCCATCTCGGACTGGACGCCGGCAACCCTGACGGTGCGGCATCCGGTGGCACGGTCGAGGAGGTATTGCAACAGCTCGGTCTTCCCGATTCCTGCCTCACCGCGCAAGACCAGGACCCCACTGCGCCCCGCCCTGGCGCCTGCCACGAGGTTGTCGAGGACCTGGCACTCGTTCCGCCGCCCGAGGAGTCCAGTTCTTGAACCGCTCCTCGTCATGGCAGCTCCCCTGTCAGGACACTTCGCTCGGTATAGTAATACGTCTTGGGATCACTGAGGCCCCCGGTTCCACCGAGGCAAGCCGGATCGATCGCAATGCCCTACCGAAACAGCGAAGCTCGCATTCGAGCGCGGGATGGCGGGGCGAACGCCACCATCGACCATTGGATCTCGGTCGCGTCCTGATCCAGGCCGACACGCTCCGCCTGGCCGGAGACGATCTTCGCGTCCTTCCCGGGGGCAAGCTCGCCGCGCCCTGCCTTGTAGCGCTGCTGGTCAGGGCGACTCCGGAAGCTTGGCCACGGATCAACCACGGCACAACCACGAGCCGCCTACGGTTTTCCAAGGGCGCGATCGGCTGTCCCTGGGCGCGACGTTGGTTGTCAGCAGCTATCAAGCCGCTGACCCACGGAGCAGAGGAGCCGGTCGTGGACGCACATCGGGCCGAAGCCGGGCTAGATCGGCAGGCGGCGGGTACGACGGTCAACCCGACGATCGGTGACCTCAACGACGCCACGTCGGTGTTCGTCCGTGCCAGGCCCGGACTGCTCAGGATCGCCAGCGGAATCGTCGGAAACGCGGGCGAGGCCGAAGACGTCATCCAAGAGGCCTGGCTTCGTTGGCAGGGCACAGATCGTACGGTCGTCTCGAACCCGCCGGCGCTGCTCAGGACGACAACCGTCCGGCTGGCCATCAACGTTGTCCAGTCCGCCTGGAGACGTCGAGAATCCTGCGCCAGTCCTTGGCTCCCGGAATTGGCAGACACTGACGCGACCCCAGAAGCAGCGGCCGAGCGGCAGGACGCCGTTGAGCGAGCGGTTCTCCTGCTGATGGAGACACTGACGCCGAGGCAACGTGCCGCATATGTCCTGCGGGAGGGCTTCGGCTACCCGCACAGCCGGATCGCCGAGATCCTTCGCCTCAGCGTCGCCAATACGCGTCAGCAGGTCACCCGTGCCCAGGAGCGTCTCGCTGGGAACCGTCGCAGGCAGCCCGTGGGCTCGATCGCGCATCGGCGGCTTGTTCAGGCGTTCTTCGTAGCAGCGCAGTCCGGTGACCTCGCGCACTTGGAAAGAGTCCTCTCCGCAGACGCCGACAACCAACCGACCTGCGGGCGGATGTCGCGCGCGGCGAGCGCGTAGTCGTCGCCGGTGTGCCGACGGGGGTTCTCGTTCCACGTGTCCCCGACACTTCGCAGCAGTGGCAAGCTGGCCCGAAAGGGCCACAACACCTACCTGGAAGCCAGCACCGGGAAATAGGCGACCACCCCGCCGTCGACGAGCGCCCGGACCGTACGACCCACCGGGGGGCAACATCGCGGGCCGGCGTCTTCACCGATCGCTGCCTGCGTCGATTGGTTTCCCAACTACGACCACACGATGTGTGACACCGTCGGTCACACCGCGGAGCCCGACTTGCAGCGGTCGTCAGAGGGGCCAACGACGCCGTCGCCTCGAGACCGTATGTCACGGGCGGGCGAGCTGTCCGGTCTCTTGATCTGAAGGCCGCGCCACCCAAGTGGTGCGGAGGACGGTGCTCTTGCAGTCTTCCTGAAGTGCTGCCTGAGTATCAGGAGCGGGGTTTGTCCATGAGGGTAGTTGTGGTCGGCGGCGGCTTCCTGAGTCGGGAGGCTGCTGCCGGAGTCAGGAACCACGGGCACGAGGCCGTTGTGGTCTCGGACTCCAGCGGTGTCGATGCTTACAGAGGGGTGGACCTGTCCGAGACCCTCGACGGCTGCTCGGTGGTGATCGACCTCTCGGACCCGCTGTCACTTGAAGACGGAATCGGCGCTGACATTGACGGGCTTCTGCTCGACGACGAAGCCACTATGGAGAAGGTGTGCCGGTCCACGGCGAAGCTTCTCGCGGCGGAGGCTGCTGCCGGCGTCAGGCACCATGTCGCCTTGTCCGTCGTGGGTATGGGGCGGTTGCAAGAGCACGGTTACTTTCGAGCTCTTCAAGCTCAGGAAGACCTGATCAGGCAGTCTCCGATGCCCTATTCCATCATCAGCGCCACCCAGTTGTTCGAATCCGTTGGCGACATTGCGGATGCCGCTACAGAAGACGGGAACGTCTGGGTGGCGCCTGTGCAGGTCAGGCCGGTGTCCTGCGGTGAAGTTGCCACGCTGATCGCCCACACCGCTGCATTCAAACCGCTCTTCGGCGTCCTTGAGATCGCCGGCCCCGACCAGTTCCGGCTCGACACGTTCGTGCGTGCCGGCCTAACCGCCGCCGGGGATCACCGCCGTGTATTCACCGACGACCGCAGCACCTACTTCGGCGCTCGCCTCCGTCGCAGTGATCTCCTGCCAAGTCCGCATGCGTACATTACCCAGATCCACTACAACAAGTGGCTCAGCCGCCAGCTCCCTTCTGTCGCCCGATGAAGGACTCTGCCGTAGCAGCCGCACCGCACCCGAGCTGCTCTCACCCGGCGCTCCCACCTTTCATCGGACCTTCTACGACCGTCCGCTCGACCAGTCGATGGCGAGCCGACAGACGCCGCACGACTCGGTTCACCGGGGATGCACTGTGCATCCCCGGTACTCGACTTCCCGCCTGGAGCACATCATGGATGCGAATGAGGAGGCCGCGCGCGGCCTGACCGACATCGAGGAATTCCTGTACCGGGAGGCTCATTTGGCGGCAGCACGTCGGCGCGTAGCAGATTTCACCGCACGAGCGCCGGGGCTGACCCAGGAGCAGAAAATGGATATCGAGCGATGGTACTTCGAAGAGCAGAGACACGTCGCCCGCATAGTGACCGAGCACATTGCTGACAGCATCAGTGTGGTCGAGGAGCAACACCACATCCGCTTCGGGCGATGGCTCCGAGGAACGCTGACCGCGATGGTTCTGATCACCCTGACCATGGGACTGTGCGTTGCGGTGGTTCTGGGCAGCACGCTGAGCTGAACCATCGGTGATGGGCCGTCACCGCCGGGTTGAGCCTGTGACGATATTGATGTCGAGTGCGACGGCTCCCAGGCGGACCGCGGCGCGGTCACCGCACAAGAAGGACGGTTCTGGGTCCATCCAGGGCATCCCGGTGCACCCAAGCGGAGGCGTCCAGGTGCCCAGCGTATCAAGTCAAGAGCCTTCGATCCTGTGCTCGGCGCGACCCGAGAGTAACCTCATGTGCCACTGTTGGGGAAATACGGGAGACATGCTCACCCGTGCGTGACACCGTCTGCCAGCTGCGCTCGAGATGCGAGGTAATTCGTGCGGTATATAGGTGAATACGCAGGTATCCAGCCTCTCCTGTCGCCACTGAACACTGTCTTCGTCACAGTGTTACCGTCGCCGCGGGACGGCAAGGCTTTGGTATGCTGATCACAGCGTTCCGCACGCCATGTGACACCAACCCCGTGAATGGTGCTCGGGACGCGATGCCTGCGACTAGAGCCGCGGGCGGAGTGCCCGGGCGCCACGCGATCCCCCGACGAGTGGCGCCCGGGAACATTGTCCCGTCGGGTGGCGGCTCACACAGGCAGGTTGACGGACGGCGACCGCATATGCCCCTCGCCCGCCGGGGTACGTCTACGAACGCTTGGCGCGGTAGAGGCCTCGGCCGATGCGCTGGACACGGGACGTACCGACGAGACGATCGAGTGTGCTGCGGACTGCGTTGATGCTTCCGCTGTCGGTGTCACGACCGAGAGCCGCAGCAACGTCACGGGCCCGCACGTCGACGTCGCCGACTTCGGCGAAGTACGCCATGATCTGCTCGGTGAGCTTGCCGTATTTCTTCGGTCCGTCCGTTTCGGTGCCGGCGACAGCGGCGCGCTCTGCGCCCTTGCCGCTCGCCGACTTCTGAGCCCGGGCGGGCTTGGTTGTGCCGTTCGCAGGATCGGAAGAGGCAATGTCTGTTCGCGGCTCTACGGGCGTCGCAGCGGCTGGGTTGAGCATCACGGTCTCAAGGGCACTGAGGGCCCGCTGTACCGAGCCGAGATGTGCCACGACCGCAGCCAGTTCCCTTTCCAGCGCCTGCTTCTGGACCTGCAGGCGAGCCAGGTCCGCTTGAAGGCTCTCGGCGGTGATCTCAATATTGCGCGCCGTGTGGGTTACAGAGACCATGTGTTCCTCTCATCCGGTGCCGCCCGATCTGGACGCGGGAACGGGTGTTCCTTGACATCATATGCAGTGTCCCACTCTGAATGTTGGTGTACCAGGTGGGCCATACTGGTTCCCAAGACACTGAACTCACCGACGAGGGTCGGAAAACCACCGGAGACGTTGAGGATGGCGCGGCTCATGCCAGGTGGCATCGCACCAATCATCACCACGGTATGCGGCAGACAGGGTGCGCGGCGCAGCAGGCGCAGAGCGTCGGAAACTGCTTCACTGCGTGCGTCGACCGTGTCAATTGCCTCTCGACCTGGCCGGTCAGCGGTCTCGCGCAGCCCAGTGCGGGTGCCTGCCCGCAGAGGGACGTCACAACATCTGCGCCTGTCCGATCTGCCTGACGAGTCGACAGAAAATGAGGTCGCCGTGCGGGAGTTCCTGCGTCTGTCGGGTGCCTCTGCCCGGCGGAGCGCTTCGATGGGCGGCACCGCGCCGGGCGCCTGGACGCCTAACCCGTCGTCCCGCGTAGCGGTAGGCGAGACATGGCGCCTCCTCGACCAGGCTGCCACCTGTCGGCCTGAGTGACTGCGTCACATCGTCCAGCCGTGTGCCGCAAGGCAGTTGTGGGGGTCGGCTTCGGAGAGACGTTACCGACGAGCCCCGACGATGACGCCGTGGCCGGAACCCGGCCATTCACCGCCGCCGAGCACGTCCCCGGAGGACTTGAGCTGTACCCGCTTCACGGACCGGCCTCGTGGTGCGCCACGACCACCAGGTCGCCGGCGTCATCTGCCTCGACATCGCCGGTTCCCACGTCGTACTGATCCATACCGCCCGAGGCGCAACGTCCGCGGACGTTGCGCCTCGGGCCGTGACATTGCGGTGGCCTTCGCAGGGCGGGTGCTGGGCCGGGCCTGCGGTCGGCAGGCGCTCACCGGTGGGTGAGGCTTTCTGGTGGATCTTCCTTACGAGTGTCATGCTCATCTGCGTCGCGGTTGCGGTGCATTCCTCAGGCGCCGGGTGCCGTGGTGTGGCGAGAGCCTGAGTCGATGAACGCGGCGATCTTGCTCGGGTTGAAGACCCACATCAACTTGTGGATACCTTCCTTCGAGGCGCTCATCGTCATGAAGGCGATGGGCTGGCCATCTCGGTAGAGCATCACGCCCGCACAGCCGTTGGCGTCGACCAACCTGGGCTCCGCTTCCCGCCAGAGCTTCGGATAGGTCACCATCTTGGCCACACGTGCACGGCCCGTCACGGGTATACGAGAGCAGCCCTGCATACCGTTGCCGTCGGACAGACTGACGGTATCGGGGGTGAGAAGAGCCTCCAGCGAGGCGACATCTCCTCTCTGCGCTGCCGAGACGAAGGCATCGAGGAGCCGTCGGTGCTCCACCGTGTCCACGGTCTCCCGCTGGTCGGCCACGAGATGTTTGCGAGCCCGGCTCACGACCTTGCGTACGTTGACGATGCTGAGCTGAAGAATTTCCGCAATCTCGGGGTAGCCGTAGTCGAACGCCTCCCTCAACACGTATGCGGCCCGCTCCATGGGATTCAGCTTCTCCAGTACGAGAAGCAAAGCAAATTCCAGGGCTTCCGCCCGCTGAGCGCCCACTTCAGGATCGCTGCTCGTGTCAATGGGCTCGGGCAACCACGGGCCGATGTAGGTCTCGCGGCGCACACGCGCGGACTGAGCCACGTTGATGGCCAGCCGGGTGGTGGTGCTCGACAGAAATGCCACGGGGCTGATCACTACCGAGCGGTCGGTCTTCTGCCACCGCAACCAGACTTCCTGAACCACGTCCTCCGCCTCGACCGCGCTTCCCAGCATGCGGTATGCGATGCCGAAAAGACGTGGACGGAACTCCACGAAAACAGCAACGGCCTCGTCCAACGTGCTCTCCGTGGGGGGCGTCTCGGGATGCATGATCCTGCTGTCTCCGTTCGTCCGAATGTTGCTGCTGTTGACGAAGTGCGATCATGTGGCGGCAGCGCCTGATGCCGGGCTGCCGCAAGGGCTGAGGTCACTGAACGTCACGACTGCTCCAATCGCGTCCGCTTCATTGACCGGATGCGTCCCCGCTCTGTGACAGGTTTGCCGTGCCAATTCCCGGCAGCGTTCGGAACGCAGTCGTCGCCGGGTGTCATCCCATGCTCATCGCCCTTTTCATGGGGTAACGACACTCTTTGACCGCAGGGTGGTGGATCCCTCGTTCGTTTGGGGCGGCGTCATCCCCACATCGCGGAAGAGGGTGCAGTCGGGGTCTGTCGGTTTTCGAGGGCATTTTTCTTGATCGTGGCCAAGCGCCGGCCGGCGTGCACCGCCGTGACATACAGAGCGCCGATGGGCGTCATTCCCCGGGCACTCTGCCCGAGTTGTTGCGTGTCGTCGGCGGGTCGAGAGGGTCGCCGGGCTGGTTCCAGGTGCGGAGTTTGTCGGGGTTGAGGATGATCCAGACCTGTGCGACGTGAGGGCCGGCGATGTCGAGGCTGATGACGGCGGCGACCTGGTGGTCGTAGCGCACCACCAGGCCGGCCCGTCCGTTGACGGAGTGGGTGTGCAGAGCGGTGCGCGGCTGCCGGGTCAGCAGGGTCAGCAGGCTGTGGGCGACCTGGGTGTTGCCGTGCACCGGTTTGACCAGCGCCCTGACCTTGCCGCCGCCGTCGAAGAAGGCCGTGACGTCGGGTGCGAGCAGGGACGCCAGGAGTGTCTCGTCCTGCATCGCGCAGGCCTGGCACACCGCGTGGGCCAGCGCGTCGTGCTGCTGGGGCGGCGTGGGCCGCGCACGCCGGGCCCTGAGACTGCGCCGGGCGCGGTCGGCCAGCTCGGCGCATTCCGGCTCGGTCTGCCGGACGATGTCGGCGACCGCACCCGGCGCCATCCCGAAGACGTCGTTGAGGACGAACGCCGCCCGCTCGGCCGGAGACAGCGAATCCAGTGCCTCCAGCAGGACCGCGCTGATCTCCTCCTGCAGCAGCCCGGGCCGCTCCGCCCCCGCCTGACCGTTCAGCCCCTGGCCCGCACGGTCCTTGTCCCGCTCGGGCAGCGTGAGGCGGGCGACGCAGATACCGCCGGCGACTTTCGCCAGCCACGAACGCGGCGCCGTGATCTCCTCCCGCGCCGGATCGGACAGCTCGTACCACCGCCGGTAGGTCTCGTCAATGACGCTCTCTGCCGCGCTGCTGCTGCCCAGCATCCAGTAGGCGACATCCAGCAGATGCCGCCGCTCATCGAGCAGCTCCGCGATCGGCACCGCGTCATCGGCACGGTCCATATGGCGTCCTCCCTCTCACACGGCACCCACAACACGACCCGGCGCCTCGTCATCAGGACGCTCGTTCCACGTCCTGGTGCTCGGGGATGGCGATGCGACCGGCCGCGATGAGTCTTCGCGTACGGCGTTCTCGCTCCGTCCGCTCGACTAGGGAGACCGGACAGGCGCAGATCTTGTGACATCAGCCGACCGGGACCGGCAGCAACCACCGGCTCCGTGTCACACCTACGCCGGCCACTCGGTCTCACTTGCGAGGACCATGATGCGTCTCATACGGCACGAGACTGATTGCCGGTGAAATGAATGGCCTGTATGAGGAAAAGGAAACCGAACAGCCTTTCCCGAGTATTCCGCTGCATGGCAGGCCGGGCCTTTGGATTCTTGCCCATACTTCAGCGAGGAGGTCTCCCGTGGACTGGCGTGAAAAGGCGATCTGCCTGGGTGCAGACCCTGACCTTTTCTTCCCCATAGGAAGCAGCAGCAGTAGTCCAACGCTGATGCAGATAGATGAGGCAAAGGCCGTGTGCCGTCGATGTCCTGTGGCGGAGCATTGCCTGGAGTGGGCCATCGAGAACGATCCGGTAGAGGGGATATGGGGCGGCACCACAGAACAGGAGCGCCGCGCCATGAGGCGACGCCTGGTACACCAGTCCCAGAACGCGACAGCGAGAGCTGCGTGACCGTCACAGCGCCGCTCACGGGGTCAGAGCCTGGCGGCTCTCCGGCCGGTCACCAGCAGAGTCGCACCGAGCAGGAGTGATGCGACGATCCCGGTGCCGAGCACGGGGATCGCTGTGAACGTGGTGACGAGAACGGCCACCGGGTGCCGCCTGATAGTCGGTGAGGGTGCCATGGTCGGTGGCATGGGCGACGTTGAGGACGAGGACGGACCCGAGTTCGGCATCGGCGTCCAGCGCGGTGCGTACGGCAAGGGTGGCAGCCGCGATGGACTCCCCGAGCACAATCAGCGTGAACAGACCGTATCTCTCGACGATGTGGTGCGGGTGCCACGTGGGATGGGCCGCTCGCTCGGCCCCTACTGAAACGGCGAGTTCGGCAAGGGCGAGGACCGCGAACGATGCGACGCCAAGTTCCAGCGCGGTGGCGGCGCGGTGCTCTTCTCTGGATGGGCGAACGAGCATCGGTGAGATCCCTGCGTGGGAGTCAGCGTGCGCCGAGCGGCTTACGGCCACACCGAAATCGGTGGGCTTCGCGGCGACTGACTTCGCGAGGCTGTTCCTGTGCGCGGATGCCGAGTTTGCCGCACGGGTGACACTTGGCCTCGGGGCTGTGGTCCGCTCAGCCTGGCTCGTGCGTTGGCCGGAGAGGACACGGAGCGCTAACGGGCTTCTCACACCGTGTGTTCTGGCCCAACCGCAGCGACCGGGACGCCGGGTTCCTGCGCGGTGCGATGGTGGCGTGGGGAGCGCCGGCGTGGGCCCGGTGTGCGGGTGGGGCGCCACTCCCATGCCGCCGGTCAGAGCGACATCGTCGGGACCGTAGTGATGAGCGAAGCACCAGGCGCCGATGAGCGTGCGTGCTCGCTGAGGCGGAGTGCGGCGCACAGTCATGGCGCGAGGGCCCCAAGCGGCACCTCACGCGCGGTGAGGATCCCGATGGCATTGTGGCCGCCACACCGTGTGCAGCATCGCGGTATGTCACATCTTCATGGGCTGGCTGGTCACAAGGAGGACAGCAGCTCATGAACCCTGTCCTTGGACTACAGCCGTGAACAAAACAATCCTCAAGGCTGTCGCCCAGAGCTACAGAGTCACCTGTCAGCGCGTCGCGTCCACACGGCACCGTGCCGTGCGTCGGAACGCGCCGAGGAGCCTGCCGGGCAACGCGCCTTGAGTTTCCGGAAATGAGTGATGAGACATGGGGAACGAGAGTCAGTCGGCCAAGGCACGGAAAGGGCCCAGAGGGGAAAAGGTCGCCAACTGGGTCGATGGCCGACTGGGCCTTCGTAGCCCGGAAAAGACCATGATACGAAGGGCCTTCCCGAACCATTGGTCCTTCATGCTGGGAGAGATCTGCCTCTACAGCTTCCTTATCCTCATCATCACAGGCGTGTACCTGACCTTCTACTTCCGCCCCTCATCGGAACAGGTTCAGTACCAGGGCAGCTATGTCCCTCTGCAGGGTCAGATGGTGTCGGAAGCGTTCAACTCGACCATGCACATCTCCTTCGATGTCCGTGGCGGTCTGCTGATCCGGCAGGCCCACCACTGGGCGGCGTTGATCTTCGTTGGCGCCATGCTCGTGCACATGATGCGGGTCTTCTTCACGGGGGCCTATCGCAAGCCGCGCGAGCTCAACTGGCTGTTGGGCTTCCTGCTGCTGATCCTGGGCATGTTCGGAGGGCTGACCGGGTACGACCTGCCGGACGATCTTCTTTCCGGTACCGGGCTGGCAGTCGTGAACGGAACGCTCCTCTCGGTGCCCATCGTCGGCACCTATCTGTCGATGTTCCTCTTCGGAGGCGAGTTCCCGGGCAATGATCTGATCGCGCGCTTCAATGCGATCCATGTATTGCTGATTCCTGCCGTCATGGTGGCGCTGATCGTTTTTCATCTGGTCCTGTCCCGCCGTCACAGGCACACGCAGTACCCCGGGCCCGGACGCACGAACAGGAATGTCGTCGGCATACCGCGGCAGGTGTACGTTGTGAAATCGGCGGGATACTTCTTCCTGGTGGCCGGGACGATCTTCTTCATCGCGTCGATCGCGCAGATCAACCCCATCTGGAATTACGGGCCCTACCGTGCCGATCAGGTTTCGGCAGGGTCCCAGCCCGACTGGTACATGGGCGTGGCCGATGGGCTGTTGCGCGTCATGCCCGGCTGGGAGATCAGTGCCTGGGGCCACACCCTCGCCCTCGACAACCTCATCCCTCTACTGGTGGGCGTTGGCCTCTTCCTCGCACTGGGCGCATACCCCTTTGTCGAGTCCTGGGTGACCGGCGATGACCGCGACCAGAACCTCCTCGACAGACCACGGAACCGGCCGGTGCGCACGGGTCTCGGCGTCGCATGGCTGAGTGTCTACCTAGTGGCATTGCTCGGTGCGGCGAACGACCTGATCGCCATTCAACTGCACGTCTCGGTCAACGCCGTGACGTGGGCCGTCCGCATCGGCCTCTTCGTTGTGCCGGTCGTCGTCTACGTCGTGGCGAAGCGGTGGGCCCTCGGTCTCCAGCGACGCGACCGCGACAAGGTACTGCACGGCCGCGAGACCGGCATCATCAAGCGCCTGCCGCACGGGGAGTTCGTGGAGGTGCACGAACCGCTCAGCCAGGAACGACTGCACATCCTCACCGCGCACGAGCAGTACACGCCTCTCACCGCCGTCCCGCAGGGAAGCGAGCAGAGCCTGGAGGGCAGGCCCACCAGAGCGCAGCGGCTGAGAGCCAGGCTCGGCCGCGGCTTCTACGGGGAAGGAACCCAGATCCCCAAACCCACCGAGCAGGAGTACAAGGAGATCAGCAGCCGGCACTGACGGTGACACATCCGCCGACAGCACGCTGCGCATCTCCTACGGGGTTCCAGCCCGCCGGTGAACAAAAAAGTCGTCATCGGCTTATGTCACACATTCGACTGATGCCCTGTCACAAGGGTGAAAGCACAACACAGGCCCTGCCAACATAGGAGAGCAATCGTGAACAACCCCGTTCTTGAGCCTGCCGCGCAGAAGATCGCCGAGGCGACGGCCAACCCGCCTTTCTTGTACGAGCTTGGTCCCGAGGGTGCTCGGAAGGTTCTCGACGAGCTGCAGGCGGCGCCCATCGAGAAGCCCGACGTGCAGGACAAGTGGATCACCGTGCCCGCCGAGGTCGGCGATGTCCGGGTCCGTATCGTCAAGCCCGTCGATACTCAGGGCCCCCTGCCGGTCGTCCTCTATGTGCACGGCGGAGGCTGGGTCCTCGGCAACGCCGGTACCCATGATCGCCTGGTGCGAGAGCTGGCCGTCGGCGCGGACGCTGCCGTGGTGTTCGTCGAGTACGACCATTCCCCTGAGGCCAAGTACCCGGTTGCCATCGAGCAGGCGTACGCGACGGCGCGGTGGCTCACGGCGAACGGTGCCCAGGAAGGCCTGGACGCCTCTCGCATGGCGGTGGCCGGCGACTCCGTCGGCGGCAACATGACCGCGGCGCTGACCATCATGGCCAAGCAGCGTGGCGATGTGTCCTTCGTGCACCAGTCGCTGTACTACCCGGTCACGGACGCCGCCCAGGACACCGACAGCTACCGGGAGTTCGCGGACGGCCCTCACCTGACCGCGAAGGGCATGGCCTGGTTCTGGGACTGCTACACCACCGACCCCGCACAGCGGGCCGAGATCACCGCGTCGCCGCTGCGGGCCGGCCTCGGGGACCTGGAAGGGCTGCCGCCCGCGCTCGTCATCGTCGACGAGAACGACGTGCTCCGGGACGAGGGTGAGGCGTACGCCCGCAAGCTGACACAGGCCGGCGTTCCCACCACCAGCGTTCGCTACAACGGCGTCCTGCACGACTTCCTGATGCTGAACGCCGTACGGTCCACGCAGGCCGCCACTGCCGCGATGCAGCAGGCCATTCACACCCTGCGCACCGCGCTCGGCACCGACTGACACACAGCCGGCGGTCCACGCACGGCGCACAGCCCGAGCCGTCCATCGCTTGGCACTCGCGTTCGTGAACCGAACCGGACGCGAAGAGAACCTGCTCATCGAACCCCCATCAAACAGGGTGAGCACCGCGGGTGAGCCGACCTGAAATGTCGATCGTCGCCCCGCCAACTCATGCGGCCTTTGAGCCGGACTGACCTCACACGGCTGGACCCGAACCTTCCTCGAAAGGCCTCGTCATGAACCGTCGTTCTCTCTACCGACGTGCCCGCACCCCGCTGACCCTCATGGCCACGGCAACCGTCGCCGCCGCTCTCCTCGCCACCTCGGTCGCCCCGGCGAGCGCCGGCAAGGGTTCCTCCTCGCCCAGCCGCAAGCCGACCGTGGTCCTCGTCCACGGCGCATTCGCCGACTCCACCAGCTGGAACGGTGTCGTGAGGAAGCTGAAGCAGAAGGGCTACCCGGTGGTGGCCGCAGCCAATCCGCTGCGCGGGCTGACCAGCGACGCCGCCTACCTCAAGGACCTCCTGGCCGGCATCGACGGGCCCGTCGTACTGGCCGGTCACTCCTACGGTGGATCGGTCATCAGCAATGCCGCCCATGGTGCCGAGAACGTCAGGGCACTGGTCTACATCGCCGCTTTCCTCCCCGAGAAGGGGGAGAGCGCTGTTGAGCTGTCGGGCATGTTTCCCGGCAGCACGCTGGGCGAAGCCCTGCGCCCTGTCCCGATCACCCTGCCTGACGGCTCCGTGGGCGCGGATCTCTACATCGACCAGGCCAAGTTCCACGACCAGTTCGCCGCGGACGTCTCCGCGAACACCACCGACATCATGGCGGTCACCCAGCGGCCCGTGACCAGCGCCGCTCTGGAGGAAGGCGCCTCGGAGCCCGCCTGGAAGACCATCCCGTCCTGGGTTCTGGTAGCCACCGAGGACCTCAACATCCCCCCGAAGGCTCAGACGTTCATGGCCGAGCGCGCCAAGTCCCACACGGTGGAAGTCCGTGCATCGCACGCCGTGAGCGTCTCCCGCCCCGACGACGTCACCCGGATCATTCAGGAGGCCGCGCGGTCGGTTCGCTGACCGGTCGGCTCTCTGAGGGCGGGGTGGCTGGGTGGCCACCCCGCCCTCGCGCTTGGCCGCCTGCAGGTATGGCTGCGGTCGCCCCGCAGGCAGCGAACAGGCCGGCAGTGACATGTACTGTGGCGCCGCCACCGGAGCCGGAGAGTGGGCGGTCTGGCTGGGGCGGCTTTCCGGTGGTTTGACCGGGTGGCGGAGGTCGCCGGCGTTCTCGTAGCCCAGGTCGGTCAGAGATGATCATCGCCTCATGGGCGACCGGCGGCGAAGCTCCCACGATTTTCGCCAACGCGTCGGCCCCCGAGTGCCGTCGACTACGCGGCCTGCTGCGCGGCCGGGGCGAGGGTTGTGTGCGCGGTGATGGTGCTGCTGTCCCTTCACCGTCTGGCGCCTGCGCTGATCGCCAAGCCGCTGGAGCGTGTCCCGGTCACGGTGCGGCGCTGGATCGGCCGCTTCAACACCCGCGGAGTGACCGGCCTTGCCGATCACCCCCGCTGTGGGCGGCCGAGGCTGGGCGGTAACCGACTGCGCGCGCGGATCACCGCGCTGTTCAAGCCGTCCGAGCCGTGGACCGTACTCAGGCTGTATTGGTACCTGGGCTGGTCGCACCTGAGCCAGTGGATGCTGTACCGCCGGGTACGGCAGGTGGCCGTTTGGCGGCGGCCAAGCTGATCGCCCGCGGTGATTCGGCCCGGCCCGCGGTGGTGGGGGCCGCCGACGAGACGCATCTGCACCTGCTGCCATACGTCCGCTCGCAGTTGTCCGCCCGAGTGCCGCCGCCGTGTCCTCGATCTGGTCGGGTCCGGTCGGAAGGACTCCGAGGTGGCGAAGCTTCTCTGGATCAGGGAGCAGACCGTCTATGTCTGGGGCCGTCAGTATTTGATGTGTACCGGGCAGGCAGCCGGTGTGCCCACCCGCGAGCAGGCCGAATTGGCCGCAGCCCGCAAGCGGATCGCGGAGCCGGAGGCCGAGCTCGCCGTCCACCGCCGGGCCGCGGAGCCGCTGGGCGAGGCGACCTCCCGTTACCTGGGACCGGACGAGGACAAGCTCGTCGACGGGCTCGCGGGCGGCCACCACCGAGAAGTACGGCCAGATCGACGCCGTGGAGTTCAGTCCGGGCCCCGGAAAACCTCCAGTTGGTTGTCGACCGCTTCTTGCTGCCCGGCGTGGTCGAGCGCGGTGACGGCGCGATCCTGTGCACCTGTGCCAGCCCGGTATTCACCCCAACCTCAACACCGTTCTCGCCGACAGGGTGTCTACGTCGGCGCGGTCACAGTCGGCGCGCTGATCGAGGGCGGCGGGCCGCACCACGCCATCAGCTCGGGCGCCCGGCCGCTGGAGGTCGAGCCCGAGGTCATCCACCCGGACGTCACGAGGTGCTGGTCGGCAGCTTCGGCCTGTAAGTAAGCACGGTGGCAACTGCGTTGAGCTCGGTCGGCCAACGCCGAACGCCTCCCCGGCGGGCGCCGGCGAGGCGGAGGCGGCATCGCTCACCGCGAGGCCGAGTATCTGTCGAGTGGGTCCGCGGCGGTATCCACCACCGTCTTCCCCCGGCCCGGACCGAGTTACTCCGTCGGGGCTGCGTCTCGGTGATCTTCACCGTGGTCGGCATCGGAGCGGCCCGCGGAACGGGGTATCAGCTGCAGTGCGTTGGACAAGGCCCGCATGTGGTCATCGAGCTCTGCGAGCGCTCGGCGCAGCTCGGTGGCACGGGTCTCGAGCTCGGTGGCCTCGGCGGTCAGCGACACAACGGTGCCGGTGATCGCGCGACGGTTCTCGGATGCTGGGATCATCACGTGTCCTACTTCGGTAGAGACCTGAAGAGATCGGGCCGGCATGGCGGACGCCGGTGATCGATGTCGATGTCCGATGTCCAACGTTCGATGTGCCGGTATCCGTGCCGATTTCAGGCAGCGGCCGTCTGGTCCGTCTGTACCGCCGAGATGTCGAGGATCAGCTTCACCTTGTCGCTGACCAGGACGCCCCCTGTTTCCAGCGCCGTGTTCCAGGTGAGTCCCCAGTCGGAGCGCTGCAGGGTGGCTGTGCCTTCGAAACCGACCCGGTGGTGCCCGTAGGCGTCGCGGCTGGCTCCGCCGAATTCGAGGTCGATGGTGATGGGCAGTTCGACATCCTTGATCGTGAGGTTCCCGCTCAGGCGGAACTCGTCATCACCCGCATCGACGATTCCGGTGGAGCGGAACGTCATGAGGGGGAACGTCGAAGAGTCGAAGAAGTCAGGGCCCGTCAGGTGCGTGTCCCGCTCCCGAATGCCCGTGTCCAGGCTTTCGGTCTGGACGCTCACATAGGCCTCGGACCGGGAGGGCTGGGACCCGTCGAGCTTGAGAAGGCCTTCGAAGGAGTCGAACTTCCCACGCACATTGGAGATCATGGCGTGCCGGACGGAGAAACCAATCATGCTGTGGACCGGGTCAATGGTGTAAGAACCGGTGAGTGCTTCATACGTGTCGGTGCTGGGAACAGTGCTCTGGTTGCGGTTTGTGAGCATGGCGAACTCTTTCCTTCGGGGTGTGGATTTCGGATGGGGTGGAATTCCGGAACGGCACGGCTCGCACGGACCTTCGAATGCCAGGTCTACCGGCCGCCGGGGTGCGGGGTGGGCCCTGAGTTCACGGGGCCCCCCCAACACAGACGAGAGGTGCGCGAGCCCGTCCGCGAAACCGGGCTCACCCATAAGCGCGTCCGGGCCCGGGAGGGGGGGGGGCGGCATCACAACGCC
>NZ_JBFALC010000036.1:54222-100040 GCF_040656035.1 Streptomyces sp. NPDC050211
GGGTTTGTTTTTGGTTGGGGTTTATTTCCGGCACGGGCAGGCCTCCCCCGAAAATTCATCTCCCTCGTCCCCCGCCGGGGGGGGGGGGGGGCGGCCCCTGAGATCAGGGGCCACCCCGACCACTCACTTCTGCTGCGCGAGCCAGTCGGCGAAACGGGTCTCAGCGATACGCGCGTCCGGGCCGGGAAGGAGGGTGGTCTCCTTCACCTCGGCACCGGAGTACGGGGCGTGCGGGTCCGTCACGACCGTGCGGGGGTCCTGCTTGGCGGCGAGCCCCTTGCGGATGATCTCGTCCAGCTGGAACGTGTCGGGGCCGGCAACTTCCACCAGGCCGTTGAGGGGCGTGCCGACGGCCGTGCGGCCCACGGCGGCGGCCACGTCGCCGGAGTAGATGGGCTGGATCTTCACGGGGGCCAGACGTACGGTGTCGCCCACGGTCGACATGGCCGCGATCCCCTTCATGAACTCGAAGAACTGGGTGGCGTGGACGATGGAATAGGGGATGCCGGACGCCTTGATCAGCTCTTCCTGGACCTGCTTGGCGCGGAAGTACCCGCTCTCCTGGAGGCGCTCGGTGCCGACCACGGACAGCGCCACGTGGTGCGTCACGCCGGCCTCGGTCTCCGCCTTCAGGAGGTTGGTCGTGGAGGTGCGGAAGAACTCCATGACGGCCTCGTCCTCGAACGAGGGGGAGTTCGACACGTCGACCACGACCGACGCGCCCTGCAGAACCTCGGCCAGGCCCTCACCCGTCAGTGTGTTGACGCCGGTGTTGGGGGCGGCCGGCACTGCTTCGTGGCCGTGCTCGTTGAGCTTTTCGACCAGCTGCGAGCCGATAAGGCCGGTACCGCCGATGACTACGACCTTCATGATGGGGATCCTCTCGGAGGTTTCTCAATGTGCAGCGGGCATTTCTGAGGTGAGTCGCTCGCTTGCACCGGTCACTGTTGTCTGTACTAGGAAAGACAGGATGGTGACTGTATTTGTGACAGGGCACCCGGGTGGGTTTCGCAATTTCTTTTTCTGGGACAGAAACCGGCAGGTCACTCGGCGAGCTTGCCGTCGGTTGAGACTTCTTCCATCAGGAAGGAGATCTCCTCAGGGATGGCGGGAATGCTCTCGCGGGTGATCCCGGTCGTCGGCGACCACACGAGGTTGACCTGGAGCGCCGGGTCCAGGTCCGGGTAGTCGCTGCGGTTGTGGCAGCCGCGGGTCTCACGGCGCTCGAGTGCCGCTTCGAGCGTGGCCCGGGCCGCCAGGGCCGCGGACTTGAGGTCGAAGGCGTGGGCGAGATCCTGGTAGCCGGCGATGTCGGGATGCACGCCGACGTTCTCCATCCGCTTCTCGATCACATCGAGCTCTCCCAGCCCGGCCCGCAGCCCCTCCTCGTCGCGCACGACGCCCGCGTACTCGGTCATGGTGTTGCGGATGGCGCGTTGCAGCGCGCGGACGTTCTCCGGCCCGTCCGCCACGAGCAGCTCGTCGACCTCGGCGCGGGCCTCGGCCACCGCCGATGCCGAGCGCGGCTGCGCGGTCAGCGAGTCCGAGTAGGAGGCGGCGGCCTGCCCGGTGATCCGGCCGTAGACCAGCAGCTCGATGAGGCTGTTGCCGCCGAGCCGGTTGGCGCCGTGCAGGCCGCTCGCCGCCTCGCCGATGGCATACAGACCGCGCACGTCGGTGCTGTGGTCCTCCGGTCGGACCCAGACCCCGCCCATCGAGTAGTGCGCCGTGGGCGCGACCTCGATCGGTTCACGGGTGATGTCCAGCATCTGCAGGTCAAGAAGTGTCTGATACACCCTGGGGAGCCGATTCATGATCGTCTGCCGGGGGAGGTGGGAGACATCGAGCCACACGCCGCCCTTGGATGTGCCACGGCCCTCCTTGATCTCCGCATAGGAGGCGAGGGCCACCCGGTCGCGGGTGGAGAGTTCCATGCGCTCGGGGTCGTAGCGGGCCATGAACCGCTCGCCGAGCGCGTTGCGCAGGATGCCGCCCTCACCGCGTGCGGCCTCGCTGACGAGGGTGCCGGCCGCGTTCTCCGGCTCGATGATCCCGGAGGGGTGGAACTGGACCAGCTCCGGGTCGCGCAGACGGGCCCCGGCCTCCACGGCCAGCCGGAACGAGTCACCGGTGTTCTCGTCGCGCCGCGACGACGTGCGCCGCCAGATGCGGGTGTGGCCGCCCGCCGCGAGGATGACGGCGTCGGCGTGGATGAGGTAGCGCTTCCCGCTCGCGAGGTCGAAGCCGTAGGCCCCGAACACGGCACCGTCGTGCACCAGGAGCCGGGTGATGTACACGCCGTCGAGCATGGGAATGTCCAGCTGGCTCGCGCGCCTGATGAGCGTGCGCTGGATCTCCAGACCGGTGTAGTCGCCGGCGAAGGCGGTACGCCGGAACTTGTGCGCGCCGAAGAAGCGCTGGGAGATACGGCCGTCCTCCTCCCGGGCGAAGGCCATGCCGTAGCGCTCGAGATCGTCGATGCCCAGGGCGGCGCCCTGGGTGACGATCTCGGCGGTGCGGGGATCACCGAGCAGGTAGCTCTCCTTGAGGGTGTCAGCGGCGTGCTGCTGCCAGCTGTCCTCCGGGTCCATCGTGGCCAGAGCCGCGTTGATTCCACCGGCGGCGAGGGATGTGTGGGCGTCCTCCTTGGGGCGCTTGCCGACGGCGAGGACATCGATGCCGGCCTCGGCCAGCTCGATCGCCGCCCGCAGACCGGCTCCGCCGGTACCGATCACCAGCACCATGGTGGAGAGGCGTTGTTCTGTGGCAGCCATGATTGCTCCGATCGTTGTGGTCTTCACCCACTACGACCGGATGACCGAGGGCGTTGTGACAAGCGCCCCGCGTACTCCCCGCCCCGAACACCCGCCGAGTACTGACGCCAGCCCCAGCGCAGGCGAGAGACGCGACGACAGCCTGTGCTGCCAGGTCGTCGCTCGCCACCACTACCGGTCCATCCTTCCCGGCCTCCGTCCGCAGGGCCATGCGCTGCCGAAGTGAGGTCACCTGGGCAGCGCATGGTCCTGAAGTTGGTGGGACGCCGTGAGAACCGTGGGTACGGTGACCACCGATACGTCTCCGATGAGAAGGCGATGCACCGGGCAGCGGTCTGCTACCTCCAGCAGGCGCTCTGCCTGGGCGGGCTCCAGGTCGCCGACCAGCCTGATGTTCTTGACTATCTGTGCTCGTGTACCGAACTGCAGGTCCACATCGACCTGCTGGAGCTGCCACCCGTGCCGGTCCGCATACGCACGGACCGTCATGGAGGTGCACGATCCGAGCGCGGCCAGGAGCAGCTCTCCCGGTGTGGGCCCCGTATCCGTGCTGATGGGCTCGGGCTCGTCCGCTGTGAGGATGTGCGGCCCGACCGCGATGGAGCGGGCAAGGCGCTCGCCCTCACGAATCGACACGGTGCGTCCAGTCATGGGTTGCCTCTCCGCGGGAAGAAAACGCGCTACTCGTGGTCGGTGGTCGCCACACAGGGCGGCGGGTTTCGTCCAGATGCAGTGCCTCTCTGGTTACCCACTAAGACAAACGGGCTCATGTCCGTGTGACAACGGGCGACCGGTGAACGGCCCGGGAAGCGCCGTGTGCCAGCGAGCGGCGGCACAC
The DNA here is from genome assembly GCF_040656035.1 of Streptomyces sp. NPDC050211. Lineage (NCBI taxonomy): Bacteria > Bacillati > Actinomycetota > Actinomycetes > Kitasatosporales > Streptomycetaceae > Streptomyces > Streptomyces sp. NPDC050211. The sequence goes on from NZ_JBFALC010000036.1 coordinate 57,835, forward strand.
GGCGGCTGCCCCTAGGGAGCCAACGTGATGGTGGTCGGCGTTCCCTGCGAGGCCATCTTCGCGTAAGGGCACAGTGCGTCGGCCTTCTCCAGGAGGGGAGTGGCGATCTCCGGAGCGACACCTGGCCATTTGACCACCAGGTCGACACGCAGCAGATAGCCGCCGTCTCCCGGATCCCGCCCGAACGCCACGGTGGCCTCTATGGAGATCGAGGCAGGATCGAGTGCCTCCTGCCGCGCCACCAGGCTCAGGGCCCCGTGGAAGCAGGCCGCGAAGCTGGCGGCGAACAATTGCTCAGGGTTGGTTCCCTGGCCATCCCCTCCGAGTTCTGCGGGCATGCGCAGGCTGAGGTCCAGGGCCCCGTCGTCCGACCGTGCCATTCCCGAGGCTCGCCCGTGGCCGGCCGTACCGCCGCTGACGGTCACAGTCGTGGAGTAGATGGGGGAGAAGGAATCCCCGTCGAAGTCCTTGTCGGTGGACAGATTGGGCAACTTGATCTGGTCGTTCACAGCATGACTCCGGCGTCGCCGCGGTATCCGCCCCGGCAGCACCCGGCAGGCACGCACGGAGCGGGCAACGCGGTGGAAGGTGAGGGGCCGGCCTCTGTAGGCGTCTTCGCCTGGTGGGTGGGGGCATACCCCCGTCCGCAGGCGGGGGCCACCGTGCCGCTCACGACATTCGTCATGTGGTGTGTCCTTCATCTTGGAGAGACCTTGGGTTCCGGATAGCTAGTTGACCGGCAAGTCACCTCTCTCGTGACACAGCCGGCACCTCACTCCAGGGCCGCGCAGGTTTCCCCGACTGACGCGCTGGGCGTTCAGTCGCTGAGGGACGCCACGTAGGGCAACAGCTTGGCCGGATTCATCACCCACATGACCCGGTCGATCCCTTCGGCGGACGCGTCCACGGACAGCAGGGCCACGGCGTTCCCGTCGGCAGAGACAAGAACTGCCGGTCGTCCATTGGCCTCGAGCCATCGAATGTCCATCTGGGGCCAGAACCGGGGAGCGAAGGCCACGAGGTACTTGGAGACGTGCGGACGTCCGATGACCGGAATCTTCGACGCGCCGCGCACCCCGCCGCCGTCGGAGTAACTGACGACGTCCGCGGCGAGGACGTCCTCGAGCACCGCCAGATTGCCCGTCTGCGCAGCGGCGAGGAACACTTTCAGCAGCCGCGTGTGATCAGCCGGGCTGACGCGTTCCTTGCGCTCGGAGGCCAGGTGCTTGCGCGCACGGCTCACCAGCTGCCGGGTATTGGCCTCACTCGTTTCCAGGATGTCCGCGACCTGCTTGAAGGGGTAGTCGAAGGCTTCCCTCAGGACATAGGCCGCCCGTTCCACCGGGTTCAGCTTCTCGAGGAGAAGGAGAACCGCCAGCTCGAGTGCCTCGGCCCGTTCCGCCCCCACGTGCGGGTCCAGACTGGTGTCGACCGGTTCGGGAAGCCATGGCCCGACGTACGATTCCCGCCGGACCCTGGCGGAATGGGCGAAGTTGATGGCCAGTCGTGTGGTGACGGTGGTCAGGAAGGCGGCCGGCTCGCGGATGTTCGCGTGGTCCGTGTTCTGCCACCGCAGCCATGCCTCCTGAACGAGGTCCTCGGCTTCCACTGCGCTACCAAGCACGCGGTACGCGATACCGAAGAGCCGCGGGCGCGCCGCGAGGAACTCCCTCGTCGCCCGGTCAAGAGAATCAGCGTCATCCCCAGTGTGCATGGTCATCCCTTCCGGCTCCGAGGCCACCATGCTATGAGCCGTCCTCGCAGTGTGCGCACGCGGGCTGGGGGAGGACACGCGCCGATGTCAACCTTGTAGGCGCACAGTGTTACTCATTGTGTTCTGGCCGGACTGTCCCACGTGAGGGCCATCGCGAGTACGGCCGGATCGTCCCGTCCGGGCAGTAGGGCGAACCCGTGCTGTGCCAGGTCGCTGATCATCGCGGCGCGAGAGGCCGGCCACATCCAGAATGTTTCGGTGTGTTCCCGCAGCACGCCCTCCGCCCCGCGTACCCAATAGTCGCAACGTGTGCGGAGCCGGCTCCCGTCGGCCGACATGACCATGCGTCCTCCGTACTCGTGCTGACCAACTCTCTGATCCGGGAAGACCCGTTCGGTCTCCTTATCGGGAAGGTGAGTGGGCGGGAGTTGAAGGAGCAGTGAACCGCCAGGAACGAGCGCCTGGGCGAGGGCCGGCCAAAGAGCACGCCGTGCGGCGGGTGCCAGACAGCCGATCGTGTTGTGGCAGACCGCCACGTCCGCGACATCACGCAGTTCAGCCTCTTCAAGCGTCTGAGGGTGCACAGTGACCCGTTCCCTCAGTTCCGTGGGCAGGGAGGCGAGGCGGGTCATCAACGGCGTGCGCATCGCGCGTGCAGGTTCTACGGCGTGCACGCCGACCCGGGACTCCAGAAGACTCATCAATGTGACGCGTCCGGTTCCGGCCCCGACATCCAACACTCCAAGACGGGCGTTCGCGACATGGCGGCCGTAGAGATGATGGACCCGTATCGCGTCCTGCTGGGCCTGGAGGACGTCGTAGAACTCGGCGCTGACGGCATAGTCGTCCCGCTGCACGCGAACAGTTGATGATTTCGATATAACAGGGTGCATATCCAGCAAGACCGGCGATGCATTGAATTTGTGACCTCTTGTGCCGGGGTCAGGGGTCCGCGCCGGGCAAGACGTCGTTGGCGAACGCGGCGTTCTCCAGGAGTGACTTGACCGCAGTCAGGTAACGGGCGGCGTCCGCTCCGTCCACGAGCCGGTGATCGTATGACAGCGACAGATGCACCAGATCGCGGATTCCGATGGCAGGGTTCCCGTCGGCTTCCACGACCGCAGGGCGCTTGACCGTGGCACCGATGCCCAGGACGGCGACCTGACCCGGCGGCACGATGACCGTGTCGAACAGGGCGCCGCGGCATCCGGTGCACCGATGACGGCTAGCTCCGCGCCGATCTCCACGGTCTCGTCCTCGGCGACTGTGATTCCCAGCAGTACGTCGGCGGCGCGGGAGGGGATCTCGGTGTCCACCTTGTCGGTGGAGACCTCCAGCAGGGGTTCGTCGGCCTCGACTGTCTCGCAGACCTGCTTCAGCCAGCGGGTGACCGTGCCCTCGGCGACACTTTCGCCGAGGGCCGGCAGGGTTACGCCCGCACGCTGCGGCCCGGGTTCACCCCTGCCAGCGGTAGCGCTCGCGGGCCTGCGCGACCGTCTCCGGGTCGACATCTCCGGCTTGGGCCAGCTGGTCCAGGGCCGCCACGACGATCGACTCGGCGTCCACGTGGAAATAGCGGCGCACGGCATCCCGGGTGTCCGACAGACCGAAGCCGTCCGTCCCCAGGGACGAGTAGTCCTGCTCGACCCACTGGCTGATCTGGTCGGGTACCTGCCGCATCCAGTCGCTGACTGCCAGGACCGGCCCTTGCGCACCCGACAGCGCGCTGGTCACGTACGGGGTGCGCTCCTCACCGCGCAGCCGTGCCCGGTCCGCGCTCAGTGCGTCACGGCGCAGTTCCGTCCAGGACGTCACCGACCAGACGTCCGCGTGCACGCCCCACTGGGACGCGAGGAGGTCCTGTGCCTCCAACGCCCAGTGGATCGCCGTGCCGGAGGCCAGCAGCTGGATCCGCGGCCCGGCATCGGGGGACTCGCCCTTCCGGAACCGGTAGATGCCCCGCAGGATCCCCTCTTCGACCGACGGCCCGGACGGCATGGCCGGCTGCCGCTTCGGCTCGTTGTACACCGTCAGGTAGTAGAAGACGTCCTCGGGCTGCTCGCCGTACATCCGCCGCAGCCCCTCCCTGACGATCACGGCGATCTCGTAGGCGAAGGCAGGGTCGTAGCTCACCGCCGCCGGATTGGTGGAGGCCAGCAGGTGGGAATGTCCGTCGGCGTGCTGCAGTCCCTCGCCGGTCATGGTCGTACGGCCGGCCGTCGCCCCGATGACGAACCCGCGCCCCATCTGGTCCGCCAGGGCCCAGAACTGGTCGCCGGTCCGCTGGAACCCGAACATGGCGTAGAAGATGTAGAACGGGATCATGGGTTCGCCGTGCGTGGCGTAAGAGGTCGCCGCGGCGGTGAACTCGGCCATGGAACCGGCCTCGGTGATGCCTTCGTCGATGAGCTGGCCGTTCTTGGCTTCCCGGTAGTAGAGCAGCTGATCGGCGTCGACCGGTTCGTAGGTCTGCCCGTCCGGCGAGTAGATCCCTGCCGTGGGGAAGAGGGACTCCATGCCGAACGTACGGGCTTCGTCGGGGATGATCGGCACCCAGCGCTGCCCGGTCTCCTTGTCGCGCATCAGGTCCTTGACCAGGCGGACAAGGGCCATGGTGGTCGCCACCTCCTGGTTGCCGAAGCCCTTCTCCAGCGCCTCGAAGGGGCGGGTCGGCGCCTGTTCCAGCGGCTTGGCGACGACCTTGCGCACCGGAACGGGGCCGCCAAGAGCGCTGCGCCGGTCACGTAGATACTGCACTTCCGGCGAGTCCTCACCGGGGTGCCAGTACGGCACCAGGTCGCCGCTCAGCGCGCTGTCCGGGATGGGAAGCTCCAGAAGGTCGCGCATCTGACGGAACTGCGCCATCGTGAGCTTCTTCATCTGGTGGTTGGCGTTGCGTGACTCGAAGTCCGGCCCCAGCGTGTGCCCCTTCACCGTCTGGGCGAGGACGACGGTGGGCTCACCGCGGTGTTCGAGGGCGGCCCGGTAGGCGGCGTAGACCTTGAGCGGTTCGTGTCCGCCGCGCGAGTTCTCGAACATCTCCACCAGTTGGGCGTCACTCAGTCCGGCGGCGATGCCGGAGAGAGCGTCGCCGGTGAAGAAGTGCTTGCGTATGTAGGCGGCGTCCCGCGCGGCGTACGTCTGCATCTGCGCGTCGGGCACCTCGCCGAGGCGCTTCACGAGCTCCCCGGTGGTGTCCTGCTGCAGCACCGGGTCCCAGGCCTTGCCCCACAGGGACTTGACCACGTTCCAGCCGGCGCCGCGGAACCGGGTCTCGAGCTCCTGAACGATCTTGGAGTTCGACCGTACCGGACCGTCCAGGCGCTGCAGGTTGCAGTTGACGACGAAGGTGAGGTTGTCGAGACCCTCGCGGGCGGCGAGCGCCAGCGCGGCCATCGACTCCGGCTCGTCCATCTCACCGTCCCCGAGGAAGGCCCAGACCCGCGATGCGGAGGTGTCCTTGATGCCCCGGGCGTGCAGGTAGCGGTTGAACCGGGCCTGGTAGATGGCCGCGAGTGGGCCGAGGCCCATGGACACGGTCGGGAACTCCCACAGCCACGGCAGACGCCGGGGGTGGGGGTACGACGGCAGTCCGTGGCCGTCGGCCTCCCGCCGGAAGGCGTCCAACTGTTCCTCGTTCAGGCGCCCTTCGAGGAACACGCGGGCGTAGATGCCTGGCGAGGCATGCCCCTGCAGGTACAGCTGGTCGCCTGAGCCATCCCCCTCCTTGCCCTTGAAGAAGTGATTGAACCCGATCTCGTAGAGCCACGCCGCCGACGCGTAGGTGGAGATATGACCGCCCAGGCCCAGGCGCGAACCGCGCGTCACCATTGCCGCCGCGTTCCACCGGTTCAGCGCGGTGATCCGGGACTCCATGGCGACGTCACCGGGAAAGGCCGGCTGCGAGGCCGCAGGGATCGTGTTGATGTAGTCCGAGGACAGAAGCCCGGGCAGGGTCATCCCGGACCTGGCCGCGTACTCGTGCACCCGTCGCAGCAGGTACACCGCCCGTTCTGGACCGGCATTCCTCATGACGGCATCGAGTGATGCCTGCCATTCCGCCGTCTCCTCGGAGTCGCGGTCGGGTAGCTGGTCGAGCTCACTCGTCGTGGAGAGCTCTGTGGGCCGGACCGGATCACTCATGGCAGCCTTCCTGTCAGGGCGTGGGGAGGGGAGGGGCCGGCTGCGGACGCGGACGTGCTTCCGGTACCTGCCGGCAGTGTGTGCGCCGTAAGACGACGCGCATCACATGGAGGGGATCACCGCCGGGCGAGCCACTGGGCGAACGTTTCGTGTCCCAAGTGGGCGTCCGGCGCGGGAAGCAGCGTCCGCTCCCCGACCTCCGCACCGAAGAAGGGGGCGTGTGTATCGGCGACCACCTCACGCATGTCGCCCCGCGCGGCCAGCAGCTTCGCGGTGAGGTCGTCGAGACGGTGTTCCTCAGGGCCGGCGACCTCGAGATTGCCGAACAGCGGTATCCCCACGGCGACATGAGCGATCGCAGCGGCCACATCGTCCGCCGACACGGGACGCGTCAGCACGGGCGCAACATGTACGACGTCTCCGTACGCCGCGGGGCGCGACATGTACTCCACCGACTCGAAGAACGGCGTGGCGCGCACGACGGAATGGGGAATCGGCGAGCGCCGCACCTGTTCCTCCTGCAGCGCCTTCGCACGGAAGTACCCCGCCCGCAGACTCTCGGCCCCCACGACGGACAGGACCACGTGATGCTCGACGCCTGCCGATGCGGCGGCCTCCAGCAGGTTGCCGGTCGCGGTGCCGAAGAACTCCAGGCTCGCCAGCTGCCCACGGGATGGCGCGTCAGTGACGTCCACCACCACGTCGGCGCCGCGCAGGGCCTGGGTGAGCCCCTCCCCGGTCGTGACATCGACACCGCCACCGCGTGACACCGGCACAACCTCCACACCGTGATCCCAGAGCCTGGCCACAGTCCTGGAGCCGATCCGCCCGGTGGCTCCCACAACAACGACTCTCATCTGGGTCTCTTCCTGTCGGGGGTCGGTGACCCCACTGGTGCCTTCTTGACGGTGGCGGTGACGGTGACGGTGCAGTCAGCCACCAACCCACCACACCTACGACAGGGCTCGTGCTGTTGTTGTGACACTGCTCGACCGTGTCACGGATCCACGAGGCACTCGGTCATCACTGAGCGTTTTCCAACCTCACGTTGACGCGTGGTGATGGACGAGGACGGCCTTCACCATGTCGGTGATCCGGTTGGTGCTGCAGCGGAGCTTCCGCAGAAGACGCCAGCCCTTGAGCGTGGCCATAGCTCGTTCGCCGGCGCATCGGATCTTGGCGTGACTGGTGTTGTGGCGGCGCTTCCACCTCTTCAGACGGCGACCGCGGAACGGGACTCGAACAGGCCCGCCGGCGCCTTGATACGCCTTGTCCGCCCAGCACTTCAGGCCCGCCTCGGTGAGCGCGTCGATGATTCCGTGGTGTCGGGCAGCAGTGAGGTCGTGGGTCGATCCGGGCAGGGCGGGCGAGGCCCAGAGCAGGCGTCCGAACGGATCGGCGAGGACCTGGATGTTCATGCCGTGGCGCTTGTGTTTCCCGGAGGAGTACGGGGAGCCCGCAGCGATCCGGTCGATCGGCAGACAGAGTGCCGTCCAGGATCACGAACGCCTTCTCGCGGATCGTCCGCATCGCCTCGGCGAGTGAAGGCGCGAGGGCGGCCAGGGCCTCGACAGCTTCGCGTATATAGCGGTAGACCGTGGCAATTCCGATGCCGAATCCGGCAGCGAGCTGGGCGTAGGTATCACCGCACCGCAGGTGCGCGAGGGTGAGCAGAGCCTGGCGGCCGACGGCCAGACGTCGCCACCGTGTACCGATCTTCGCCCGCCGCGCGGCCAGTTGACCGGTAAGGAACCGCAGGGTTCGGCTGGACAGATCGATCGAGGATGAGTAGACAAGCATGCGAAGCTCCTGGCAGGCGCGGGTGATCTTGGTCCAGAACCCGTCTACCAGGAGCTTTGTCGTTGCGCAGGGGCGTCCAACTTGCGGTCAGTATCGGGATGTTGGAAATCGCTCAGTGTCATCGATCCCCCGCTGCGCAGCGCCTCCTCCAGCCCTTCGCGCTGTCGACTGCGGTCGTGATCGTCGTGTGCGGGCGATTCTTCTCGAGGCTCGCGAGCCGGAGGATCACCTCATGTTGTGGCATGCCGGGCGTCGGCGGGGTGATGGGCGACGAGGAGTTGCCAGGTCAGTTCGGCCATCTCGTTCGGTGTGCGGGGGCTGTCGCGTTGGAGCCAGTCGGTGGCCACGCCGAGGAGTGCCCCGGCGGTGAATGCGGCAGGTACGTCGTGGGGGATGTCGGTCGTCGAGACGCTGTCCGGCGCAGCGCCGGCGTTGAGGCGCACCGTGACGTGGACGCTGGCGCAGATGCGGCTGCGGATGTGGTCGATGACGCGGGCGCTGCCCTGCGGTCCCAGGAGGCTGCGGTAGAGGCCGGCGTGTTCGGCGAGGTTCTCGAAGAACGCGACGAGTGAGCGGGCGGGTTCCGCATCCGGGGCCGCCAGCGCGGGGTCGAGGGCGGGAAGGGACTCGATGAGGGTGTCGATCGTCGCGGTGCAGGCGGCCTCGGCCAGTTCATGCACGTCCCGGTAGTGGTCGTAGAAGGTCGTGCGGTTCACCCCGGCCTGTTCCGCCACGTCCGCGACGCTGATCTGCCCCAGGTCCTGCTCCTCGACGAGCTTGATCAGCGCTCCCTGCAGGGCCGCGTGAGTACGCCGTACGCGGCGGTCGCCTGCCGGCGCGTTCCGTCGAGACGTGGTCATGGCCCACACTCTACCTAACCGACAAGTGTTGGTTTTCCAACTAGTGTCGGATACTGTGTTATCTGAAGTGGACCTTCCGGTCGAGAGACGAAGCACCATGAAGCTCACCGTGGACGAACCCAAGTGCGTAGGCGCCGGGCATCGCCCCGACGTCTTCGATCACCGGGAAGAGGGAGGCATCGTCGTACCGCTGACCGAGGCTCCCGGGGGACGGTCCCCAGTTCGAGATCACGGGTCGACATCAGACCCGCAAATCCCTCACGAGGCGTTACCAGCAGACGATCGCTGCGGCGCCGGAACAGACAAGGAGTAGTGGAATGCAGGGACTCAACGGAAAGCGCATCGTCGTCGCCGGAGGTGCCTCCGGGATCGGTGCGGCCACTGCCGAGCGGCTCGCGGCCGAGGGCGCGGCGGTCGTGGTCGGTGACATCAACATCGACGCGGCCGAGGCCACCGCCAAGCGCGTCACCGATACGGGCGCAACGGCTTTCGCCGTGGAGTTCGATCTCGCCGATGAGCGTTCGGTTCGTGCGCTCGTCGACACCGCCGTCTCCCAACTCGGCGGCGTCGACGGCCTCTACAACGTCGCCGCCGACGTCTCGGCGGAGACCTTGGGCCGTGACGGCGATCTGCTCGACATGGACCCGGCCGTATGGCGGCGCACCCTGGAAGTGAACCTGATCGGCTTCGCGCTCACCAGCCGCGCGGTCCTTCCCCTGCTGCTGGAACAGGGCGGTGGTGCCATCGTCAACACCTCCTCCCTCGCGGCGCACGTGGGCGACCATGCGCGTGCGGCCTACCAGACAAGCAAGGCGGGGATCAACGCACTCACCCGGCACATCGCCTCCCGCTGGGGCACGCAGGGCATCCGCTGCAACTGCGTGTCTCCCGGAGTCGTGCTGACTGAATCCGCGCAGAAGATGGCTCTGAGTCCGGAGGCGCTGGAGTTCACCCGCATGACGCTTCCCAGCACCCGCTTCGGCAAGCCGGAAGACCTGGCCGGCGTCGTGGCGTTCCTCCTGTCCGACGACGGCGAGTGGATCAACGGGCAGGTCTGGTCGGTCAACGGCGGCGCGATGCTCCGCGAGTAGCGACCACGAAGCCCTGCGAGCCCTTGGGCCTGCTCACGGTTTTGATCGTGAGGTTGAGACAGGTCTTGGCCCAGTCGACGAGGGTGCCGGCACAGGCGCAGTCGGGGCCCAAGTAGCTGCAGGCGGAAGGGGATCTCGCGGGCCGCTCCGGCCGACCAACGTGTACTTCGCGAAGTCGGTGGCCGGGGCCTTCACCAGATCGGCGACGTACTTCGCCGCGGTGGGCGGAACCTCATCCAGTGAGCCGCTTTCAACCCGCGCCGTGTTCTGGATCACACTGCATCTGACCTGCTCAAATTGAGGTTGGAAACGCTCACTGAGAGTCCGGTGTTTATACCTTGCTCGCGACCACCATGTAGTTCTCGGCCTCAAGGTCGAACGTGCTCAGTTCCGTTTGGAGTCCGACCCGGTGCAGCTCGACTTCGAGTTCCTCGTACCGGTAGGGCCAGCAGGACAGCAGTTCCGAGCGGACAAGAACCAACCCGGTCGCATCAACTTGCGCGATCGCAATCTCGATGTGGTGCTCCTCCTCCCAATGCGGCGCAATCTCCCAGCGGTAGACCACGACGGCATCGCGACCGTTCCGGCGGACGAGTCGGTCACTGATCTCCAGCCGGGAACCTCTGACCCTCACGAGTTCCCAAGTGCGGGATGTGAGTACCAAGCGCCCGCCGGGGCGCAGAAGCCGTGACATCGACTCCAGAGCAGCACCCCTGCCTGTCGCGCCCGCGGCATGGTGAAGCGAGTTGCCAACGCAGAACACCATGTCGAACGTGTTGTCCTGGAAATGGTCGGGCAACTCTTCCCAGTTCGCCCGTACGGCCCGGACGGATGCCCCGAACTCCTCAGACAACTCTGCAGTCCGACGAACCATCGCCTCGCTGGCGTCAGTTGCGACAACCTGCATGCCACGACCGGCGAGGCCAACCGCCAACTGCCCGGTTCCGCACGAACAGTCGAGGACGTGAGCGTTCGACGGCAGGAGATTGAGGACGTCGTCGAACGACGCAGCGAACTCGGCTGGAGGCAACTTTGCATCCGAGATGAGCCATTCGTACACCTCGGCAAGCACGTCATAGCCTGTCACAACCACTACCTCCGTCACGCGGCAGACTCGGTAGGACGTCAGTCCATCAGCGGAGCAAGCCGGGCACCAATGGTTTTCGCAAGGATGGCTCTGACGGTGTTTGTGGGTTGTCAGTTGTCCGTCTGAGTGGATGTCACCGGCTGGTTAGCTGGGAAGTTGTTCGTGAGAAGTAGTGTCACTCGCGGGGTTGCGGTGGCAAGGTGAATGTGCTCAGTGAAGGAGCACCGCCGATGCCGCCTGGTCAGTCGAAGGTCGAGTTGTATGCCGCGCTGCGGCGTGACGCTCGCGAGGGCATGTCGAACCGGGCGCTGGAGCGCAAGTACCGGGTGGGCTGGCGGACTGTTCAGAAGGCGCTGAGTTCGGCGTGGCCGCAACCTCGGGAGTCGTACGCGCCTCGCCGTTCCAAGCTGGATCCGTTCAAGCCGGTGATCGACCAGATGCTGCTGGCTGATCTGGATGCGCCGAGGAAGCAGCGTCACACGGTGGTCCGGATCTATCGCCGGTTGATCAACGAGCACGCGATGGACGACGTGTCCTACCAGGTCGAACTGCTGCTGGCCGAGTGCGACGACCGCGCCAGGCGCCGCTCCGAACGCCGGATCAAGGCCGCCCAGTTCCCCCGGGAGAAATCGCTGCGCGAGTTCGACTTCGATGCCAATCCGAACATCGACTCCGCCGTCGTCGGCTCGCTGGCCACCTGCGAGTGAGTGAAGAAGGGCCTGCCGCTCTGCCTGATCGGTGACTCCGGCACCGGCAAGTCTCACCTGCTCATCGCGCTCGGCATCGAAGCCGCGATGGCAGGTTTCCGGGTGAAATACACCCTGGCATCGAAGCTGGCCAACGAGCTGGTCGAGGCCGCCGACGAGAAGATCCTGACCAAGACCATCGCCCGCTACGGCCGCGTCGACCTGCTCTGCATCGACGAACTCGACTACATGCAACTCGACCGCCGCGGCGCCGAACTCCTCTTCCAGGTCCTCACCGAACGCGAGGAGAAGAACTCCGTCGCCGTCGCCTCCAACGACTCCTTCGCCGGCTGGGGCAAGACCTTCACCGACCCCAGACTCTGCGCCGCCATCGTCGACCGGCTCACCTTCGGCGGCAACATCCTCGAGACCGGCACCGAGTCCTACCGCCTCGCTCACAGCCGCGAACTCGCCCGCTAAGCCATCCCCACACCATCCGGACTGCCGTGAGAATTCACCAACATCCAGCCGGCCCGAGGCCACGAACCGCCGTCAACTTTCACGGCCAAACGACGTCAGCATTCACGGTCAAAGCCACTTTCTCGCCGAACAGCTCCCACAACTCTTCAGGCACGATCCGCTCAACAAGACTTGCCATGCGCAACACAAGGAGCCGCAGGACCAAGGGAAACGACGTCCAACGCGAACCCGGGACGGCATCCAATGGCGTCCTTGCCGACTTCACCGACTCCGGGCGCAGTGCTCCCCGGCGCACGTGGCAGCAGCCCGTGTGACCCGGTCACCGGGGGAACAGTTCGAAGACGACGGCCTGATTCCCGCCGAACCGTGCACTGTGCGCGCTGGTGACGGCGGTGAGGAAACGGCGCGCGTACGTCTCGGGGTCCTCGTTGGTCAATGCCTCGATGTACGCGTGATGCCGCAGCAGCGACTGCACCGCCTGCTCAAGACCCCGGTCCGCGCGCACCGCGTGGGTGGGCTCGGGGGAATTGGCTACGGCGACCCACCGCACGCCGTTCCAGGGGCGCAGTCCCTGCTCGGTCAGTTCCGGAAAGATCCAGCGGTTGCCGGCGTCCGCCGCGGCGTCGAGGACGGCGCGGCCCACAGCCACGTGATCCGGGGTGTTCCAGACACCCGGGTCCCAGGTCGCACGGTGGTTCAGGGTGATCACCAGCTCGGGCCGGTGACGGCGGATGGCAGCGGCGATGTCGCGGCGCAGGGGGACGCCGTACTCGATCACGCCGTCCCGGTGGTCGAGGAACTCCACCGCGCCGACACCGACGGCGGCGGCACTGGCACGCTGTTCCTTCTCCCGCAGGGGTCCGGCCTCGGCCGGCGCCAGCGTGTCGATGCCCGCTTCTCCGCGCGTGGCGAGGACGTAGGTGATCTCACGGCTGTCCTGGACCCAAGAGGCGATTGCGGCCGAGCACCCGTATTCGAGGTCATCGGGATGGGCCACCACGGCGAGGGCACGCCGCCAGTCGGTCGGCATCGGCAGCAGTTGCGGGAGAGACGAATCGGACACAGTACCTGCTTTCATCGATTGTTCCCGTGATGGTGCGAGAGCCGCAGCGCCAGGGGCGGTTCCGTCAACCAGCCGTGGGCTCGCCAATGAACCCGGTGACGGACCGTAGAGGTCTTTCCCAGCGTCATGAAGGCCAGCAAGGCTCCGATCGCCAGGCTGGCTGCGCACAGCGGCATCGCCCGGCTGAACGACGCGTCGAAGGCTGTGCCTGAGCGGTACGCGTCCGGCCCCATGCCGGCGAGCAGCGGCAGCGCCGCCACGGCTACGAGTCCGGAGGCCCGGGCCGCCGCGTTGTTGATGCCGCTCGCGAGCCCGGCGTTGCTGTCGTCCACGGACGACAGGAGCGTCACGGTCAGCGGAGCGACAAAGATGACCATTCCCGTCCCTATGACCAGCAGGGCGGGGAGAACGTCGACGACATACGACGCGCCGTTGCCGACACGGAGCGTCATCAGCATTCCCACTGCGCATATGAGGGGACCCGCGGTGAGCGGAACGCGTGGACCGAGGCGCTGGGCGAGTTCACCCGAGTGGGACGAGAAGATCAGCATGAGGACGGTGGTCGGCAGCATGGCGGCGCCGGCTTCGAGCGCCGAATACCCGACGACTATCTGGAGTTGGAGTGCGGTCAGGAAGAAGAACCCGCCCAGACCCGCGTACAAGCAAAGGGTGATCAGGTTGATCGAGGTGAACTGGCGGGAGGCGAAAATGGTCAACGGCATCATCGGGTCGGGGCGACGCCGTTCGACGAGAACGAACGCGATGCCCGCCGCCACACCGCCGGCCGCCGTGACGGCGATCATGACACCTCCGTCGCGGGCCTCGGTCAGCGTGTACGTCGCCAACCCGAGTGCGAGCGCCCCGAGGACGGTCCCCAGGACGTCGAAGCCACGCTGCCGGTGCGCGGTGTCCGCTGCGGCAGTCTGCGGGGGCGTGCCGAATGACTCCGGTACGTGGCGAAGGGCGATCGGGACGCACGCGAGAGCCAGCGGAACGTTCAGCAGGAAGGTCCAGCGCCAGCCGGGCCCGTCCACCAGCCAGCCTCCGAGGAAGGGGCCGGCTGCCGCGCCGATGCCGCCGAAGCCCGACCACAGGCCGACCGCGCGGGCCCGGTCGTCCGGATGGAACGACGCCTCGATGAGCGCCAGCGAGCCCGGGGTGAGAAGCGCCCCTCCGACGCCCTGCAGGGCGCGGGCGGCGATCAGCATGCCCGTGTCGGCGGCCAGACCGCACAGGAGAGAGGCAGCGGCGAACCACACGACACCCAGGACGAAGATCCGGCGCCGCCCGAAGCGGTCACCGAGCGCTCCTCCCAGCAGGATCAGGCCGGCGAGGGTCAGCATGTAGGCGTTCACGATCCACTGCAGGGCTGCCAGGTCGGCCGAGAAGTCCTCACCTATGTGCGGCAGCGCGATGGTGGTCGTCGAACCCAGGAGCACCAAGGTCGAGCCCAGGACGGTGGCCAGCAGGATCCATCTGCCGCGGGCGGTTGCGATGCGCGCGGTGGGTTGTGCGTGCGAAGAGATGTCCATGTCGAAGTCCCGGCGTCAGCAATCGGATTCAGTAGCGAGCTGCGTATTCGTGGCGTAGGAGCCTCACAGCACGGACCGCGCCTGCGAACGCGTCGGGGCGTTCTTGCGGCAGGTTGTGGCCTGCGTCCTTCACTTGGCCGTGCGGCCTGGGGCCGATGAAATGGTGGGCGGAGGACGTACGTTCGTCGCTGAAATGCCACTTGGGGGAGTTGCGGTCCCCAGTCGTATCCGGCCACATAGGCCTTCTCCATGCCCAGGGCGTCCATGAAGAGAAACGTTGTGGGACCGTGCCTCCGCAGATTGGGGGCGCTGACCCGAAGGCTCTGTTCGGCCAGCGGAGCCACGTCCGCGTAACTGGGGATGTCGTAGGGAAGCCCGTGCAGGAGCAGTACGGTGGCGCCGTTCCGCGGCCCTGTTTCGTCGTAGGCCCCGTCCAGGGCATCGGATCGCGCGTGCCGCGGAGGGACGAGCATCCTGGAGACTCCTCCGTGATCCGGTGCGTGTACGGGCTGATGGCGGCCGGCAAGGTGTGACGCGAGAACGGACGGGCTGCTGTGTCCAGGGACAGCACAGAGGCGGTCTGCAGCCGGCGGCGTGGGCCGGTGGCCTTGGCGGGTGACTGAACACGGTGTGACAAGTAAGACCGAGCAGCCTCTGGTGTGACAGGCGGGTTGCGGGGCGGCGCGCACGGCCCTGGGTGTGACGTTGGTTGTGGTTGCGCCTTACTGTCTGGTCGACGGCGCAGAAAGAGCATGGCGGTCTCCGGCAATGCCGTGTCCCTTTCCCCCACTGTCCGGGCCGGCGATGTGCAGGATCCACGCGCGACGTCCTCGGGATCGCCGAGCGATGGCGTTCACACGCACCTCTAGAGGCGCAGTCGGCTGCAAGGCTCAGTGAAACCGGCTGGAGCCCGCAGTCCGTCTCCACGCCTGAGGCCGGGGCGGCGTGGAGACGGACAGTGTGTGTCCGGCCGGGCCGGATGTCTGGCTCAGCCGAACTGGCCGGGCTGGTAGCTGCCGGCGGGCTGCTGGGTGATGATGTTGATGCGGTTGTAGGAGTTGATGACAGCGATGAGGGAGATCAGCGCAACGAGCTGGTCCTCGTCGTAGTGTTTGGCGGCGTTCGCCCAGGCCTCGTCGGTGACCCCACCGGCCGCGTCGGCGATCCGGGTGCCCTGCTCGGTGAGTTCCAGCGCGGCGCGCTCCGCCTCGGTGAAGACCGTGGCTTCCCGCCAGGCGGCGACCAGGTTGAGGCGCACCGAGGTCTCACCGGCCGCGGTGGCGTCCTTGGTGTGCATGTCGGTGCAGAAGCCGCAGCCGTTGATCTGGCTGGCACGGATCTTCACCAGCTCCTGAGTGGCGGCCGGCAGCCCCGAGTCCGACACCATCTTGCTCGCAGAGTTGATGTGCTTCAGCACCTTGGCCGCGAGGGGATTGCCGAAGTAGCTGAGACGAGAATCCATGGCGGTCTCCTAGCCGGGTTGCGGATACGCACTACTGACCGGTCGGCCCGGCAAAATGTGACACGTGGGGGCGTGTGATGTGTGTCTCCGCCATGCGGGCGGTTCTCGCAGTCACACTGTCGTACGTTGTGATGGCGAATCCTCGGCGTAGCAAGCCGTCAGAGGGACTCAACGTATCGCTGGACCGTATCGCCGCCGAGCACGGAGAGGAGTTGCAGGCGTGCGTGGCTCTCCGTACCGGGCACCGCGGTAAAGACCTGGAGTCGCTGCGCCTGGTCGGGGTCGACCAGTGTCTGGCAATGGAGTTCCAGCAGTCCCAACTGAGGGTGCTGAAGGCGCTTCGGGGCGCAGTAAGGCCCGATCACCGGGTGCTCGGTCCAGAGCGCTGCGAACTCGGGGCTGGCTGTCCGCAGTGCGTCGACCAGTTCGGCGGTGCGTGAGTCACTGCCGTCGCGCGCGTGGGCGCCGTGGAGATCCGCTACCAGAAGGCGGCTGTGTCCGGCGTGATCGCTGCTGGGATGGGTCAGCCTGGAGGCGGGATCGGTGAACCAGCGAAAGTGGAGACTGCGAGCCAGTCCGGTGAAAGCTGTCTCGTCGCCCAGCAGCGCGACGGCCGGCCGGGTCTGTTTCAGTGTCTCGCCCAGGTGGTTGACCACTTGCGCGGGAGTGTCCTCCAGCCGGTCGAGGATGCGCATCATCCCCGGGTTGATGTGGTCGCCGCGCCGGACCCGTCGGGGGACGGCGTAACCAGCGATCTGAAACAGGTGATCGCGCTCCTCGAGAGACAGATGCAGACCGCGTGCGATCGCGCCGAGCATCTGCTCCGAGGGATTCGGCCCATGCGGTTGTTCAAGCCGGGTGTAGTAGTCGGCCGACATGTCGCACAGAGCCGCCACCTCCTCCCGGCGCAGCCCTCCGGTACGCCGGCGGCGTCCGCGCGGGAGGCCGACGTCCTCGGGTTGGAGGGCCTCACGCCGCGCTCTGAGAAAGGCCGCCAGTTCGGCTCTGTCTGCCATTGCGCTGTCCTCTTCGGTTGCGATCGAAACGGATCCGTGAACGGGCCGGTTGACTCAGACGGCCGCGAACGTGACGCCTGTGAGGCGCTCGGAGATCTGCCAGAGCCGGGCCGCGTCGGCTTCGCTCCGGGCCGACTTGTAGATCGCCAGCTGTTTGGGGTTGCCGGTGAACTGGCCAAGGCCGTCAGGGCCGTACAGGCGCCCGCCTCGTGCGTCAGGGCTCGTGGCCGCGTACAGCGGGGGCAGCAGCCCGGCGTCGACGGATTGCACGAAGATCCCCCAGCGCGCGAGCCGCTTCATGATCGCTTCATGGGGTGCGGGGCGGGCGCGGCCGAGGTTGGGCCCGGAGGCGTAGAGATTGGTCAGTGTCGTGCCGGGGTGAGCGGCGTTGCTGACGATGCCCCAATCGCCTGCCGTGCTCAGCCGGTTGAGCTCGAGGGCGAACAGCAGATTGGCCAGCTTGGACTGGCCGTAGGCCCGCACCGGCGAGTATCGCTTCTCGCTCTGCAGGTCGTCCCAGTTGATGCTGGAGCGTGCCGCGGTGCTGGTCATGGTGGTGACATGAGCCCGACCGGCGCGCAGCAAGGGCATCAGACGCCCGGTGAGTGCCACATGGCCGAGGTGGTTGGTTCCGAACTGCAGCTCGTACCCGTCCTCTGTCGTGTGCCGGACCGGCGGGGCCATTACGCCGGCATTGTTGATCAGGAGGTTGATCGGTCTGCCTTCCGCGTTCAGCGTGTCAGCGAGGGTTTCGACCGACGCCAGCGAAGCCAGGTCGAGGACGCCTGTGGAGATCTGTGCCTCGGGCGCGCTCGCACGGATGCGCTCCACAGCGGCGGCACCCTTGGCCATGTTGCGCACCGGCAGGACCAGTTCGGCGCCGGCATGAGCGAGCCGTCCGGCCAGCCCCAGGCCGACGCCGTCACTGGCTCCGGTCACCACGGCGAGCTTTCCTCGCAGGTCGGGCACGGTTACGTCAGTCATCTCAAGCTCCCAGTCGTGTGGTCCCCTTGCACCAGAGTCCGTGACCGGAGCCTGCCGATCCATGTGGCGCTCAACCATGGATCGGGAGGGCATGGCTGAACCCGGTGCTGTTGTAGGGGATCCGGAGCGGCCATGAATATCAACACGGTGTGACACGCTGTTGTTCCCCACAGTATGGTCAATCATCGATGAAGGGCCCCGCCATGCCTGCAATCCTGATCCACGGTGTCCCTGACACCCACCACGTCTGGGACGGCGTACGCCGGTATCTCACCCGGACCGACGTGGAGGCCTGGGACCTGCCCGGGTTCGGGGCACCGCGCCCGGACGGCTTCGGCTCCACCAAGGAGGACTACGTCAGTTGGCTCATCGACCGGCTGGAGCGGATCGGTGAGCCGGTGGACCTGGTCGGCCACGACTGGGGCTGCATCTTCACCGCTCGGGTTGCTTCCGTACGGCCGGACCTGGTCCGCACGTGGGCCGGCGGCAACGGGCCGATCAGTTCTGAGTACGTCTGGCATCCGCTCGCGAAGATCTGGCAGGACCAGGCCGCGGGCGACCGTTTCATGGATGAGTTGGAGCCGGAGTCCTTCGCCGCTGACCTGGTGGCGGGCTTCGACGTGCCCGCTGAGCAGGCCAGGGAGATGGTCGGTCGGGTGGATGGGCCGATGAAGGACAGCATCCTCAAGCTCTACCGTTCTGCCGTGACCATGGGCGCGGAGTGGGAACCGGGGCTGGCGCAGGTGTCCGCGCCGTGCCTGGTGTTCTGGGGAGTGCTCGACCCGGCCTGCCAGATCGAGTTCGGCGTGAAGCTCGGTGCAGCCGTGCGCGCGACCAAGCTCGCCGAACTCGACTGCAACCACTGGCCGCCGCTGCAGAGGCCGGCCGAGGTCGCCGCGGCCCTTGAGGCGCACTGGGGCGCATACGCACGGTGACACCCGACAACGTCGGACCGCGCAGGCTGAGCGAAACCAGTGTCACAGATGCACCGTGCGCCCGGTCATCACTTCGAAACAGTTACGTGAGCCCTGGAGTGTGCACGGCGGCGATCTTTCGGCCGTTCCGGGGCGGACCTATGGAGGTGCAGCACAGTGTGGGACAACGACTCAGTGGACAGGACCAACGAGCAGCCGCGATCCGAGGCTTGGAAGACAGCAGCGAAGATGCTGCAGGATGCCAAGCCGCCCTTCATTCCCCAGGACGCTTCGGCCATGACCATCTTCGTCGAGTGGCCGCCCGGTGACCCTGGGACTCCTCCCCACCGCCACTCGGGGCCGGCCTTCGGGTACGTGATCGAAGGCGCGGTGCGCTTCGAACTTGAGGGTGAGCCGGAGCGCGTGGTCAAAGCCGGTGAAACCTTCTGGGAGTCAGGCGGCGACGTCATCCACTATCAGGACGGCAACGCCCTGACGGATGCGCCGACCCGGTTCACTGTGACCATGTTGTGTGAGCCGGGCAAGCCGATGCTCACGCTGGTCGACGAGGAAGAACTGGCGCAACGGGCCCACCTTCGTGCACCGCGTCTTGTGGACTGAGCTGACGCTTCCTGTTCAGGAAGGTCGACTCCGACCGAAGCAGCCCCACTCCGTGGGATGGCGCGCATGCGGATCGACGGTCCCCTGCACACCATCATGGCGGCGGCCTGTCCCCCAACAGACCGCCGCCCGCCGGACTGCATACCCCGACGCTCCCGCATATCGCGGCAGGGCACAGCTCAAAGGAGGCAACGGTGTTCGAACACCGGACAGAGGCAGAAATGAGGCTGCACTCAGAAAGGACGGCCCGGGAACTCGCCCTGAAAAAGCATCAGGGAGAGGACGGCGAGAACAACGACGCCATCGAGACACCGCCTGGGTCCGACGAGGTGCAAGCGACCACGGAACCGACAGTCACCATCGACGCAGAGCCAGACAAATGACCTCTGGCGTGGGCGGCCTGGGTGAGGTCGAGCATGACTGGCCGGCGGTCCCCTCTTGAGCCTGTGGCGGCGCCGCCGATTCGCCCGACGCACAGCTGATCGTGTCCCGGGCCCGCTGCTGAGCCGGCTTCACGGTTCTGCCGCTGGGCTCGGTCAGCCAAGCCCGTCCTGCATCACGCGAACTGCCTCGTCGTGATGATCCGCTCCGGAAAGGAACGAAGCAATGACGACGCTGGACGGGCAACCCGTGAGCGAGGTCGCGCGCGCAGACACCACGACGCAGCTACCTGCCGGTGAGCCGGACGCCTATCGGCAGGCTCCCGCCCACGTGGCAGACCGGCTCGGCGTCGACCCGGGGGTGGGGCTGAGCACAGGGCAGGTCTCCGAGCGCACCGCGGTCCACGGCGCCAATCGGCTGTCCGAACCGGCCCGGCGCCCGGAGTGGCTGAAGTTCCTGGACCAGTTCCGCAACTGGCTCATCGGCATCCTGCTGATCGCCGCCGTGGTGGCCGGAGCCATCGGTGACATCAGGGACGCAGCGGTGATCACCTTCGTTCTGCTGGTCAACGCCGTGCTCGGATATTGGCAGGAGCGGCGTGCGGAGCGCAGTCTGGAGGCGCTGCGCCGGATGCTGGTGCCCACGGCGAGGGTTCGCCGCGACGGCACGGAGCAGGTGGTGGAGGCACAGCTCCTTGTACCCGGAGACGTGGTCCTGCTGGAGGCCGGTGACCGGATACCGGCTGACGGCCGGCTGATCGTCGCGGAGACGGTCGAGGTGGCCGAGGCCGCCCTGACCGGTGAATCCCAGCCGGTTACCAAGAGCGTGACGGCCGTCGATCACACCTCGACAGCCCCGGTGGCGCTCGGCGAGCGCACCAGCATGCTGTTCATGAACACCGCACTGACCCGGGGCCGTGCCGAAATGATCGTCACGGCCACCGGAATGCGCACCGAACTCGGCGCCATCGCCGAGGCGCTGCGCACCGGGACCGAGCCGCCGAGCCCGCTCCAGGTCCAACTGGACAGCCTCGGCCGACGGCTGGCAATGCTGAGTGGAGTCGCTGTCGTCGCCTATGCCCTGAGCGCATTGGTCCGCGGCGAATCGCTCTCGGACGTCGCGCTGCAGGCCGTGGCCCTGGCTGTCGCCGCGATCCCCGAGGGGCTGCCCGCCGTGCTGGCCCTGACGCTGGCAGTCGGCGTGCACCGCATGGCCCGTCGCGGTGCCATCGTCAAACGACTGGCCGCGGTGGAGTCGCTCGGTGCGGCCACGGTCGTGTGCAGCGACAAGACCGGCACGCTCACCCTCAACGAGATGACCGCACGGACCTTGTGGACCGCGGGCAGGCTCTACGACGTCACGGGGGAGGGGTACGGGACGGCAGGCACCCTCCGCGTCCATGGTGCGGACGCCACGTCTCCCACCGACGATCTCCGTGACGCGGTGCTTCCCTTCGCCCTGTGCAACGACGCACGCCTGAGCGACGGCTACTTCGTCGGCGACCCGACGGAGGCCGCACTGGTCGTCCTGGCGGCCAAGGCCGGTGTGGACGCCGACTGGGTGCGTGAGGAACTGCCCCGCACGGGCGAGCTGCCCTTCGACGGGGCCACCAAGTACATGGCCACCTTCCACACCGAACCCGACGGCCGTACCCGTGTCTATGTGAAGGGCGCGGTCGACGTCCTGCTGGGCATGTGCACCGATGTCCTCACCGAGGACGGTGCGTGCGCCCTCGACCAAGGGCACAGGGACGAGATCCTCGCCGTGACGGGGCAGTTCGGCAGCACCGGACTCCGGGTACTGGGCGCGGCCACCGCCGTGATGGACGCCAGACCGGACGCGTTCACTCCGGCCGCGCTGCCCGGCTTGACCCTGGTGTCGGTCGCCGGGATCGCCGATCCGCCCCGCCCGCAGGCAAGGGAAGCGATGGCGCTGTGCCGCATGGCTGGAGTGTCCGTCAAGATGATCACCGGTGATCACGCCGACACGGCGGCGGCCATCGCCCGCGAGCTGGACATCGAGGGCGACGTCGTGACGGGCACTGAACTGGACCGGATGACGGACAAACAACTCGCCGAGCGCATAGACGACATCGGTGTGTTCGCCCGGGTCGCCCCGGAGCACAAGGTCCTGATCGTGCGGACGTTGACGAACCGGGGACACATCGTCGCCATGACCGGTGACGGCGTCAACGACGCCGCAGCGCTCAAGGCCGCCCACATCGGCGTGGCCATGGGCATCACCGGCACGGACGTGGCCAAGGAAGCCGCCGACGTGGTCCTCACCGACGACGACTTCTCCACGATCGTGCGGGCCGTCCGCGAAGGACGGGCCATCTACGCCAACATCGTCAAGTTCGTTCGCTTCCAACTGGCCACCAACATCGGCGCGATTCTGACCCTGCTCAGCGCCTCCCTCGCCGGTCTGCCCTCCCCGCTCACGGCAGCCCAACTGCTGTGGGTCAACATCATCATGGACGGTCCGCCCGCAATGGCCCTGGCCGTCGACCCCGCCCGTGACGATGTGATGCGCCACCCGCCGCGCGATCCGCGTGAGCGGATCCTGGACGGCCGACGTCTCTTCGCCATCGGCCGGGCCGGTGCGGTCATGGCCATGGGCACCGTGACGCTCTTCGCCGTCGCCCGCTCGTACGTCGATCCGGACACCGCCTTGACGATGGCGTTCACCACGTTCGTGCTGTTCCAGCTGTTCAACGCCCTGAGCGCCCGCGCGGACGACGGCCCGCTGCTGGACCGACAGCAGTTCCGCAACCGCGCGCTGTGGCTGTGCCTGGCCGGCGTCCTAGTCGTACAGGTCGCCGTCGTCCACCTGCCCTGGGGACACACGGTCTTCGGGACCGTGCCGCTGACCGTGGCCCAATGGGCTCTGTGCCTGGGCACGGCGTCCACCGTGCTCCTCGCCGAATTCGGCCTGCGCGCCGTACGGCCGGCACTACGCAAGGCGGACGTGCGGTTCTGACCGCACGCCCAGGTCGTCCGCCGTGGCCAGGTCACCGAACAGGGCCTGGCCGAGCGGCGGGTTTCCGGTCGTAGGCGCCGGAGTGCGGCAGATCCCGACGCCGCGCGGCAGCGCCGCTCATGTCCCCGATGGCCGCGGCTGCTCCGGCGGAACCGAGGTCTCGGCAGCCGCCATCCACTGGTCAAGGTCGGTTTGGGTGAACTCTGCCCACGGTGGGATTCCGGGGAGCTGTCGGAGGAGGTCGTAGGCCTCGGGGATCTGGGCTCCGCGGAGGACCGGGCAGTGGCAGCCGGCGATGACCTCGGCGTTCAGATGTTGGAAGTCGCTGACGACCGTTCCGAACTTCTGGGCGTCCAGCAGGGCGACCCAGGGGGAGACCAGCCTTCCGCCGAAGAACTGGCCGTCACGGAATTCGTCCGGCGACAGCGCCGCTGTTTCGGGCACAGGGGTCGGCACGTTCGTGGCGAAGGTGTCCACGGCCCACAGGACGTTGGCCTTCGGGTCGAAGAGGGCGCGGGTTGTGGGATTGTCGTACAGGGGCGGTCGCTTGGCGACCAGGGTGCGATCGCCTGCGTCGATGGTGTCGCCGTCGGTCATGAAGCGGCACCGGTTGATGGGCGTCTCCCACTCCTCGGCCATACGGCCGATGGAGAACCATGTCGTCAGCAGGGTCGCGTTCGGGCATTCCGCGAGGACCGCCAGGAGGTTCCCGGCGTGGTCCCGGTCGTCGTGGGTGAGGAAGATCCACCGTACGTCCAGGGGATCCACGACGGACCAGGCCGCCTCCAGCCACTGGGAGCGCACCGCGGGCGCCCCGGTGTCCACGAGGACCGGTTCGGTTCCCCGGATCACCATCGAGTTCATCGGGAAGTGGCCGACCGGCGGGGCCTCAAGGGCCCACGGGATGACGAACGTCTCCTCGGCGATCTTGTACGGCTGCAGAAGGTCGAAACTTTCCAAGGTTGTCATCGCTGCTCTCCTTAGGACGGAGTCGCCGCAGCGTCCATGAATCCAGTGCAGGCCCGTGCCGGGCTGTCGTCAAACGCAGAACTCGTGACGGTCGCTTCGGTGAGCGACGAAGGGTGCACGGTCGGCGCCGACCGGTCCACCGCCCGCGCACCCCTGCCATCAAGGCCGGGCAGTATCCCAGCTCACAGCGGCGATCGACGGGACGGGCGATCGGCAGGGGCGGCGGAGGCGTTGGTAGCGTCGGCGTGTGCCGTGCCGTCCGGTGCGGTGTGCCGCTCGACCGAGAGAGACGTGATGTCCCCGACGATTCGCAGGGCCGTGATCCCGGCCGCCGGACTCGGTTCCCGTCTGCTGCCCCTGACGAAGGCGACACCGAAGGAGATGCTCCCGGTCGGCGACAAGCCGGTCATCGAGCACACCGTCCGCGAGTTGGTGGACTCCGGCATCACCGACATCACCATCGTCGTCTCCGGCGGCAAGAGCCTCATCCAGGACCACTTCCGCCCCAACCCCGCGCTCGTCGAACAACTGCGCGCCGACGGCAAGACGGCCTACGCGGACGCGGTGGAGGAGGTCGCGGAGCTGGCCCGCCGGGGCCACATCACCTACCTGGACCAGTACGGCCCGTACGGCAACGGCACCCCGGTGCTGAACGCCGCCCGTGCCTTCGGCGACGAGCCGGTGCTGGTGCTGTGGCCCGACGACGTCTTCGTGGCCGAGGTCCCCCGCGCCCAGCAGCTGATCCGCGCGTACGAGCAGACCGGCTGCCCGGTGCTGGCCCTCCTGCCGATGGACCCCACCGAATCCCAGCGCTACGGCGTGCCCATCGTCAAGGAAGACCTCGGCGACGGCCAGCTCCGCATCACCGGCCTGGTCGAGAAGCCTGAGCCGGCCGCCGCACCGTCGTCGTACGCGGCGATCGGCGGCTATGTCGTCACCCCCGGCATCATCGACGAACTGCGCGAACAGACCCGTCGCTGGTACGAGCACAGGACCGGCGAGGTCTACCTGACCGACGCCATCAACGCCTACGCGGCCACCCGCGCGGTGTACGGGCAGGTCATCAAAGGCCGCTGGTACGACACCGGCAACCCGGCCGACTACCTGGTCGCCCAGATGGCGTTCGGCCTCGCCCACCCGGAGTACGGCCCCGTACTGCGCGGCCTGGTCGCGGGACTCGATGTCGACCCCGCTGCCACCGTCCAGGCGGAAGCCACCGCCTGACCTGCCGCTTTTGGTTCCGGGCCAGCCACAGCGGGCGGCCCGGAACGGGTGCCCCGTACGGGGCGACGTCGTTCCACGCGCGCTCGTCCCCGCGCGGCTCTCACGTCAGCGGGCTGTCCTTCGCCGTGGTCGTACCGTGGCGGGCCCGGATGATCGAGATCACGGTGTCGGTGGTGTGGTCGAGATAGCTGTGGCCATCGGGCAGTCGGCCCTCCGGGCTGATGTAGCTGCGAGGCCCGAGGTGAGTGGCCGGGTCGAGCCGATGCACGGTGATCTTCCCGGCGCGGGCGGCGCGGTTCCATCCGCTGCGGCGGAACAGGCGCCAACGCTGAGGGAAGATCCAGGTGCCGACCCGCTCGATCCGGTCGCTCGCACTGGTGAGTTGATGCACGTGCTCGGCGTGGGTGAGGTCGTTGGCGCCGTTGTGGAAGCCGCCGAGTGTGATCAGCAGGAGGGGGCAGCGCAGCTGGGTGTGCAGTTCGTCGACCGCGCCGGTGGCGACCTGCGCGCCGCCGCTGTAGCTGAGCAGCACCACGGGGATGCCACTGTCGGGCTGGTAGCCGCCGAGCCGTAGCTGCGTGGCGATCTGGGAGCCGACGGCCCGGTTGTACAGGGGCCGGTACCGGTGGTCGGCGGCGACGAAGATCTGCATGACGTTGTGCAGGAACAGCAGCAGCCCGATGCGACGGCGCAGCCACGCCCACACCGGCCGGTCGGCGAGCGGGTCGGCCAGCGGCGAGTAGGGCTGCACCTGGCCCAGCACCCGCAGTTCCGGCGCTCCGGCGAGCACGGCCTTGACCAGCTGGCCGCCGTCCCGGGTGTCACGGACACGGCGTTTCCCGATGCCGTCGAGGTAGACCAGGTAGGCGGCCGGGGGACTGTCGGGGGCCGCGCCTCGGGCGTAGGGCACGCCGTCCGGGAGCTCGGTGATGGGCGCCCGCCAGCCGGCGCTGTAGGCGAGCACCTCGTAGCGCGCCAGCAGGGCTTCGGCGAGCAGCACCGGCCCCAGTGCGCACACCCAGAGCACGAAGCCGTTCATGCGATCACCTCTGGTCCCCGGGTCGCACTGATCCTCACGACCAGGCGCCGTACGGCTTCCACGGCGACCCCGAGAGCGGCCCCGGAGACGGCCACGCAGCCGGCGGCGCCCCACCAGCCGAGCCCGGTCGCCGCCGCGAGCGGGCCGGCCAGACCGGCGCCGACTCCCACAAAGAGCAGCAGGTGGAGCAGGGGCCCGAGCAAGGGGAACGCAAGCACGGCAGCGAGCATCAGCGGGGCCACCAGGCCCGGCGTCCACAGCAACTCGTCGCCCGGCGTCGGCGAGGACAGCACCAATTCGGCCAGGGTCCACGCGGTCAATGGCCACAGCGTGAACACGGCAGTCTCGACGAGGCCCGCGGCCACCAGCAACCCGACCACAAAAGCCCGCGACATGCCGGGCCGGCGCGCCACCAGGGGCAGGATGCGCCCGGCGGCCTCCGACAGCCCGGCGAACAGCAGCAGGACGATGACAGGTGACATCACTCGGCCTCGCGTGACGGATCGACGGGAACCGACTCACGGACCGGGCCGGTCGCTCGCAGGTACCGTTCGAGTTCGTCGGCGGCCCGCGCATACCCGCCCGCCTCGTGCTGGGCCACCTGCAGGGTGCTCGCGGCTGCCCCGAACCCGGGGTCGTGCAGCAGACGCCGGGCGAGGACACGCACAGA
Source organism: Streptomyces sp. NPDC050211 (assembly GCF_040656035.1). NCBI lineage: Bacteria > Bacillati > Actinomycetota > Actinomycetes > Kitasatosporales > Streptomycetaceae > Streptomyces > Streptomyces sp. NPDC050211. The sequence continues at coordinate 84,550 of NZ_JBFALC010000036.1, forward strand.
AGCCTTGGTGACGTCCTGGGTACGGATCGACAGGCCTGCGCCGAGTTCGACGACGCGACGGGCCACCATCGGCTGGTCGGCGCCCTGCGGGACCACCAGCATCGGAACCCCGGCGTACATGGCCTCGTTGACGCTGTTCATCCCGCCATGGGTGATGAACAGCGCCGCGCGGGCCAGCACCTCCGGCTGCGGCACGAAGCGGTGGGCGAGCACGTTGGTCGGCAACGGTCCCAGTGCGTCGGGATCGGTCTGCCCGGTGGAGACGATCACGGTGCCGCCCAGCGGGGCGAGCGCGGTCGCGAAGGTGCGCAGCAGTTGCGGGTCGGCGTTGAACACCGTGCCCAACGAGGCGTACAGCACCGGGTCCTGGAGCCGGTCGGCCGGGAACGACGGGTCGGCGGGGCGGGCGCCGATGCTCGGGCCGACGAACCGGTAGGAGCGGTCGAACTCCTCGACGGCGGGCTGGAACGCCCCCGAGGTGTAGACCAGATTGAGTGGCTGGCGGATGTTCCCCAGGTCGAGCAGCGGCAACCCGTGAGCGTCGTAGCGGTGGTGCAGTGCCCAGCGGGACCGTACGTAGCCCTGAAGGCTGCGGGGCCGGGCCGTTGCCGCGGCCAGCATGTCCCACGAGCCGCCTGTGGGGCTGGGCACATGCCGGTTGAAGGCGAACGTGGTGAACGACGACGCCGCCGGCACCCCGAGTTCGCGGGCGGCGACCGCGCCCCACGGACAGGCGTTGTCGTGGACGATCAAGTCGGGCCGGACACGGCGCAGGTCGGAGAGGACAGCGGGTAGCAGGTGGACGGCGGTGCGCGCGAGCCCCTCCAGCATCGTGAGCGGCGTCGGTGGATCGGGGAGCGGCTGGTCGCCCCCGGGGTAGAGGCACACGGTCGCTCCGGTGGCCTCGATCTCTGCACGGAACGCGGGCGAGGTGTGGTACGTGACGGAGTGGCTGCGCCGGACAAGCTCGGCCACGATGGGCAGCGTCGGGTTGACGCGCCCGTGCATGGCGATGTTGAGGAACGCGATGGTACTCACAGGCCGACCCCCTATAGGGAAGAAGTGGATGCTTCGCCCGGACTGGCGGACGTCGCCGGAGGGTCGTCCGCCCGGTACAGGCCCGGACCGTCGATGCGCAGTCCGTCGAGAAAGCGCCCCGCGGTGCGGGACGCGGTGCTGATCAGCCGCTGGGAGTGGCCGAAGTCCCAGGGGGCGGGCCAGGACTCGATGCCGGTCGGCAGGACGACGGTGGGAATGTCCTGGGACACCTCGTGCAGGTCACGCTCGATCTGATGGTGCAACAGCAGCAGCCCGGCCCTGGCTGCGATCGCACTGGCACGTCGGGGCGGGTGGGTGGTGGGCAACGGCGAGCTCTCCGGCCCGGTCGCCACCACGACCACGCTGGCCGCCCCGGCCTGCTGGGCTGCCAGCACCGGGACATAGGCGATCACCCCGCCGTCGACGAGGGTCCGGCCGTCACGATCCACCGGGGGCAGCATTCCGGGAATGGCCGCGCTGGCCAGCAGCGCGGACTGGAGGTCTCCGTGGTCGAGCAGCGCCAGGGCGCCGGTGACCAGGTCCATGGCCACCGCGGTGAACGGCACCTTCAACTGCTCGATCCGCGACGGCAGTTCGGCCCGAGCGATCAGTCGACGCAGGCCGCGATCGGTGAAGACGCTGGCCCGCGAGGACAGATAGCCGAGCGGATACACCTCACGGCGACGCAACTGCGTCCACACGTGGTCCAGCCACGGCGCGGCCCGGTCGGGATGGGCGGCCGCGATGGCCCCGTTGAGGGCACCCACCGAGGTTCCGATGATCATGTCCGGTACGAATCCGCGCTGCTCCAGCGCGTATCCGACACCGACATGCGCCGCCCCGAGCACACCACCGGCGCCCACCACCACGGCCACGGGACGGGGAAGGGCGTGCAAGCCCCCCGAGGAGTCGCTTGCGCCGGAGACGAAGCGTGCCGATGTGCCTGATCGTTGACGCCAGGTAACCCTCATGATGCACCTTTCTCACCGTGGCACCGAACGGATTGCTTTTCCAACCAGGACCAGGCGGACACACAGCGTGTGACACCGTCGGCAGGTGAAACGGGGAACCGATGGATGCCAGGTGCCGGTCAGCCGAACTGGCCGGGCTGGTAGTCACCTGCGGGCTGCTGGTTGATGACGTTGATGCGGTTGTACGCGTTGATGAGGGCGATGACGGACAGCAGGGCGACGAGCTGATCCTCGTCGAAGTACTTCGTCGCGTTGCTCCAGGCCTCGTCGGTGACACCGCCGGCTGCGTCGGCGATGCGGGTGCCCTGCTCCGCCAGTTCCAGCGCGGCGCGCTCGGCGTCGGTGAAGACCGTGGCCTCACGCCAGGCCGCGACCAGGTGGAGGCGCTGCGCGGTCTCTCCCACCGCGATGGCGTCCTTGGTGTGCATGTCGGTGCAGAAACCACAGCCGTTGATCTGGCTGGCGCGGAGCTTCACCAGTTCCTGCGTCGCGAGGGGCAGTGTGGAGTCCGAAACCACCTTGCCGGCCGAGTTGATGTGCTTGAGCACCTTGCCCGCGAGGGGGTGGCCGAAGTAGTTGAGACGCGATTCCATGCTGATCTCCTTGCGGTGTGGCGGATACACACCATTGACCGGAGAGGCCGGCGGCCTGTGACAGGGCGCGGGGTGTGGTGGGGGCCTCAGAGGTACCGGGGGCCGGTGCCCCAGTCCTGACGCGTCCTGTGGATGATCGATGCCGTGCTGCTCGAGTCCCTGTCCGTCGCCGCGCTGGTCGTGGTGCTGGTGTGTGCCGTTGTCCGCCCTTTCCGCTGGCCGGAGGCGGCCTTCGCGGTACCCGCTGCTGGCATCGTGGTCGCCGCCGGCGGGATTCCGATCGCGGAGGTGCGGGAGGAGGCGGCCCGGCTCGGGCCGGTGATCGGCTTCCTCGCCGCCGTACTGGTGCTCGCCAAGCTCTGTGACGACGAGGGGCTCTTCCACGCCTGCGGGACATGGATGGCCCGCTGGTCCCGCCGCCGACCGCACAGGCTGCTGGGCGCGGTCTTCGCTCTCGCCTCACTGATCACTGCCGTGCTCAGTCTGGACGCCACCGTGGTCCTGCTGACGCCGGTGGTGTTCGCCACCGCCGCACGGATGGGGGTCCGGCCGCGCCCTCACGTGTATGCCGGCGCGCATCTGTCGAACACGGCGTCCCTGCTGTTGCCGGTGTCGAACCTGACGAACCTGCTCGCATTCACGGCGACGGGACTGACCTTCACACGTTTCGCGTTGCTGATGACCTTGCCATGGCTGGCGGCCATCGCCGTCGAGTACGCCGTCTTCCACCGCTTCTTCGCCGCCGAACTCGACGCACCGGCCGATCCGGCGGGGGCGGAAGAGCCTGCGGAGCTGCCACTGTTCGCGCTGGTGACGGTCGCCGCCACCCTCGCCGGCTTCGTCGTGGCTTCCGCACTCGGCATCGACCCGGCCTGGTCGGCGGCGGCCGGTGCGGCCGTGATGGCCGTACGCGCCCTGGCTCGCCGGCACACGACTCCGGCCGCGATCGTACGCTCAGCCGACGTGCCGTTCCTCGCCTTCGTCCTCGCCCTCGGTGTGGTCGTACGGGCCGTCGTCGACAACGGCCTCGGCCGGGCCCTCGGGAATGTCCTGCCCGACGGCACGACGCTGCCCGCCCTGCTGGGCATCGCCGCGCTCGCCACACTCCTGGCGAACCTGATCAACAACCTGCCCGCCGTCCTCGCCCTCGTGCCCCTGGCCGCACCGTCCGGGCCCGGCGCGATCCTGGCCGTCCTGCTGGGCGTCAACATCGGCCCGAACCTCACCTACGCCGGATCCCTGGCCACGCTGCTGTGGCGACGTATCGCCCACCACCATGATCACGACGTCCGGCTCAAGGAGTTCACCCTCCTCGGCCTGTTCACCGTCCCCCTCGCCCTGCTGGCCTCCACGCTCGCCTTGTGGGCCTCGCTGAAGATCACGGGGGAGTGAGGGCTCCTTGCTCGCCCTTCCGCCCGGTCAGCGCAGGTCGAGTCGCATCAGGATCCGGGGATGACCGGCCAGTACCGAGGTGGTGTCGGCGGCGTGGGTGAATCCGGCGCGTTCGAAGTTCTTCCGCAGCCCGGCGTACGCCATCGTGAGGTCCACCTTGGCGTCGCCGTTGTCCAGGGGGTATGCCTCGATCACCGGGGCGCCCCGGTCGCGGGCGAACTCGACCGCGCCGGCGATGAGCGGGTGGGTGATCCCCTGCTTGCGGTGGCCGGCGCGTACGCGGATGCACCACAGCGACCAGACGGGCAGATCGTCGACGTGCGGGATCTTGCGGTTGCGCGCGAAGGTGGTGTCCGAGCGGGGCGCCACCGCGGCCCAGCCGACGGGCTCGTCACCGTCGTAGGCGAGCACCCCCGGAGGGGGATCGGCACGGCACAACTCGGCCACGAACTCGCCGCGGGCCGGGCCGCGGAGCTGGTTGTTGAGCTTGGACGGGATGCGGTAGCTCAGGCAGTAACAGACGGTCGATTCGGGCGATTTCGGGCCGATCACCTTGCGGACATCCTCGAAGACCGAAGCCGGGCGCACCTCGATGGTCATGGCCCCACGATGTCACGGCCCTCATCGCCACGCACGGCCGCCGTGACTACGGTCGGCGCAGCCCGGCGATGAGGAGTTCGACCAGTCGGCGCGCGTCGTAGCGGGGATTGCCGCCGGCGCCCGCGCACAGCCCTCCGACGCCGCGCATGAGCTCGTACGCGTCCTGGCCGGGGCGGATCTCGCCGGCGTCGGCGGCGGCTTCGAGGAGCTGGGTGCAGACGGGCACGAGGCGGTCGAGGAAGTAGGAGTGCAGGGGGTCGAAGCAGGGGTCGTCGGACTGCAGCACGGCCGCGAGCCCGTGTTTGGTGACCAGGAAATCGACGAAGAGGTTGATCCATTGCCCGAGCGCGGCATGGGGAGTCGCGCTGCTCGCCAGCAGGGCAGGGCCGGCCTCGGCGAGGGCGTCGACCTGGTGGCGGTAGACGGCGACGATGAGATCCGCTCGCGTCGGGAAGTGACGGTAGATCGTGGCCGTTCCGACGCCGGCCTTGGCGGCGATGTCGCGGATCGGCGCTTCCACGCCTGCCGTGACGAAGACCGCGGCGGCCGCGTCGAGCAGGGTCTCCTGGTTGCGCCGGGCGTCGGCCCGTTTGGGCCGCGCTGCGCGTCCCGCGTCCCGATCGTCTTCGTTCACCGCGCCCTTCCCTTCGCTGCCGTGCTTGCTTGCTAAACGGGACACTGTCCCGTATCTATTAAACGGGACACAGTCCCACTTCTTCATGATGCCAGACCCAGGGCGTCAACCGCGCAACAGCTGAAAGGAAGGCCGCCCCATGGCCGAATCAGCCAGGGCAACCATGGATCCAGCCATGAGCGCACCCCCTCCCATCGTCTCCGTGAAGCCGATATTGCTGCCGGCGCCGGGCCGTGGACACGAACTCCATGTGCGCGTCACCGCCCCCACGGCCGGACACGAACTGCCCCTCATTGTCTTCTCACACGGCTTCGGCTCATCGCTGGACGGCTACGGACCGCTGGCCGACTTCTGGGCCGCTCACGGATTCGTCGTCATCCAACCCACCCATCTCGACTCCAGGACCCTGGCCCTCCCCCTGAACGATCCCCGCACACCACGGATCTGGCGTTACCGAGTCGAGGACATGAAGCGCATCCTCGACCACCTAGATCTCCTGGAAGCCGCCGTGCCGGGCCTCAGCGGCCGCCTGGACCGAAGCCGTATCGCCGCAGCCGGCCACTCCTTCGGCGGCCAGACCGCCGGCAATCTGCTGGGCCTGCGAGTCCTTGATGAGCAGAACAAAAAGGGAGAGGACCTTTCCGACTCGCGCATCAAAGCGGGCGTACTGCTCGCCACGGCCGGACAGGGCGGCGCCGACCTGACACCGTTCGCTGCCGAGCGCTTCCCGTTCATGAACCCGAGCTTCGAGGACATGACCACGCCGACCCTCGTGATCGCGGGGGATCAGGACGACTCACCGCTGAGCGTGCGGGGGCCGGACTGGTGCGCCGACCCCTATTTCTTGAGCCCCGGCAGCAAGAGCCTGCTCACCGTGTTCGGGGCGGAACACTCGCTGGGCGGAATCCCCGGCTACGAAGCCAAGGAAACAACGGACGAGAACCCCGAACGAGTCGCCCTGATCCAACGGCTCACCTGGGCCTACCTTCGCAGCGCGCTCGACCCGCAGGACTCCAGCTGGTCGGCAGCCCGCATGGCATTGACGGCGAGCAGCAATCCACTGGGCCGCATCGAATCCAAGTGAAAGTGCATGCGCTCCGTCGTCGAGTCCATGGACATCGCCTGCCGAACTCCGTTCCCCTGATGGCACAGCGGGCCGGCCACGGCTGGAACTCCCGCTGCCCCATGACTCGTTGGGCTCGCGATCGGAGAGCGACTGATGCCGAGTGGACTCATCGCGCTGGCACTCGGCGGCTTCGGCATCGGTCTGACCGAGTTCCTGATCGCCGGGCTGCTGCCGCAGGTGGCGTCGAGTTTCGGGGTGTCCGAGGCGGCGGCGGGCTGGCTGATCTCCGGGTACGCGTTGAGTGTCGCGGTCGGCGCGATCACGCTGACCGCGGCGACGGCGCGGCTGCCCCGCAAGGTCATCCTCGTCGGCCTGGTGGGGTTGTTCGTCATCGGCAACCTGCTGTCGGCGGTTGCGCCGAACTACCCGGTGATGCTGCTCGGGCGGATCGTCGCCGCGCTCTGCCACGGTTCGTTCTTCGGTATCGGCTCGCTGGTCGCTCGCAGCCTGGTCGCGCCGGAAAAGAAGTCCCGTGCGGTGGCGGTCATGTTCGCCGGGCTGACCGTCGCGAACGTGCTCGGCGTGCCGTTCGGCGCGCTCATCGGTGAGCGCTGGGGCTGGCGAGCGGCCTTCTGGGCAGTCACCGGAATCGGCGTACTCGCCCTCGCGGGCATCGTCGCCCTCGTCCCCGCCAGCGCGGGAGAAACACGCCCTCCGACTGCGGCGGGCAGCTCCGACCCGATGCCGCCCATCGGCTTGAGGGCCCAGTTCCGCGCGTTCCGGTCCTGGCAGGTCTGGCTGACCCTGACGGCCACCGCACTCAGTTACGGCGGGATGTTCGGCGCGTTCAGCTACATCGCCTACACCTTCACCGAGGTCGGCGGATTCTCCTCCGCCGATGTCGCCTGGCTGTTGATGGTGTACGGCGTCGGCCTGGTCGTCGGGAACCTGATCGGCGGACGAGCGGCCGACCGCGACCGTGATCGCGCCCTGGTCCTCGCCCTGCTCGGACTCACCATCACCCTGGCCGCGTTCGGCCTGCTGGCGAGCAGCGCCACCGCTTCAGTCATCCTGGTCTTTCTGATGGGCCTGTTCGGATTCGCTGGCGTCCCCGGCATGATCACCCGCGTCACCGACTACGCCCACGGAGCGGCACTCGCCGCCAGCGCCAACGTGTCCGCGTCCAACCTCGGCAACGCCCTCGGCGCCTGGCTCGGAGGCCTGGCCATCACCGCGGGCCTCGGCTACACCGCACCGCTCTACGTAGGCGCCGGCATCGTCCTGGCATCCGTCCTCGTCATGGCCGTAGCCGCACATCACGCGAGGTCGCCCACGAAGCAGACCGAGTACCCCAAAGTCGAGCCAACTGGTGCAGGCCCCAAACCCCGTTGAGACGGTTCGCGATCTCTCCTAGGTTGGCCCGTGTGACGATCGAGGTGCCCTACCGGCCAATTCCGGTTGACCAGTCGGACGTTCGCTACGTCCACGGCCCCGACTCGGCTCTACAGTCGGACGTGCCCGTCGGGGAAACGATCGAGTTCGACTGGAACGACAGCGCGATATACCCCGGCACGTCGCGGAAGTTCTGGGTCCACGTGCCAGCGCGTTACAACCCTGCCAACCCAGCGTCGCTCATGGTGTTCCAGGACGGATGGTGGTACCTGGATCCCGCAGGTGAGGTCCGCGGGGCGATCGTCCTGGACAACCTCATGCACCGTGGTGACATCCCGGTCACCATCGGCGTGTTCGTCGACCCCGGCGTCTTCCCCGACGCCGAGGATCCGAAGAACCGCAACACAGAGTACGACGCATTCGACGATCGCTACGTCAGTTTCCTCCTGAACGAGATCGTCCCCGAGGTCAGCAAGCGCTACTCGATCGCCGAGGACCCCGATCAGTGGGGCATCTGCGGTGGCAGCAGCGGCGGCAACTGCGCCTTCACCGCGGCGTGGCTACGCCCGGACAAGTTCCGCCGCGTCATCGGGTACCTGTCCAGCTTCGCGCAGATGCCGCACGGCAACCCGTACCCCGAACTCGTTCCCCGCGTCCCCCGCAAGCCGCTGCGCATCTTCCTGCAGGCGGGCCATCGCGACCTGCACTGGAACGAGCCCGAGGCGAACTGGCTCGCCGAAAACCTGCGTGTCGCGGCAGCACTCGCAGAATCCGGGTACGACTTCCGCCTCGTCCTGGGTGATGGCGGCCACAGCCCCAACCATGGTGGTGTCCTGCTCCCAGATGCCCTGCGCTGGTTGTGGCGGTCTGCTGATCACTCGCACCAGTCGGTGGGCTCGGGTGAAGCGACTTCCGCGGTGCTGTGACGGCTACGGCCGAGGTGCGACTGGGCCCAGCCTCAACGGGGCGCCCCTTCGCGGAGGCGCCCGGTCATAACCATCCGGCAGCTCACACCAGGCGATGAGTTTCGATGGGAAAGGGGGTCTTCTTGTGTGGACGCGACGCTGGGTGGCAGTAGGGCGCCATCGCCCAGTCCCGGAATCGGCGCGTGCACTCGACTGAGCCTGTTGACGAGTAGGGAGACCCCAGGGTGGACGACATCGTGGTCCAGAAGATCGTTCGACCCGTGCGCGCGGTATCGGGCCCGTGGCTGGAGGTGATCGCTTCGAACCTCGACTACCACCGTGCCACCTTCCTGTGGAAGTGCGAGGGCCTCTCGGAGGCGCAACTGCGGCAACGGCCTGTGCGGTCGTCAGAGTTGACCCTGCTGGGGCTCATGCGCCATTTGCAGGGAGTCGAGCGTGCCTGGTTCCAGCGGACGCTGGCGGGGACAACCCCTCAGTTCTTTCCCCATCGGACCTACGTCACCGCTGCCGGTGACGAGTGGTACGACGAGTCAGACCCTACGTCGGCCAGGGACGTCTATGAGGACTACCTGAAGGCGTGCGAGGAGTCGCGGCAGGTCTTCTCGCGGGTGACCGACGACCCTGCACGCCTCGTGCCGAACCCGGAATTCGGTGACACCGATGTGCGGTTCGTCCTCGCGCATGTGATCGAGGAGTATGCCCGCCATGTCGGCCACGCTGACCTCCTCCGTGAAGCCATCGACGGTGCCGTCGGCGAGTAACCCGCCCTCTTGCCGGCGCGGCCATCACGCAACCGCGGCCAGAACTGCCCAGTTGGCTACTCCGAGTACCAGGGGACCAGGATTCCGGCGCACGCGAGCATGGTGAAGAAGTGCGCCGCGGTGTCGGTGATGATCTCGTCGTTCGAGCCGGAGTGAGGGCGTTCGTGGCGTTCGAGCACCTGTGCCGCTGGGCTTCGAGGCGAGCGGACGGCCCTCTGCCGCCGAACCTTGAGAACGTCCCCAAAGGGTGGACCGCAACTCCCTTGCACGGCGCAACCCTTCGGCCCGCTCCCGGGTCCAACCGGCGACGGCGGGGGACGGGCCCCTCGCCGAACCCGCCACTCCACGCCCGGCCATGCCGCGATCCCGGGAGGCGCATCGTGCGCACCAAGCGACCCACCAGCAGACGCAGGACGAGCCGGACGACCGCCACGGCCGCGGCGACCGTACTGCTGACGATCGGCGCCACGATCACCGCGACGACCACGTCGGCCACCGCCGCCCCCGCGCCCATCACCCACGACGACTTCAACAGCGACGGCTACCGCGATCTCGTCGTCTCTGCCCCTGGCGCCACGGTCAGCGGCAAGAAGGGCGCCGGCTACGTCGCCGTTCTGTACGGCTCGGCGACCGGCCTCTCCACCTCCCGGCGGGCGACGTTCAGCATGAGCACCCCCGGCGTGGAAGGTCTCGCACAGAGCGACGACCGGTTCGGCCATGCCACCGCCACGGCCGATGTGGACCGCGACGGCTACGACGACCTCGTCGTCGGCGCCCCCGGCAAGGACGTCGGCTCCGCCGTCGACGCGGGCTCGGCCACCGTGCTGTTCGGCTCCGCGACCGGGCTGCAGGCCACCGACAGCCGATGGCTGCGGGAGATCACCCCGGTGGCGGGCAACCGCTTCGGGATGGGACTGGCCGCCGGGTGGTTCAAGATTGTCGACTCGTCGGTCGCCATCATCTCCAAGGGCACCTTGTGGGCCTTCAGCTTCCAAGTCATGCCCTACGGCCGGGTCATGACCTCGGACTACACCGCGCTGTCCTACTTCGTACCCGCGGATTTCCGTCCCGCCTCGCTCACCATGGGCGACTACAACAAGGACCGCGCGGACGACCTCGTCATTCTCGGGACCGGGAGCTACGGCCAGGCGGGCCTGTACGGCAGGGCGGTCTACGTGTCCGGGGGAGGCGGTGGGTGGGCGGACCGCTATGAGATATCCGGCGGTGGCCCGGTCGGTGCCTCGGGCGACGTCAACAAGGACGGTTACGCCGACCTCGTCGTGGGCTCGCCCGCCGAGCGCGATTCCGCAGGCAACCCTTCCGGCGCCGGCGTCATCTACGTCCACTTCGGCGGACCCGGCGGCCCGGGCAGCAGGCAGTTCTGGACTCAGAACTCGCCCGGCGTCCCGGGCGTCAACCGGGTCGGCGACCGCTTCGGGGGTGCCGTGAGCGTCGGTGACATCGACGGTGACGGCTACGGCGACGTCGCGATCGGCGCCCCGGGCAACGACATGGGCACCGACCTCGACGCGGGCACCGTCTGGGTGATGCGCGGCTCCGCCACCGGCCTGACCACGCACGGCATCCGCACCCTCAGCCAGAGCCCCAGTGCCGTCCCCGGCACCCCGGAGAAGGCCGACCAGTTCGGCGGCGCCCTGCGACTCATCGACGCCGACCGCAACCTCAGGGCCAGCCTGATCGCCTCCGCCCCCGGCGAGGACACAGGCGACGGCCGCGTCTGGGTCTTCCCCGGCACCAGCGGCGGCCTCTCCACCAACCGCTCATGGTCCTTCAACGGCGGCACGCTCCGTGCCCCCACCGCCGACGCCCGATTCGGGGAGACACTCGCCCCGCACGGCCGTTGAGGACAACGACCGTGACGGCGCGCCGAGCAGACCACCCCGGGTCTTGCTCCGGGGGCCGAGCTATGGCTGACTGGCGACGGCGCCGAGGGGGAGTGCATGGGCAACTGGGTCGTGATCGCGCAGTACTACAGCGACGTATACAGGACCGAGTTCATCTGCGAGGGGCAGGAGACCAAGGACCAGGCACTGAAGGCACTCCGTGCTGCGGTCCACACATATGTACCGAGCAGAAACATCATCGAGAAGCGGCGCCGCGTGTACCGCTTCGCCGACCAGGAGTCATACCTCGTGGTGATCAAAGGCAGGCTGTCGGAGTGGGAGTGCACCCTGCGCATCGCCGAGCTGGTCTCGGACTCGTCCGACCCGGCCGTGGCCGAGCGGGCGCAGATGGACGACGGCGCGGCAGAGTTTGCCGATGGGCCGCAGGACCGGATCCCGCCCGGCTACTAGGGCCTGTCTGGAGTTGCGTTCATGTGGCGGGGCGGAGGCTGCAGATCCAGATGATTGATCCGCGAAGCTGAAGTCCCGCCATGTAGCTGTCGGGTGTCTTGTCGTATCGGGTGGCTAGGCCACGCCACGCTTTGATCTTGTTGATGCAGCGCTCCACGGTGTTGCGGTCCTTATATTGTCCGGCGTCGAAGGCGACCGGTCGGCCGCCGGCGCTTCCGCGCTTCTTACGGTGGGCCGCCTGGTCGACCTTTTCCGGGATGACCGCCTTGATCCCTCGTCTGCGCAGGTAGGCGCGGTTGACCCGAGAGGAGTACGCCTTGTCGGCGGCCACCGCGTCCAGGCGGGTGCGTGGACGCCCGATGGGCCCGCATACCTTCACCTTCTCCAATACCGGCACGAACCGCGGGCTGTCGGCGGCCTGTCCGGGAGTGAGCACGAACGCCAGCGGACGGCAGCGCCGGTCCGCGGCCAGATGGACCTTGCACGTCAGCCCGCCGCGCGAGCGTCCCAATGCAGCCGCCGTCAGCCGGGCGCGATGCCGGCGCCGGTTCGTCGACGCTCGGCCCGCGCGTCCTGGCGTGCCTGTTCCTGCTCGGTCAGCGGACCGATTTGCCCGGTATCGGCCGCCCCTTTTCCTCAGCCACGGCCTGCTCCAGCGCCGCCAGCACCGCCGGATCCACGATCATCCCGGCCGCGTCGTGGTGCACCCGGGCCACCGTGGAATCCACGCTGACCAGCGACAGATCCGTCTCACCGCGAGCGGCAGCCTCAGCGATCATCACGTCCATCAAGGCAGCGAACACCCCAGCGTCCCGCCACTGCGTGAACCGGTCGTACACCGTCTGCCAAGCGCCGAACTTCTCGGGCATCTCCCGCCACTGGCTCCCAGTCCGGAACCGCCAGATCACACCCTCGAACTGCTCACGCAACCGCTTGGGATAGGGGCCGAACCGCCCGATCGGCAAAAACGGCTCGATCAAAACCCACTCAGCATCGATCAACTCGCGCCGGGTCACATCAGGGTTCTACCAACCCGACGGCATCCACCGGACCGAAACTGAACCTCACAACTCTAGACACGCCCTAGGTGAAAGAGCGCGGTTCGAAGCTGATCCCTCCGCGGTCGGCCATCCGTAGCACTCGCCTGCCGTATCGCGGCGGTTGGCGCAGGTGAAGGGTGAAACTCCAGGCGCTGAACTTCAGGAGGAAGCCAGCGCCCTCCAGGTGGTACCACCGCCTCTCACTGCGGGGGAGCGTCGGCCCTACCTGTTGCAGCCTCCTCATTTGCAGCGGCAGCTGGATGGAGCGCAGGTCGCCGGATATCGGCCCCATGCAGTCGAAGACCAGCGTGGCCGGTGAGACCCAGAACTTGTCGTCCCGCCAGGGCGACGGCGGCTCGACCCGGCGCACGATGTAATCGAGGTCGAGGTGCAGTTGCAGGGCCGACGGTGCGGTGTCATCGATGTCGTCCTGCTCGAGGAACTCCTCGGGGGTCAGGTCGTCGGGCGGGCCCTCGTCGTCGGTGACGGCGAGGGCGTGGATCTGGCACGAGTCAAACGACATCGCGTCAAGGTCCCGCTCCGTCCAAGTGGCCTTGCTCAAGCCTGACTCGGGGTGGACCACCATCTGCATACCGCGAGTATCGACCAACACGAGCACATCGCAATAGGGATCACGACTCCAAACGCGGCCTAGCTCCCGCGCGGGGGCGATCGTGTTGTGCCCGGTAGGGAACTGCTGAACGCTCAGCAGGTTGGACACCGGTGAATGTCAGTGCCTCGGATCCGTCACGGTCTGTAGTGGTCACGCCGTGGAGTAGAAATTCAGTCGCCTTTGATTAAGAGTTCCGGAACGCCGACCGCTATGAACGTAAACCCAGTTGACCAGGCGCGACGTGTTGCCCATGACCGTTTCCCCGATGCGCAGGCCGTGATTCTTGCCAGGTCGACGGCCGCCGGGCGAGCCACTCCCAGTAGTGACCTGGACCTGGCGATACTCATCGGAGACGGCGGCGAGACTCGCCGGGAGACGATCCGGTTCGAGGGCTGTGTCGTGGAGCTCTTCGTCCATACCCGTGCCGGTCTCGTGGACCTCTTCGCTGCGGACGTTGCTGCGCGTCGTGCGGTCATGCAGAGCATGTATGCCACCGGTCTCGTCCTCGTCGATACAAATGGTGGGGCCGGGCGTGCCCGCGCCCTGGCCGAAGCGGACCTCCGCGAGGGTCCGCCGGCGCTGGAACCGCAGACAGTCGAGACGAAGAGGTATGGGCTGACGGACGCGCTGGACGATCTCGCCGACACGAGTGACCGATTCGAGCGTCTTGCGGTGGCCGGGCTCGTTCTCAATGCTGCGGCCGATCTGCTCTGCGACTACCACCACGCCTGGATCGGCCGTGGAAAGTGGCTGCCACGGCGTCTTCTGGAGGCGGACGATCAGCGCGGGACCGCCCTGCTTGAAGGGCACCTGCACCTGTGTGAGTCGGGAGACCCGACGCCGATGATGGACGCAGTCTCGGAGATCCTCGACCTTGTCGGCGGGCCGCTCCGCGAGGGCTATCGCCGGACCTGGCGTGGCGTCATTGAATCGGGTCCTGCTACTACCGCGCATTGACGGAAGCTGAGGTCAGAACGGGGAGTGCAGCCCAAAGCGCGTGGAACCTGCTGGATGAGGCCGCTCGCACGATGTGCACCTGGGACGGCATCTGGAACCAGTGCAAGGCGCGGGACCACATCCCGGCATGGCTGCGAACCCTCACAGGCGAACCCGCTCTCCTCCTGGCCGCCGTACTCAAGGAACACCCACGCTGCGCACAGCACCTCGTCGGTCTGCTTCGCCAGAGCGATACGGACCCCAGAATCCGCGAAGCGATCACAAACACTGATCCCAGGCAACAGGCGTAACGGGGGCCGACACGTCAGGCCGGACTCATGTCCTACCGCAGACCATGGGCTGCGGCAATGTGAAGCTTCCCCGAGCCCTCGCCACCTTCCGCAGCCTGGCGATCAGCCTCGCCCACCTCGCCGGATGGAAGAACAACGCCGCCGCACACGACCACTACCGAAACCGCCCGGCCGACGCCCTACGCGAACTCGGTCTCACGGGCTGAGCACGCATCACACCTGAGGCGTGAGGTGAGGTTTCGGACAACATCTGATGTAAGCCCCTTTACGGGGATCCGCACAGAAGAGTTACAAGCGGAATATCGCCGTCATATTGCTTTGCTTCAATTGGCAGGGAATGCTTAGCGAAATGAAAATAAGAAATTCGATCCGAGGAGTAGTCGGCATTGCGGCCGTGGGTGCGATGATGTTGCTCGCGTCGTCGCCTGCACATGCTTACGTAGGCAATAGGACCCTGTGGCTCGCGAACGATCGCGGCGCTATGGAGCACATCGACGACGGTGACAAGTTCGTGGTCTGCGACACAAGAGCCGACGGTTACGGCGTCAAAGGTACGCTCTGGAGAGGCACCTGGGAGGGATCCGCCAGCCTTGTATTGACGGTGACTGATGGCGGAGATAGCGATTGCGATTACCAGACGTACGACATTAAGACGGGTGATGACTACTTCATGTTTCTGTGCTGGAATGGGGACCCTACCTCCAACAGCTGCAGACATATGGCCATCGAGGAATAGCAGGCACTGACGTCTGATATCGCGCCGGATCCCAGCCTGAGTGATCTTAATCTGTGCTGCGTTGTGCATTTTTAAGGGCTGTCCCGCAAAGATCGGTTTGAGTGACCCGGGGCGCTTTGCCCCGGGCTTGCGGTCCATCAGGCGACCGCCCCACCCGCGTTCCGGAT